>NZ_RBXX01000002.1:2708578-3009531 GCF_003635025.1 Saccharopolyspora antimicrobica | reverse complement strand
GGTCCTCCGCGAACTCGACCTCCAAGAAGCGGCCCTCGACAGCTCCTGGCGCAACCGCTGACGCAATTTCAATGGAAATCAGATCTTCGATTTCAATGGAAATTGCGTCCCCTGCGGCGCGTCGGACCCCGACACGCCGCAGGATGTCCAATTTCAATGGAAATCGGACGTCCGATTTCCATTGAAATCGCGACCACACCGCCCCGACCAGGGGGGATCCTGACCGGAATCGGGATCCCCCTGGGCGGTTCAGGCCATCGTGTGGCGGACGATCGTCTGGTCGCGGCCGGGGCCGACGCCGATCGCCGAGACGCGGGAGCCCGAGAGCTCCTCGATGCGCTCGACGTAGGCGCGGGCGTTGGCCGGGAGGTCCTCGAAGCTGCGCGCCCCGCTGATGTCCTCCCACCAGCCCGGCATCTCCTCGTACACCGGAACCGCGTGGTGCACGCCGGTCTGCGTCATCGGCATCTCGGTGACCCGCTCGCCGTCGACGTCGTAGGCCACGCAGACCGGGATGGTCTCCAGACCGGACAGCACGTCCAGCTTGGTCAGGAAGTAGTCGGTGATGCCGTTGACCCGGGTCGCGTAGCGCGCGATCACCGCGTCGAACCAGCCGGTGCGCCGCGAGCGGCCGGTGGTGACGCCGAACTCCCCGCCCTGCTTGCGCAGGTTCTCGCCCGCCTCGTCGGTGAGCTCGGTCGGGAACGGACCGGCGCCGACGCGGGTGGTGTAGGCCTTGAGGATGCCGATCACCGCGCCGATCTTCGTCGGCCCGATGCCGGAGCCGGCGCAGGCGCCGCCGGAGGTCGGGTTCGACGAGGTCACGAACGGGTAGGTGCCGTGGTCGACGTCGAGCAGGGTGCCCTGCGAGCCCTCCAGCAGCACCGTCTCGTCGCGCTCCAGGGCCTGGTTGATCAGCAGCTTGGTGTCGGCGATCCGGTGCGCGAACTTCTCGCCCTGCGCCAGCACGGTGTCGACGACCTCGTCGACGTCCATCGCGCGGCGGTTGTACACCTTGACCAGGATCTGGTTCTTCACGTCGAGGGCTGCCTCGACCTTCTGCCGGAGGATCTTCTCGTCCAGCAGGTCCTGCGCGCGGACCCCGACGCGAGCGATCTTGTCCTGGTAGCAGGGCCCGATGCCGCGACCGGTGGTGCCGATCTGCTTCTTGCCGAGGTACCGCTCGGTGACCCGGTCGATGGCCACGTGGTAGGGCATGATCAGGTGCGCGTCGGCGGAGAGCAGCAGGCGCGAGGTGTCCACGCCGCGCTCCTCCAGCCCGGCCAGCTCCTCGAGCAGCACGCCGGGGTCGACCACGACACCGTTGCCGATCACGTTGGTCACCCCCGGGGTCAGGATCCCGGACGGGATGAGGTGCAGCGCGAAGTCCTGCCCGTCGGGCAGCACCACGGTGTGACCCGCGTTGTTGCCGCCCTGGTAGCGGACGACCCACTGGGCCTGCTCGCCGAGCAGGTCGGTCGCCTTACCCTTGCCTTCGTCGCCCCACTGGGCGCCGATCAGCACGATCGCCGGCATGTGAAACTCCAACCTGGACTGGGTGGTAGCCAGCGTGACCGCACGCTTCGCCCGCTCCCACCACGGGGTATGCCGGTCGATCAGGGTAAACCAGGAGCGAAACGTGAGTACGACCGCATTGTCCTGCGGAAACGTCGACCGCGCAGCGCGTCCGTCCGGTGACGGTGTGCGATGGTTCGACCTGCCGGTCACGCCGACCCGCCAGGACCTGGATCCGCTGCTCGCCGAGACCTCGGAACGGCTGGTGGTGCACGGCACCGACGCCGACTTCGCCTCGGTCGTGCTCCGGCTGCTCCGGAAGAACCGATTGGGTGACCTGGTGGTGGGCTACGTGCCGGTCACCGACTCCCCGGCCGCGCGGCTGTGGGGGCTGCGGGCCGGCGACTTCGAGCGCGCTCTGACCGCCGCGCCGCGCCCGTCCGCGCTGATCCGCGACGATTCGGGCGGCGTGCTGCTCGGCGCCGGGACGATCGAGCCGATCACCGGGCAGGTGTACTGCGACGACGAGCAGGTGCTCAACGGCAGCGCGCTGGAGATCACCATCTCGCCGGATCCGGAGGCCGAGCCGCTGCCTGAGTCCACCTCGGACCCGATGAACGCGATGCTCGACCCCGCGACGGACGGGCTGCTGGTGACCACGGTGCGCCGCGGCTTGCTGCGTCGCCGCAGCGAAGTGACGCGGGGGCGCGCGGTGCAGGCTTCGTTCCGCTCGGCGACGGTCGTCCACGACGGCATGAAGCACCCGCGCCCGGCGGAGAAGTGGGTTTGGTACCGGCACACCGAGGACCTGCGGTTCGCTCGGTGATGACGGGTGAAATGTCTGGGAAATCACTGAGATCACCCGTTCGGGGAGCAGCTACCGGAACCAGGTCGGTGCGAAATTCACCAGAAGGTGACACGATCGGTGGCGATTTCACGCCAAGTCACCCGCTGGCCACGCACTGGCATTGATCCGGCCACCTGCGTGGGCAATGGTCGAAATCCGACAACGGCGAGACGCCCACGCGGAGGAAGCCATGACAGGCCACCGAACGTTGCGCGCGACCCTGACCGCCCTGCCGCTCGCGGCCGCTCTGGGACTCGGCCTGGCCGCGCCGGCCGGCGCCGAGCCGCCGGGCATCCCGGACCCGGCGACCGCCAAGACCCAGCTCGGCGAGCTCAAGGTCGCTCCCGAGGGCTCGATGGACGGCTACAGCCGGGAGAAGTTCCCGCACTGGATCGACGGACCGGACAACTGCAACACCCGCGAGGCGGTGCTCAAGCGGGACGGCAAGGACGTGCAGGTCGGCTCGGACTGCTACCCGACCTCCGGCAGCTGGTACAGCCCGTACGACGGCGACACCTGGACCCAGCCGTCCGATGTGGACATCGACCACGTGGTGCCGCTGGCCGCCGCGTGGCGCTCCGGCGCGGCGGACTGGACGCAGGAGAAGCGCCAGCAGTTCGCCAACGACCTGGAGGGCCCGCAGCTGATCGCGGTCACCGACAACGTCAACCAGACCAAGGGCGACCAGACGCCGGACCAGTGGATGCCGCCGCTGGCGGACTACCACTGCGAGTACGCCTCGATGTGGATCGGCAGCAAGCACAAGTACGAGCTGACCATCACCGATGCGGAGAAGTCGGCGCTGCAGAAGGCACTCGACGGCTGCTGAGCCGGGTCGGCGGCGCCCGCTCGCCCGGCGGGCGCCGCTTGACACACCGGCGAGCGGTTGCGAGATTGCGGGGATGAGCAAGATCGAGATCGCCGCGCCCGAAGGCCGTCCGAAGTGAGCCGGCCGGAGCATCCCCGGCACCTGCTGGACCGCGAGATCCACTCCCCGGTCCGTCTCTCGATCATGGCCTTGCTGGTCACCGCCGAGCAGGTCGAGTTCCGGCGCGTCCGCGACACCGTCGAGGTCAGCGATTCCGCCCTGTCCAAGCACATCTCCACGCTGGAATCCGTCGGTTACGTCGAGGTGCGCAAGGGCAACGTCGACGGCCGTCCGCGCACCTGGCTGAGCGCCACGCCGCTGGGCCGCAGCGCCTACGAGTCGCACCTCGCGGCGCTCGACGCGATCATCGGGAGGCCGTGAGAGGAGAGGGCCATGCCGGAACTGCGCTCGTCCATCGCCGCGCCACCGGGTGGGGTGATGACCGACGAGGTCGGCGTCATCACCGGTGCGCTGGAGCTGGCCACGACGTGCGTCGACGGTGCGGTGGAGGTGTGGATCCGCTACGCCGGTGCCGAGGAGTGGTACCGGATCTCGGCGGCGGACTGCCACCTGCACGACCCGCGCGACCACGAAGCCCTGCACACCGCCCTGGCAGCAGTCCTCAACCGGCCCTAGGGCTTGTCTGACGAGCGGCTTCGCCGCTTCAAAGACAAAGACCGGCCCTAGTCCTTGGCCTCGGGGTACAGCGGCGGGAGGGCTGCTGTGGCCTCGGTGCGGCTCAGCCCGGTCGCCTGCAGCAGGTCGACCGCGATCGAGCGGACCTGCATGACGACCACCTGCATCGAGAAGTCGCCCTCCCCGAGCAGTTCCACAGTGGACTTCTTCGCCACCGAGCGGGCCGCCTCGCGGGTCTGCAGCGGGTCGACACCGCTGGCGAGCTCGTCGCGCAGCAGCACCACCGCGCCCGCCAGCTCCTCCAGCAGGGCCGGCAGCGGACGCGGCACGGGCTCGCCGTCGCGCAGCGCGGCCAGCGCGCGACGCGCCAGCACACGGGTGTTGCGCAGCGCCCGGTCGATGGGCGTCGACGCGGTCTCGTAGCGTTCGAGATCGCCGCGCCGCCGCCACCGGATCGGCGCGAACTTGGCGATCTCCTGCCCGGCCTCCAGCGCGGTGCGGAACTCCTCGACGGACTTCTGGCTCTTGCGGGCGTCCGCGAGCACGTCGCCGGCCATCTCGGGATCCTGCCGCGCCACCGCCCAGGCGACGCCGCGCAGCGCATCGGCCAGCGCACCGAGCACCAGCCGCCCGTTGCGGTGCGCCACGGCGAGCGGGTTGGCGGGCAGCAGCGCCGCGACCACGAACCCGACCAGGCCGCCGATCGCCGCGTCGAGCATGCGGGTCAGCCCGCCCGCGGTCGCCGGCGGCAGCAGGGTCGCCACCAGCACCGATGACGAAGCGGCCTGCAGCACGATGACGACTCCGCTGTCCAGCAGCACCGCCGTGCTCATGGCCAGCGCGACGACGAGCGCGATCTGCCAGGTGCCGGTGCCGATGAACGAGATCAGCACGTCGCCGACGCCGATCCCGATGCTCACGCCGACGACCAGCTCCAGCGCGCGCCGCATCCGCTGGCCCAGCGAGACACCGAGCGAGATGACCGCCGCGATCGGCGCGAAGAACGGCTGCGGGTGCCCGAAGAGGTGCCGCGCCAGGAACCACGCGAGCCCGGCGGCGACGGCGCACTGCACGATGGGCACGCCGGTGCGCATCAGCCGGCGCAGTCGCCGGGTAACTTCCTCGCGCAGTCTGTGCACACCGGACATTGTCCGTCAGATCGCCCGGCGATCCGAGCGCCAGGGCAGTGATCCTCGACGGACTCCGCAGCTCACGGTGCCGCCACCCGGGGCTGCGTCGATTTCGTGCGAAATCGACGTTCACCCGGGTGACGACGTCCCGAACGGGGGATCAGGCCAGGCCGGTGGCTTCGAGGGAGGCCGGATCGCTGTCGGCGAGCAGCTGGCGGCAGCGGTCGAACTCCTCGTCCTCGCCGATCGACTGCGCGGCCTTCGCCAGCGCCGCGATGGAGCGCAGGACGCCCTGGTTCGGCTGGTGGCGCCACGGCACCGGGCCGAAGCCCTTCCAGCCCGCGCGGCGCAGCGCGTCGAGCCCGCGGTGGTAGCCGGTGCGGGCGTAGGCGTAGGCGGCGATGTTCTGGCCGGACTCCAGCGCGCCCTCGGCGAGCGCGGCCCAAGCAGCGCTGAAGGCCGGGTGGTGCGCGGCGACCACGGTCGGGTCGGTGCCCGCGTCGAGCTCGGACTGCGCCTCCGGGCTCTCCGGCAGCAGCGTCTCCGGCGGTTCCAACAGGTTCCTCGTCATGGCCCAATCCTGTCAGGTGCGACGACGGCCCGTCCGCACCTGGCGGACGGGCCGTCGAACGAGCTGCGTGTCAGCCGGCGAGCATGCGGCCCGCGGACTTGAGGTTCTCGCAGGCGTGCGCCACTCGGGCCGCCATCGCCTGCTCCGCCACCTTGAGGTAGCTGCGCGGGTCGTAGGTCTTCTTGTTGCCGACCTCGCCGTCGATCTTGAGGACCCCGTCGTAGTTCTTGAACATGTGGTCCGCGATCGGGCGGGTGAAGGCGTACTGGGTGTCGGTGTCGATGTTCATCTTCACCACGCCGTAGGAGACCGCCTCGTGGATCTCCTCCAGCAGCGAGCCCGAGCCGCCGTGGAAGACCAGGTCGAACGGCTTGGAACCGGCCGCCAGGCCCAGCTTCTCGGACACCACGTCCTGGCCCTGCTTGAGGATCTCCGGGCGCAGCTTGACGTTGCCCGGCTTGTAGACGCCGTGCACGTTGCCGAAGGTGGCGGCCAGCAGGTAGCGGCCCTTCTCGCCGCTGCCGAGGGCGTCCACGGTCTTCTCGTAGTCGCCGGGCGCGGTGTAGAGCTTCTCGTTGATGTCGTTGGCGACGCCGTCCTCCTCGCCGCCGACGACGCCGACCTCCAGCTCCAGGATGATCTTGGCCTTGTGGGCGGCCGCCAGCAGGTCCTGGGCGATCTCCAGGTTCTCGTCGAGGTCGATCGCCGAGCCGTCCCACATGTGCGACTGGAACAGCGGGTTCTCGCCGCGGTCGACGCGCTCCTGGCTGATCTGGATCAGCGGCCGGACGAAGCCGTCCAGCTTGTCCTTCGGGCAGTGGTCGGTGTGCAGGGCGATGTTCACCGGGTACTTCGCGGCGACGACGTGCGCGAACTCGGCCAGCGCGGTGGCGCCGGTGACCATGTCCTTGACCTTGGTGCCGGAAGCGAACTCGGCGCCGCCGGTCGAGAACTGGATGATGCCGTCGCTCTCGGCCTCCGCGAACCCGCGCAGCGCCGCGTTGAGCGTCTCCGACGAGGTCACGTTGATGGCCGGGTAGGCGAATTCGCCAGCCTTCGCCCGGTCCAGCATCTCCGCGTAGACCTCGGGGGTCGCGATGGGCATCGGTCGTCCTCCTCGCATGGAGTTCAGTCTTGGTGACGGAGAGTTGCGCAGCATCCTACGAGCCGCGGCAGGCCACCAGCGGGCCGTTCCGGCTCGGCGCCACACTTTCGCGTCACAGTGCCCGAGCCGGGCCGGTTTTGAAAGCCGGTGACAGGATTCAGAACCGGACGAATCCTGTGTACATCCTCACACGCTGCGGTTTCATCCCTCGAAGCGGTCACCGTTTTTGATCTTGAAAGCGGTGCGGCACCCCCGCGGGCTCTCGGCGCTCGCCCGGCGAGGACAGCCCGTTCGCCGCGTATCGCACGCGCGAGAACGGGCTCCCGCAATCAGGTGAACTTCCGCCACGCGGGCCGAGTTCGCCGGACGAACCCTTACAGCCAGGCGCCGATGAGGACGTCCCACTCCCGGACGCTGGTCCGCGCGATCACTCCTGCCTCGGTGTACGGGTCGGCGTCGAGGACCGCCCGCAGCTCGTCCCGGTCGGCCACCTCGTAGACGATCTGCGCGCCCGCGCCGTCGGTGAACGGGCCACCGGCCAGCAGCACTCCGCGGTCCGCGAGCTCGCGGCAGTAGTCGCGGTGCGCCGGGCGGACCTGCAAGCGGCGTTCCTGGTCCTCGCCGTAGACCAAATCGACCACGAACCTGGCCATGCCGAACCTCCGTCTTCTCCGATCACGATCGATGCGCACGCTACCCGGCCGGGCCACACCGACCGGGGGACAACCGGTAGCTTGTCCGATCATGGCCGGTGATTCACGCGGAGTCGAACGGAGCGTCGAGCAGACCCTCGGTCACCTGCGCACATTGGACGGCGCAGCGGCCGACGAGTCAGCTCCGCTGACCCTGGAAGACCTCTACCGCCAGCAGCGCATGCGGATGGTGCGGCTGGCGATCCTGCTGGTCGACGATCCGGCCACCGCCGAGGACGTGGTGCAGGAGGCCTTCACCGGCCTGTACCGCAACTGGTCCGGCCTGCGCGACGCGCGGGCGGCGATCGGCTACCTGCGGACCGCGGTGGTCAACGGCAGCCGCTCGGTGCTGCGCCGCCGCAAGACGGCCCGCGAGTACCAGCCGCCGCACCAGGCCGACGCCCGTTCGGCGGAGTCGCTGGCGATGCTGACGGCCGAGCACCAGGCGGTGGTGGCGTCGCTGGCGAAACTCCCGCGGCGGCAGCGCGAGGTCCTCGTCCTGCGTTACTACGGCAACCTGTCCGAAGCGGAGATCGCCGAGGCCACCGGGGTTTCGCGGGGCACGGTGAAGTCCACCGCGAGCCGCGCGCTGGACGCGCTGCAGAAGCTGATGGGCAGTTGAGGCCCGGGAAGTCCGCGAAAACCTTCCGCGAACAACACACCCGTTTGGTGTAGACCAATAGGCGTCCGGTAGCGGAGGATCGTCGGCGTGACCGCAAACGCCATCGCCGTCGACGTCGGCGGAACCGAGATGAAGGCCGCGCTGGTCGCCGTCGACCGGCACCGCGCGGAGCCGTTGCGCTGGCTGAGACGCCCGACCCCGCGCGGAGCCGACGGCGCGGCGACCGCGGAGCTGGTGGTGGCCGCCGTGGCGGAGCTGGTGACCGAGCTGCGCGTGGGCGCGTCGGCGGACGCCGTCGGCGTCGTCGTGCCGGGCGCGGTCGACGAGGACCGCGGCATCGGCGTCTACTCGGCCAACCTCGGCTGGAGCGACGTACCACTGCGCGACATGCTCGCCGAGCGCATCGACCTGCCGGTGAGCCTGGGCCACGACGTGCGCGCGGGCGGCCTCGCCGAAGCCCGCCTGGGCGCCGCGCGCGGCATGCGCGACGTCGTGGTGCTGCCGATCGGCACCGGCATCGCCGCGGCGCTGCTGTTCGACGGGAAGCTCCACTCCGGCGGTGGGTTCGCGGGCGAGCTCGGGCACGTCGACATCGGCCACGGCGAGGCCTGCGGCTGCGGGCGCACCGGCTGCGTCGAAGCGCTGGCGTCCTCCGCGGCCGTGGCACGCCGCTACCAGGAGCGCACCGGCGTGGAGCGCAGCAGCGCGGAAGTGGCGTCGGCCGTGCGCGCGGGCGACCCGGACGCGCAAGCTGTGTGGCAGGAAGCGGTGGATGCACTGGCCAAGGGCCTGCTGGTGCTGATCACCATCGCCGCACCCGAGTGCATCGTGCTCGGCGGCGGCTTCGCGCAGGCCGGCGACCTGCTCACCGAGCCGCTGCGCGACCGGCTCGACGGCATGCTGGCGGCGTACCACCGCCGCCCGCGCTTGGAACTGGCCGAACTCGGCGACACCGCGGGCTGCCTCGGGGCAGCGCTGCTGGCGACGGAAGGGTTGAGAACAAAGTGAACGCTCCCGAACTGATCCTCGCCGGTGGGCAGGTCGTCACCCCGGAAGGCGTGCTGGACCAGGGCTGGGTCCGGATCTCCGGCGGGAAGATCGCCGAGGTCGGCACCGGACCGACCGCTGCGGGCGAGGTCGTGGATCTGCGCGGGCAGTGGCTGGTGCCCGGTTTCGTGGACATCCACTGCCACGGCGGTGGCGGCGGCTCGTTCACCAGCATCGAGGTCGACCAGGCGCGGGCCGCGATCGCCGCGCACCGGCTGCACGGCACCACGACGATGCTGGCCAGCCTGGTCTCCGCCCCGCTGCCCGATCTCACCAAGCAGATCAGCGCGCTCAGCGACCTGGTGGTGGACGGCGAGCTGGCGGGCATCCACCTGGAGGGCCCGTTCCTGTCCTCGGCGCGCTGCGGCGCGCACGACCCGGCGATCCTGCGGGCCCCGGAGGCCTCCGCCGTCCAGCAGGTGCTGGACGCGGGCCGCGGGACGGTCCGGATGGTCACCCTGGCGCCGGAGCTGCCGAACGGTGTCGAGGCAGTCCGCCAGCTGGTCGACCACGGGGTGATCGCCGCCGTCGGGCACACCGACGCGGTGCTCTCGCAGGTGGTGCCCGCGGTGGAGGCCGGCGCGACGGTGGCCACCCACCTGTTCAACGCGATGCGCCCGCTGCACCACCGCGAACCGGGCCCGATCGGGGTGCTGCTGGAGGACGAGCGGGTTACCGTCGAGCTGATCTGCGACCTGGTGCACCTGCACCCGGCGATCGTGCAGCTGGCGGCCTCGCACGCGGGCACCGGGCGAACGGTGCTGGTCACCGACGCCATCAGCGCCACCGACGCCGGGGACGGCACCTACGAGCTGGGCAAGCTCCCGGTGACCGTGGCCAACGGGGAGGCGCGGCTGGCGGACGGCTCGCTGGCGGGCAGCACGCTGACCATGGACGTGGCGTTCCGCAACCTGGTCGAGTCCGGCGGGCAGAGCGTCCCGGCGGCGGTGGCGGCTTCGTCGACCAAGCCGGCCCAGCTGCTCGGCCTCGACGACCGCATCGGCTCGATCCGCCCCGGCCTCGCGGCCGACCTGGCGGTCCTGGACACCGACCTGCGGCTCACCGGAGTCCTCAAGGACGGCGCCTGGGCCGTCGACCCGCGCTGACCCTCCGGCGTGTCGAGTCCCCGACACGCCGGAGAGGTGTGCAATTTCAATGGAAATTCGACCTCCGATTTCAATGGAACTTGCCGGACCACCGGGGTGTCGGGTGCCCGACACACCGGTGGTGCGTCCGGATTGGTGCAATTTCAATTGAAATCGGACGTCCGATTTCAATTGAAATTGCGGACCTCGGGTCCGGAGACCTGGTCGGCCGAGTGGTTAGGCTCGGGGCGTGACTTCTCCTGATCCTCAGCACCTGCTGTCCGCGGCGCTGCGCGCTCAGGCCGGGGGAAGCCCCGGGATGGGCCCGGCGCCGCAGGCCCCGGTTCCGACCCCGCCGCGGCCGAAGCGGCTGCCGGTGGTCGGCGTGCTGGTGTTCGCCGTGGTCCTCGGGCTGGTCACCGGCGTTCTCATGGCCGGTGTGACAGTCGCCGTCCGGTATTTCTGATGAGCCCGTCCGGGCGGATCTGACGCCCGGCGGACCACCTCGGCTCGTCGCAGTACGTGCTCGCGCTCCGGCCTCGCCGTTCCACCGGGTGATCGGCCGAAAGTGGTGCGTGCACGGCGGGTAACTCGCCCGCGGATCGGGCTCCAGGGCCTCGCGGTACCGTTGGCGACCGTGACGACCGAACTGCCCGCGATTGTCAACGCCGCCGCGAACACCACCGCGCTGGCCCTGCTGCCGGACTGGCTCAACCCAGAGAACATCGTCCAGGCGCTCGGCCCGTTCGCCCTGATCGGCGTGTGCCTGATCATCTTCGCCGAGTGCGGCCTGCTCATCGGCTTCTTCCTGCCGGGTGACTCCCTGCTGTTCGTCACCGGCCTGTTCGTCGCGGCCGGTGCGATCGACACCCCGATCTGGCTGGTCTGCGCGTTGCTGACGCTGTGCGCCTTCGTGGGCAACGTGACCGGGTACTGGATCGGCCGCAAGGTCGGGCCCGCCATGTTCAACAAGCCGGACTCGAAGCTGTTCAAGCGCGAGCACGTGGACAAGACCCACGAGTTCTTCGAGAAGTACGGCGCGCGGGCGATCATCCTGGCCCGGTTCGTGCCGATCGTGCGCACGTTCATCACCGCGGTCGCGGGCATCGCGCAGATGGACCAGAAGAAGTTCTTCAGCTTCTCCGCGATCGGCGGCGTCGCCTGGATCGTGAGCATGACGCTGCTCGGCTACTTCCTCGGCAACATCCCGTGGATCCGGGACAACCTCGAAGCGATGGCCATCCTGATCGTCGTCATCTCGGTCATCCCGATCGTCATCGAGTACTTGAAGGGCCGCCGCGAGAAGGCCCGCAAGGCCGCGAGCTGACCAAGTCGCCACCGTCGCGCGGATCCGATTCCGATCGGGTCCGCGCGACTGCTTTCCGGGCCTACTCGCCGTAGCGCGCGGCGGTGGTCTCGGAGGACGGCCACCGGCCGTAGGTGGGCCCCTGCGGCCAGCCTTCGGGCGAGTCCTGCCACTCCTCCTGCCGCCCGTAGGGCAGCAGGTCGATCAGCGCGAACGTGTGGCTGAGCTGCTCGGTGCCGCGGCCACTGCTGTGCCAGGTGCGGTAGACCGTCTCGCCGTCGCGCAGGAACACGTTGATGGCGAACGCCCCGCCGGGCGGTGCGCCGACGTCCTCGCCGAACCGGCTGTTCGCGGTGGAGTACCAGGTCATCCGGTTTCCGACCCGCCGCTTGTAGGCGAGCGCCTCGTCGATCGGCCCCTGGGTGACGATGACGAACCGGGCGTCGTAGTCGGCCAGGAACTCCAGCCTGGTGAACTGCGAGGTGAACATGGTGCAGCCCCCGCACTGCCACTCCTGGCCCGGGAACCACATGTGGTGGTAGACGATCAGCTGCGACTTGCCGTCGAAGACGTCCACCAGCCGGACCGGCCCTTCCTCGCCCTCGAGGGTGTAGTCGGGCATCTCGACCATCGGCAGGCGGCGGCGCTGCGCGGCGATCGCGTCGAGCTCGCGGGTCGCGGCCTTCTCCCTGGCGCGCAGCTCGTCGAGCTGCCGCTGCCAGGTCTCGGCGTCGACGACGGGCGGAAGTGCGTTGGCGGACATGGCAGGCCCCTCACTGGTCACGGCGAATTCGCGATTCACCGGGGTAGACCAGCCAGGGCCTGCGAACTCATCGCCGGTCGATCACCAGGCCGCAGCGGGATCCGCGTGCTGCTGGATCCAGGTGTGCATCACCACGCCCGCCGCCACGCCCGCGTTGATCGACCGCGTGGAGCCGTACTGCGCGATGGAGACCACCAGGTCGGCGTCCAGCCGCGACTCCTCGCGCAGGCCCGGGCCCTCCTGGCCGAAGAGCAGCACGCAGCGGCGCGGCAGGGCCGTGCGCTCGATCGGCACCGCGCCCGCCGTGTTGTCCACCGCCACCACCGCGAGGTCGTGCTCGGCCGCGTACGCGCGCAGCGAGGCAAGCTCCGGGTGGTGGTGGACGTGCTGGTAGCGGTCGGTCACCATCGCGCCGCGCCGGTTCCACCGCCGCCGGCCCACGATGTGCACGGCCTTCGCGGCGAAGGCGTTGGCGGTGCGCACCACGGTGCCGATGTTGTGGTCGTGCTGGAAGTTCTCGATGGCCACGTGGAAGTCGTGCCGCCGCAGGTCCAGGTCGGCGACGATCGCCTCGCGCCGCCAGTAGCGGTAGTGGTCGACCACGTTGCGCCGGTCGCCGTGCTCCAGCAGCTCGGGGTCGTACCGCTCATCGGTCGGCCAAGGCCCCTCCCAGGGCCCGACACCGACCGTGGCGCCCCACTCGGTAGGCCCGATGTCAGTCCCGCCTCCCCGCGATTCGCAGTGGTGGTCGCGTTCGGGAGCGATCTCTCGTTTCGCGGTTTCTTGTGGCTCGGCTGCGTCACGGTCCCCTGAGGTGCGGTTGCGCAGGCTGGGGTTGGCCCCCGGGCCGGGCTGGGTTGGCCCCGGGCCGCTCACGCCAGACCTAGGTCGGCGAGGCCGAGCAGCGAGCGGTACGGGAGGCCCGCGGCCTCGATCTTCTCGCGGGCGCCGGTGTCCCGGTCGACGACGGTCGCCACGCCGACGATCTCGGCGTTCGCCTCGCGCAGGGCCTCGACGGCGGTCAGCACGCTGCCGCCGGTGGTGGAGGTGTCCTCGACCGCGAGCACCCGGCGGCCGGTGATGTCCGGGCCCTCGATGCGCCGCTGCATGCCGTGCGCCTTGGCGTCCTTGCGCACCACGAAGGCGTCCAGGGGCGCGCCCTCGGCGTGCATCATGGCGGTCGCGACGGGGTCGGCGCCGAGCGTGAGCCCGCCGACGGCGACGTAGTCCCAGTCCGCGGTGAGCTGGCGCAGCAACCGGCCGATCAGCGGTGCCGCCCGGTGGTGCAGCGTCGCGCGCCGGAGATCGACGTAGTAATCGGCTTCCTTGCCCGAGGACAACGTCACCTTGCCGTGCACGACGGCGATGTCCTGGACCAGGCGGGCGAGTTCGGAGCGCTGCTGTTCATCCACTGTGACCACGAGTTTTCAGCATACGGCCCGGTGCTCGCCGCGTGCCGCTCCGGGGGTCGTGCCGGTTCCGGAGCGCGATTTCAATGGAAATCGGACGTCCGATTTCAATTGAAATCGCGGCTGGTGGTCAGGTGCGGCCCGGGACGGTGCGGGCGACGATCATCCGCTGGAGCTTCTGCGGCACCAGGCGGCCGATGGCGACCAACGCCTTGTACTGCGCGCCCGGCACCGAGACGTCCTTGCCGCTGCGGAGGTCGGCCAGCGCCTCGTGCACCACCTGGTCGGCCTGCAGCCAGAACGCCTTGGGCAGCCGGCCCATCTCCAGCCCGGCGCGCTGGTGGAACTCGGTCTGGGTGAAGCCGGGGCACAGCGCCATGACCCGCACGCCGGTGCCGGTCAGCGAGACCGACAGGCCCTGCGAGAAGGCGGTCACGTACGCCTTGGTCGCGCCGTAGGTCGAGCCGGCCACCGGGAAGAACCCCGCCACGCTCGACACGTTGACCACGTCGCCGCGACCGCGCTCGCACATGCCCGGCACCGCGGCGTGCGTCAGCGCGAGCACCGCGCCCGCGTTGACGTCCAGCTGCCGCTGCAGCTCGGCGGTCGAGGTCTCCGCGAAGCTGCCCGCCGTGCCGAACCCGGCGTTGTTGACCAGCACGTCCACCGGCCGCTCGGCGTCGGCGAGGCGCTGCTCGACCTTCGCGCGCTGGTCGGCGTCGGCCAGGTCCGCCGGGAGCACCTCCGCGCGCACCCCGTGCCGGGCCTGCAGCCGGTCGGCGAGTTCGGCGAGCCGATCGGCGTCGCGGGCGACCAGGACCATGTCGTGGCCTTCGGCGGCGAGTCGGCGGGCGAAGGCGCGCCCGATCCCCGCGGTGGCTCCGGTGACGAGTGCGGTAGGCATGCGCCCGAATTTACCGTGCGACCCGCGCCGTCCTCCGTGAGCGGTTTGGGGTGCCAGGGCACCCCGAAACGCTCACGGCCCATCACCTGCCGAAACAGCAGCGGTCAGCGCGTGGAGTGCTCCGTGGAGGTGGACTCCGCTTCCACGGCGGTTTCCCGCTCGTTCGGGTCGGTGTCGAAGGGGTCGACCAGGTCGGCGAGGTCGCCGAGGTCGCGGAGCAGGCGCTCCAGGCGGGCCGGGTCGGCGTGGCCCGGCTCCAGCGCGGCCAGCACCCAGTCGTCCTCCAGCCACACCACGGTGACGTCGGAGCCGATCTCCTCGGTGGCGTCGACCAGGTCCGGGGTCACCAGCGGCCGGGCCGCGGCCACCTCGGTGACGAACGCGTAGCGGGAGCCGACCGGGCCGAGCAGGTCCAGCTCGGAGTCCTGGGGCACCGGCACGTCGGGCAGCCACAGCTCGATCGTGGCGGGGGCCGACCGGCGGCAGCGGATGCCCGCCAGCACGGTCGCCGTCCGGCCGTTGACGGTCAGGTCCATCACGTAGACCTGGCGGCGGCCGTCGGCGGTGAAGGTCGATCCGGCGACCACGTCGGTGGCCGTCGGGCTGCCGTACTGGGCGAGCGCGCCGCGCTCCCAGCGGGTCGGCAGGACTTGGTCGGCCTCGGCGAACTGCCAACCGCGCAGCGCGGCCCAGCGCCGCCGCTCCCGGTTGTTCGAGACGCGCTGCGACCGGTCAGCGACCAGCAGCGCCACGCCCGCGCCGATGGCGAGGACGGCGACGACGAACCAGAGCCACGCAGGTATGCCCACACTGCGCAGGGTAGTCCGATCACCGCCGAAGACGAAGATCACCTGGAGATCCACCGTCGAACCACCCCATCGGCCGAAGCTGACCTGCGAAAACGCCCGGCCGCCCCCGGGTCGGCCGGGCGTTGCGCAGCTCAGGATCCGATCTGCTGCCCGATCCAGTCCCGGACCGCGACCGGGTCGGCGAAGATGTCGGGCTCGTCACCGCAGACCTGCTCCGGCTCGGCGCCGCCGAACCGGCTGGTGATGCCGATCTGCTCCCAGCGCCCGACCGAATTGCGGATCAGCGCCGGGCCACCCGAGTCGCCGCTGCACACCGATGCGCCGCCGATCGCGCGCACGCAGGTGTCGACGCTGCCGTCGGTCTTGTGGCACTCCGAGTCGGCGCCCACTTCCGAGTCGAACTGCTTCAGCAGGCGCGGGTAGACCGGTGTCTCGCCGCAGTCGAACTCGCTGCACTCGCGGCCCCAACCGATGGCCCGGACGTCCTTGCCGGGCGGTTGCGCGGACTCCGCGATCGCCACGGTGGGCAGGTCGACGGGCCGGTCCAGCTTCAGCAGCGCGAAGTCGTACTGCGCCAGGAACTCCTTGCGGTGGTCCGGGTGCACGATCTTCTCCGCGATCCTCCGCTCCTCACCACCGGAGGTGCGGTCCGGACTCCCGATGCGGGTGGTCAGCTGCCCCGCTTCGAAGGAGTCGACGCAGTGCGCGGCGGTCAGCAGCCACTCCTCGTCGATCAGCGTCGCCCCGCAGTGGAACCGGGGTTCGCCCGGGATCTGCAACGACGCCATGAACGGGTAGGCCTCGTCGGCGGGGCCACCACCGACGACGGCGCCCGCGGTCCCGGCGGTCGAAGCCCCGACCAGCGCCGCGCCGAAGGCGGCGACCAGCAACGTGCGAATTCGCATTCCTCTTCCTCTCTCCATCAGAGCGTTTTGCGGCGCAGCAGCCAGTACGCCAGCGCGATGCAGCCGGCGGTCAGCCACAGGTAGATCCCGGTCTCGATGAGCTGGAACGTCCAGAACCGGTCGGCCGGCTGGAACGACATGTACTCGGTGAACCCGGCCTGGTTCAGCTGCTCGATGTCCTTGGAGCCGAAACCGCCGGAGAGATCCATCCCGGCCTGCCGGGATGCCTCCCAGATGTCGTAGCTGCTCCCGGCCGCGTCGCGGAAGTAGAAGTCGACGACCCACCCCTTCCGGGCCTCGGCGGTGTACGCGTCGGCCGGGATGCTCAGCGGTGCCTGGTAAGCGGCCCGGATCCAGATCACGATCGGCAGGAACACCGCGAGGAACCCGCCGAGCGCGAGCGCCATGCTCACCAGCAGCTTCCGGGTCAGCGCACCGGCCGCGATCCCCAGCGCGAAGCCGAACAAGCACATCGCGGGGAAGACCGGCATCGCCTGGTTGAACGCGTCGAACCAGCCCCAGTCCGGCACGGCCGGGACGAACAGCCACATGTACGCACCCGAGAAGGCGGTGCTCAGCAGCACGATCACGGCGCCGAGCAGGAACACCTTGCTCTTGAGCCAGTGGCCGCGGGTGATCCCCTGCGTCCAGGTGTAGCGGAACGTCCGCTGCTCGGTCTCGCGCGAGAGCATCGGCGCGCCCAGGAAGACCCCGAGCAGTGCGGGCAGCAGCGGCAGCAGGGTCTGTTCGAGATCGCGCAGCCGCATGAGCGACGACTGCCACTCGCCGCAGTCGAAACGCAGTCCGACGCAGTCGGACAACGCCGACGGTGCCAGCGAACCCCGCGTTCCGCTGCCGATCAGCAAGAACCACGCGGCGAGGCCGAGGAACACCGCGGCGGTGGACAGGACGGCAACCCGGTGTTGCCGCCAGGTCAACCAGATCATGCGAAACTCCTTGTCAGAGTTCTCCGGGCAGCATCCGTCGGGACGCGATTTCCGCGCCCTGGTAAGGGTTTTCGATTGCGCCCGGAACGGGGTTCAGCTGAGTTTGCGGCTCAGCCACCAGAAGGTCAGCGCCAGCAGGGCTGCGGTCAGCGCCAGGTAGCAACCGGCTTCGACGAACTGGAACGTCCAGAACCGGTCGGCCGGGTGGTAGCTGATCTCCGTCAGGTCACCGCGGACGCTGCTGCCGAGGTAGTAGGAACCGGCGAGCTCCGGCGAGCTACCGCCGAGGGTCGGCTGGGACACGACCAGGGGCGTGCTGTAGTTCGGCCGCAGCACCGCGGCGAACAGGATGAACACCGCGCCTGCCGCGACCAGCGTGACGGCCATCGCGGGCACGATCCGCTCGACCAGCGCACCGATCGCCATCCCCAGGGCGAAGGTGAACAGGCAGGTCGCCGGGAACACCAGGATCGACTGGTTGAACAGCTGGAACCAGCCCCGCTCCGGGGCCATCGGCGCGAACCAGGACATGTGCACGGCCGAGAGCAGCGCGCTGAGCACCAGGACCGCACCGCCGACCAGGATCACCTTGCCGCGCAACCAGCGCCCCCTGGACACCCCCTGCGTCCAGGCGTAGCGGAAGGTGTGGTGCTCGAGCTCCCGGGAGATCAGCGGAGCACCGGCGAACATGCCGACCAGCAGCGGCAGCGGCTGCAGGTACGTGCTCATGTCCTCGCCGAACTTGACCAGCCGCGAGAACCCGGACGCCGCGGTGTAGACGGTGCGGGCATCGGCGTCGAGCGCCCCGGAGAACCCGTAGATCGCGGCCACGCCGAGGAAGACGGCGGCGAACCCGGCCAGTCCCAGGCGGTGCTGCCGCCAAGCCAGCCAGGTCATGCGCTGTCCCGCCTCTCCGCGATTTTCAGTGGTGGTTGCGTTCGGGAGTGATCTTGCGTTGTGGGGGTTTCTTGTGGCTGGGTTGCATCACGGTCCCCTGAGGTGCGGTTGTGCAGGGCTGGGGTTGACACAGGGGGTGTCATGCAGCAACCTCCCGCAACCGCGTCGGAGCCGCCGCGGTCAGGTAGTGCATGACCAGCGTTTCCAGGTCGACGTGCAGGACGTCCCACGGCGAACCCGGTGCCGGTCGGTCGCCGCGCACCAGCAGCGAGACCCGGTCCCCGCGGTCCTCGCGGTGCACGACCCCGGCGACGTCGGCCGCCGCGGCCGCCGGGCCGACCAGCAGGTGGTGCTGTTCCAGCAGATCGTCGATGTCGTCGGCGAGCTTGACCTGACCGCGGTCGAGCACGATCAGGTAGTCGCAGAGCCGCTCCAGCTCGGAGACGACGTGCGAGGAGAGCACGACCGTGCAGCCGGAATCCGCCTTCGCCTCCATCAGGACGCTCATCAGCTCCCGTCGGGCCAGCGGGTCGAGGCTGGCCACCGGCTCGTCGAGGATCAGCAGCTCGGGTTCCTTCGCCAGCGCCACCGCGAGCGCGACCTGCGCGCGCTGGCCGCCGGAGAGCGCGCCGATCCGGCTGTCCAGCGGGATGTTCAGCTCGGCGAGCCGGTCGAACGCGATCCTGTCGTCCCAGCGCGCGTTGAGCTTGCGGCCGGTCTTGACCATCTCGCGCACCGTGAAGTTCCGGTACATCGTGTGCTCCTGGTCGATGTAGGCGACCCGGTGCAGCACGGTGTTCGCGCGCACCTCACGGCCCAGCACCTCCAGCGTCCCCTCGGTCGGCGCCAGCAGGCCGACCGCGAGGTTCATCAGCGTCGACTTGCCCGCGCCGTTCGGGCCGACCAGGCCGACCACCCGTCCCGCCGGGACCTCGATGTCGCAGCCGCGCAGCGCCCACTTCTTCCGGTAGCGCTTGCCCAGTCCGCTGGTTCGTATCGCTATCTCGTTCAAGTCCGTTCCTCCAGGCGAAATTCGGCCAGCACCGTCGCGACGAGCGCCGCGATCCCGTCGGCGTCCATGCCCGCGCGGTGCGCTTCGGCCAACCACGACTCCAGACCGGCGCGCAGCTCGGCCTGCTTCTCCGCGGGCAGCCCGGTCAGACCCCGCTCGATGAACGTGCCCTGTCCCGGACGGCCCTTGGCCAATCCCTTGTGCTCCAACTCGCGATAGGCCTTCAGCACCGTGTTCGGGTTGATGACCAGGTTCTTCGCGAGCTCCTTGACGGTGGGCAGCCGGTCCCCGACCTGCAGCTGCCCGAGCCGGAGGGCGTGCTCGACCTGATGCACGAGCTGCCGGTACGGCGGCACGCCCGATCCCGTGTCGACCCGGAACTCGATCAAGCACTCGCTCCCATCTCTATTAACCTATGACCATAGGATAACCATACGACGATCTTTGTCGACCGCAACCGGCAGAACAGTCCCTGAACAGCACGAACGCCCCGGCGAGGGCCGGGGCGTCCGGATGGATCGAGCTAGGACAACGGCACTACTGAACCGGCTGGTTGTCGCAGAGCGCCTGCCACTCCGCCCGGTCCGGCGGCGGACCGGGGAGCTCCGGCCCGCCCGGGCGCAGGCCTTCGAGGACCAGGCCGAGGTAGCGGGAGCGCAGCTCGGCGCGGCGCTGCTCGGTGGCGGGCAGGCGCGGGTTGAGGTGCTTGAGCAGCAGGAGGATGTCGGGCCACTCGACGTCCTGGCGCAGCTCGCCGGCCCGCTGGGCGGCCGAGACGAGGTCCTCGATCGCCTTCGGCACGCGCCGCTGGAGGGCGCGGAACTCGTCCGAGTAGACGTGCTGCGGGTCCATCGGCGGCAGCACCGTGCCGATGCCCGATCCCTCCCGCAGGCACCGCCGCATGAACCGGACCAGCGCCGCCCACGGGTCGGACTCCTCGGCGCGGGCCTGCTCGGCTTCGGCGAGCAGCAGCCGGAAACCGGCGATGCGCACCTGCTCCACGAGCTCGTGCTTGCTCGGGTAGCGGCGGTAGACGCTGGCGACACCGACGCCGGCGCGCTTGGCGACCTCGGCCATCGGCGCGGCGAAGCCCTGCTCGGCGAACACCTCGCGAGCCGCCCTGATGACCCGACTGTCCGCCTCTCCGGGATTTTCAGTGGTGGTTGCGTTTGGAGTTGTTCTCGCGTTTTGCGGTTTCTTGTGGCTGGGCTGCATCACGGTCCCCTGAGGTGCGGTTGAGGAGGACTCGACACCAGGGGTGTCGTGGGCCACAGGATACCTGCGGAGCGGAATGATCCGTTCCGCTGCGGGGTTGGCAGGTGCGGAATCATCCGTTCCGGTCATCCGAGGATGGGAAGCAACCATGACCACCACGGAACTCGTCCGCCCGCGGTCGCGCAGCGGCGGCTTGTCCCGGTCCGCTTCGTTCTGGTTCGTCGGCGCGCTCTACGCCCTGTTCCTGATGGCGTCCACGGCGCCGTCCCCGATGTACTCGATCTACCAGCAGCGCTGGGGTTTCACCACCACGGTGCTCACCGAGGTGTTCGCCGTCTACGCGGTGGCGATCCTGGCCGCGCTGCTGCTGTTCGGCTCGCTGTCCGACCACATCGGGCGACGCCCGGTGCTGCTGGTCTCGCTCGTGCTCGAGATCGTCTCGATGCTGCTGCTCGCCTTCGCGCCCGCCGTCGGCTGGCTGTACGCGGGCCGGGCGCTGCAAGGCCTGGCCACCGGTGTGGCGACCAGTGCGATCAGCGGCTCGCTGCTGGACTTCCAGCGCCCGGGTTCCAACCACGGCTCGCTGCTCAACGGCGTGGCCGCGGCGTTCGGCATGGCGCTGGGTTCGCTGCTCGCCGGTGCGCTCGTGCAGTACGTGCCCGGCCCGACGCTGACCAGCTACCTGCTGCTCGTGGTCGGCCTCGCGGTGGCGATCCCCGGCGTGCTGGCGATGCCCGAACCGGTCGCCCAGCGCAACAAGCTGCGCGAGGTGCTGCGTCCGCAGCGGCCGGCCGTCCCGGCGGGCAAGGGCCTCGCGTTCGCGCTCATGGCCACCACGCTGCTGGCGTCCTGGATCGTCGGCGGGATGTTCATGTCCCTCGGCCCGTCGGTGGCCAAGGACCTGGTCGAGGGCAGCCCGTACCTGATCGGCGGCGCGGCGGTCGCGGCGCTGGCCGGGTTCGGCGGGCTCTCGCAGCTGGTCCTGTCCGGCGTGGACTCCCGTCGCGCGGTGCGGATCGGCGGACCGGTGATGGTCCTCGGCCTGGCCGGCGTGGCGACCTCGACCGTCGAGCACCAGCCGGTCGTGTTCTTCACCGCCGCAGCGGTCCTGGGCACCGGCTGGGGCGTGATGTTCATGGGCGGCATGCGCATGCTGACCGGCCTCGCCTCGCCCGAGCACCGCGCGGGCACCTCGGCGCTGATCTACGTGGTGGCCTACCTGTCGGCCAGCGTGCCCAGCGTGGTGCTGGGCGTGGTGAGCACGTTCTTCGGCCTCACTGCGGCAACGGTCGTCTTCGCCTCGGCGGCGGCGCTGTTCGCCGCGCTCGCGGTGGTGTCCACCTACCTGCACCGCTGATCGCTTGACTTCGACATAACTTGAAGTTGGAGGCTCTGTTCGTCCGCGTCGGCGGGCGGAGGGAGCGAACGACATGCGAGTGGTCGAGGTGATCCGCTTCGGCGGGCCCGAGGTGCTGGTGCCCGGTTCGGCGCCGGATCCGGTGGCCGGTCCGGGACAGGTCGTGGTGGACGTGGCGGTGGCGAGCTTGACGTTCGTCGAGACCCAGATCCGGCGCGGCGTCGACGAGTGGCACGAGCGGCCGCAACTGCCCTACGTGCCGGGCGGGCTGGTCGCCGGGCAGGTCAGCTCGGTCGGCGAGGGCGTGGAGCGGGAGTGGCTGGGCCGGCGCGTCCTGGCCGAGCTCGGGGACACCGGGGGCTTCGCCGAGAAGGCGCTCGCCGAGGCCGGCGAGCTGTTCCCGGTGCCGGACGGACTGGGCCTGCCCGAAGCCGCCGCGCTCTTCAGCGACGGCAGCACCGCGCAGGGGCTGGTGGAGAAGGCCGCGATCGCGCCGGGCGACCAGGTGCTGGTCGAAGCCGCGGCCGGTGGCGTGGGCAGCCTGCTGGTGCAGCTAGCCCGCGAGGCGGGAGCGCGGGTCATCGGCGCGGCACGCGGAGCCCGGAAGCTCGACGTGCTCCGGGAGCTGGGCGCCGACGCGGTGGTCGACTACTCAGCGCCGGACTGGACCGAGCAGGTCCTCGAAGCGACCGGCGGCAAGGGGCCCGATGTCGTGTTCGACGGTGTCGGCGGTCAGATCGGGCGCGCCGCGTTCAGCGTGACGGCGCGCGGTGGGCGCTTCTCCGTGCACGGCGCGTCCAGCGGCTCGGCCACCGAGATCTCCCCGGAGGAAGCACGTCAGCAGGGCGTCGAGGTGCTCGGCATCGAGCAGCTCTTCGACTTCGGCCCTCACCAGCGGCGGTGGGCGGAGAAGATGATGGCCAAGGCGGCAGCAGGCACCATCCGCCCGCTGATCGGGCAGACGTTCCCGCTGGAGCACGCCGCCGAAGCGCACGCGGCCGTCGAAAACCGCACCACGGTCGGCAAAACCCTGATCCTCACCTGATCCGGTGTGAGGTGGAGGGCACCTCCGGGCGAAGGTGCCCTCCACCGCGACCTCAGCTCTCGGCTGCGGTGACGGTCAGTCCCTGGCTGTCGTCGGTGGTGTCGACCTTGATCTTGTCGCCCTCGCGGATCTCGCCCGCCAGCAGCTTGCGCGCCAGCTGGTCGCCGATGGCCGACTGGACCAGGCGGCGCAGCGGGCGCGCGCCGTAGACCGGGTCGAACCCGTTGAGCGCCAGCCAGTCCCGCGCCGCGGGCTGGACGTCGAGGGTGAGGCGGCGCTGCGCCAAGCGGCGGCCCAGGTGATCCACCTGGATGTCCACGATGGACGTCAGCTCGTCGGTGGACAGCGAGTGGAACACCACCACGTCGTCCAGCCGGTTCAGGAACTCCGGCTTGAAGTGCTTGCGCACCACCGACATGACCGCGTCGTCGCGCTCCCGCTCGGACAGGTTCGGGTCGGCGATCGCCTGCGAACCGAGGTTCGAGGTCAGCACCAGGATCGTGTTGCGGAAGTCCACCGTGCGGCCCTGGCCGTCGGTGAGCCGACCGTCGTCGAGGACCTGCAGCAGCACGTCGAAGACGTCCGGGTGCGCCTTCTCCACCTCGTCGAACAGCACCACCGAGTAGGGCCTGCGGCGCACCGACTCGGTCAGCTGCCCGCCCTGGTCGTAGCCCACGTAACCGGGCGGCGCGCCGACCAGCCGGGCCACCGAGTGCTTCTCGGCGTACTCGCTCATGTCGATGCGGACCATCGCCCGCTCGTCGTCGAACAGGAACCCGGCCAGCGCCTTGGCCAGCTCGGTCTTGCCGACGCCGGTCGGCCCCAGGAACAGGAACGAGCCGGTGGGCCGGTCCGGGTCGGCGACCCCGGCGCGCGTGCGGCGCACCGCGTCGGACACCGCTCGCACCGCTTCGGCCTGGCCCACCACGTGGGCGCCGAGGGCCTCCTCCATGCGCAGCAGCTTCGCCGTCTCGCCCTCCAGCAGCCGACCGGCCGGGATGCCGGTCCAGGAGCTCACCACGTCGGCGACGTCGTCGGCGATGACCTCCTCCTGCAGCATCGCCTTGCGCTCGGACTGCGCGGCGGTGGCCGCGTCGAGCTCCTTCTCCAGCTGCGGGATCCGGCCGTAGCGCAGCTCGGCGGCCTTGCCCAGGTCGCCGTCGCGCTCGGCGCGCTCCGACTCGCCGCGCAGCTGCTCCAGCTGCGTCTTCAGGTCGCGGACCTTGTCGATGGACTCCTTCTCCTGCTGCCAGCGCGCGGTCAGCCCGGACAGCTTCTCGCGGCGGTCGGCCAGCTCGGCGCGCAGCGCGGCCAGCCGCTCCAGGGAGGCGGGATCGTCCTCCTTGGACAGCGCCATCTCCTCGATCTCCAGCCGCCGCACGGCGCGCTCGACCTCGTCGATCTCCACCGGTCGCGAGTCGATCTCCATGCGCAGCCGGGAAGCGGCCTCGTCGACCAGGTCGATCGCCTTGTCCGGCAGGAAGCGCGCGGTGATGTAGCGGTCGGACAGGGTGGCGGCGGCGACCAGCGCGCCGTCGGTGATCCGCACGCCGTGGTGCACCTCGTAGCGCTCCTTGAGCCCGCGCAGGATCGCCACGGTGTCCTCCGGGCTCGGCTCGCCGACCAGCACCTGCTGGAACCGGCGCTCCAGCGCGGCATCCGTCTCGATGTGCTTGCGGTACTCGTCGAGCGTGGTCGCGCCGACCATGCGCAGCTCACCGCGCGCCAGCATCGGCTTGATCATGTTCCCGGCGTCCATCGCGCCCTCGCCGCTGGCCCCGGCGCCGACGATGGTGTGCAGCTCGTCGATGAAGGTGATGATCTGCCCGGCGGAGTCGGTGATCTCCTTGAGCACCGCCTTGAGCCGCTCCTCGAACTCGCCGCGGTACTTCGCCCCGGCCACCATCGAGCCGAGGTCCAGCGCCACCACGCGCTTGCCGCGCAGCGACTCCGGCACGTCACCGGCGATGATGCGCTGGGCCAGGCCCTCCACGATCGCGGTCTTGCCGACGCCGGGCTCGCCGATGAGCACCGGGTTGTTCTTGGTGCGGCGGGAGAGCACCTGCACGACGCGGCGGATCTCGGTGTCGCGACCGATCACCGGGTCCAGGTCGCCCTTGCGCGCGCGGTCGGTGAGGTCCTGGCCGTACTTCTCCAGGGCCTTGTAGGTGCCTTCGGGATCCGGGCTGGTCACCCGGGCCGAGCCGCGCACGTTGCCGAAGGCGTCGGTCAGCGCCTCGGGCGTGGCGCCGTGCTTCTTCAGCAGGTCGGCGACGCGGCCGCCCTCGGCGGCCAGCCCGACCAGCAGGTGCTCGGTCGAGACGTACTCGTCGCCCATCTCGGTAGCCATCCGCTGGGCGTGGGTGAGCGCCCGGACCGCGTCGCGGGACAGCTGCGGTGCGGAGACCGTGCTCCCGCTGGCCGCCGGGAGTGCGTTGATCAGCTGCTCCAGCTCGCGGCGCACCGCGGTGGGATCGGCGCCGACGGCGGTCAGCAGCGGTGCGGTCAGCCCGTCGCCCTGGGCGAGCAGCGCGCCGAGCAGGTGGGCCGGGCTGACGTCCGGGTTGCCGGCCACGGTCGCGGCCTGCACCGCCGAGGAGATCGCCTGCTGGGTCTTGGTCGTCGGGTTGAACGCGTCCATTCCTCACCTCGTCGCCGGTGGCTCCTGCCTGGTCCATCCTGCCCTGCCCCAGGCTCATCTACCACTGTCAACGTGAGAAAAGTTGAGCGGGTTCCACTCAACCTCGGGAACATGGCGCACGTCACAACCTGGTTGCACTTTGCGGCAAACCCCCCTTTAGGGACTTGTCCGGGACATTTCACCCGATTTAGCTAACGCGCCATGACCACTACGACAGCGCCGGACGGTCAACTCGTCCTGGCTGCCGAAGAGGGCGGCGCGCTCTCAGGCATAGAGAACGCGATCAACACGGTCTTCAACCCGATCTCCGAAGGCTTCTCCGGCATCGTCTTCGGCGAGCTCACCGTCTTCGGGGTGACCTTCCCGTGGATCGTGGCCTGGCTGGTGATCGCCGCCGCGGTGTTCACCCTCGTGTTCGGGTTCGTGCAGATCCGCTCCTTCAAGCTGGCCATCGACCTGGTCCGCGGCAAGTACAGCGAGAAGGACGCGCCCGGCGAGATCACCCACTTCCAGGCGCTCGCCTCGGCCGTTTCCGGCACCGTCGGCCTCGGCAACATCGCCGGTGTCGGCGTGGCGGTGACGGTCGGTGGCGCCGGCGCGACGTTCTGGATGATCGTCTGCGGCCTGCTCGGCATGGCCACCAAGTTCGTCGAATGCACCCTGGGCGTGCGCTACCGCGAGATCGCCGAGGACGGCACCGTCTCCGGCGGCCCGATGCACTACCTGCGCAAGGGCATCGCCGAGCGCTTCCCGAACGCGTTCGGCGTGACCCTGGGCAAGGTGCTGGCCGTGCTCGCCGCGGTCATGATCCTGTTCTTCGCCATCGCGGGCGGGAACATGTTCCAGGCCAACCAGACCTTCGCGCAGTTGCGCAACGTCACCGGCGGCGACGACGGGCTGCTCGGCTCCGACGGCGCGGCGCTGATCTTCGGCATCCTGCTGGCGGTGCTGATCGGCGCGGTGATCATCGGCGGCATCAAGTCCATCGGCGCGGTCACCAGCCGCCTGGTGCCGACTATGGGCGTGATCTACGTGGTCGCCTGCCTCATCGTCATCGCCGTCAACTACGACACGGTGCCCAGCGCCATCGGCGAGATCATCTCCGGCGCGTTCACCCCGGAAGCCGGGTTCGGCGGGCTGATCGGCGTGCTGATCATCGGTTTCCAGCGCGCCGCGTTCTCCAACGAGGCGGGCCTGGGCTCGGCCCCGATCGCGCACTCGGCGGTGAAGACCAGGGACCCGGCCACCGAGGGCATCGTCGCGCTGCTGGAGCCGTTCATCGACACCGTCATCGTCTGCACCATGACGGCGCTGACCATCGTCATCGCCAAGACCCAGTTCTGGACCGACGCGCAGCAGACCGTGCTCAACGGCGGCGAGACCCCGGACGGCGTCACGGTGACCTCGGAGTCCTTCGCCACCGTGCTGCCGTGGTTCCCGTACGTGCTGACCGTCGCGGTCGCCCTCTTCGCGATCTCCACGATCATCACCTGGGGCTACTACGGCCAGCGGGCGTGGCTGTACCTGTTCGGCAAGAGCAAGACCCAGGAGCGCGTCTACAACGTGGTCTTCTGCGCGTTCACCGTGGTCGGCTCGGTGCTGACCCTGGGCAGCGTGCTCGACTTCGCCGACGCGGTCCTGTTCGCGCTGGCGCTGTTCAACATCACGGGCCTGTACCTGCTGATCCCGGTGGTGAAGAAGGAGCTGGCCAGCTTCAAGACCAAGCTCCGCAACGGCGAGGTCCCGCGGGCCGAAGCGGCCGAGGAGAGGGTCTGACCGGCCTGAAGCACTTCCGCTGACGGCGCGGAAACCCCCCGGAGCCTCCGGCGTGTCATTCCCCGACACGCCGGAGGCTCCGCGATTTCAATGGAAATCAGACGTCCGATTTCCATTGAAATCGCGCAAAACCCGACGCACGACCGGTGTGTCGGACACCCGACACACCGACACCGTGCGCAACTTCCATTGAAATCGGATACCTGATTTCAATGGAAGTTGCGGCTACTCGCGGACGGCCTGGACGTCGATCTCGACCTTCAGGGTGGTGCCGATGGCCGCGATCCCCGTTTGCAGCGCCTGGTTGAAGTTCATCGCGAAGTCCTCGCGGCGGAGCTGGGTGGTCGCCGTCGCCGAGGCGCGGGTGCCGCCCCACGGGTCCGGGCCCACTCCCGCGAAGCGGGTGTCCAGCCGCACCGGGCGGGTCAGCCCGCACAGCGTCAGCTCGCCGTCCAGGTCCCAGCGGTCGCCGCCGCGCGGGCGCAGCGCCGTGGAGCGGAAGGCGATCTCCGGGTGGCGTTCGACGTCCAGGAAGTCCGCGGTGCGCAGGTGGTCGTCGCGCATCCCGTTGCCGGTGTCGACGCTGGCCGCGGCGATCGTCGCCTCCACAGTGGACGATTCGACCGGGTTGCCGATGCGGATCTCGCCCGCGAACTCGTTGAACCGGCCGCGGATGCTGCTGATCCCCAGGTGCCGGGCGGTGATCTGGATCGACGAGTGCACCGGGTCGATCCGCCACAGCCCCGGCGCGGGCAGGTCCGCGCCGCCCGCGCGGCGCAGCTCCACCTCGCCGAGGGTGGCGGCGGTCCCGTCGTGCACCAGCGTGGTGCGGGCGACCGGTTCGTGCCCCACCGCCGTGACGATCGCGGTGTAGGCGCCGGAGGACAGCCCGGCGGCGACCACCGAGCCCTGCGCGTCGCCCTGCACGCGGGCGACCTGGGTGCCGGTGCCGTCGATGACGGTCAGCACCGCCTCCGGGACCGGCCAGCCGTCACCGCCGCGGACGGTCGCGGTGACCGCCCCGGCGCCACCGGCCTGCTGTTGGCCGAGATCCATCGAGAACATCTCCTCAAGGGTTTCAGAATGCGGCGAAGCCGCATGCGGTGTGGGACTCAGCTTGCACCGCCGCGGGTTCTCAGAGGTCGCCTGGCGAGGACAGCCCGTTCGCCGTGTATCGGACATACATAAGAACGGGATCCCGCAGCCAGGCGGCCTCTGAGGTTCCGCCACCCGCACCGCCACGCAAAACGAGCCTGGAATTACCTTTAAGAGCGGGAAGATCGGGCGGTGGTGGGGCGGGCGGCCCCACCACCGTTCGCTCAGTCGGTTTCCGGGTAGCCGAGCTCGACGTCGTGCGTGCTCGCCTCGCCCGCGAGCCGCAGCGAGCTGGCGACCGGCGGATAACCGGTGGCGATCACCGTGTACTCGCCGTCGGGCAGGTCGGTGAAGGTGTAGTTGCCGTCGACGTCGGTGGTCGCCGCGCCGACGACCGCACCGCCGGAGTTCAGCAGCGTCACCCGCGCGTCCGGCACCGCGACGCCGAGGCTCGCCGACCGGACGACGCCGGTCAGCTGCGCGCCGCTCTGCAGCACCACGTCCGCCGTCGTCTGCTCACCGTCGGCCACGGTCACCGAGTTGGCCACCGGCCGGTAGTTCGGCGCGGTGACGGTCAGCGCGTACGCGCCGCCCACCAGGTCGCCGAAGGCGTAGTGCCCGTCCGCGGCGGTCGCCGTGGTGGCCACGACCTCGCCCCGCACGTCGGTGAGCACCACCATCGCCCCGGCGACGCCGACGCCGCCGACGTGCACCAGGCCGACGAGGCGGCCGGCGCCGAGCAGCTGGACGTCGTGGCGCACCGGGCGGTCGCCGACCGCCACCATCGACGCGGTGGGCTGGTAGCTGCCGCCGGAGGCGATCAGCACGTAGGTGCCGCCGTGGGCGACCGACAGCTGGAACTGCCCGTCCTGGTCGGTGCGGGCCCGCTCGACCTGCCGCCCGTTGGCGTCGGTGAGGGTGAGCACCACGCCGCCGACCGGGCTGCCCGCGGAGTCCTGCACGGTGCCGTGCACGTAGAGCCCGGCACCGCCGAGTTCACCGGCCAGATGCCT
This sequence comes from Saccharopolyspora antimicrobica, assembly GCF_003635025.1. Lineage (GTDB taxonomy): Bacteria > Actinomycetota > Actinomycetes > Mycobacteriales > Pseudonocardiaceae > Saccharopolyspora > Saccharopolyspora antimicrobica. The sequence continues at coordinate 2,980,319 of NZ_RBXX01000002.1, read as the reverse complement.
GCCGTTGGTTGCGTAGCGGCGCGGCGACACCGGCTCTGACCAGGCCTCGGATCGCCTGTCCACAGAGTTGTCCACAGGCTCGGCGGTCGGTGGCACCTGCGGAGAGCCGTTGGTCGCGGCCGAGTTGTCCACAGGGCGGGTGAGGTTGTCCACAGCGTCCTCGTGCGCGGCCACCGCAACCGCCTCCCTTTCCTCGTGACTGTCGATCGTGGTCCGCAGCGGCGTCTCCCGGAGGAACAGCACCGCCACGAAGGTGACCACCGCGACGCAGGCGGAGATGAAGAAGATGTCGCCGATCGCGTCGCCGTAGGCGGCCCGGACGATGACCTGGATCGGCTCCGGCAGGCCGTCGATGTTCAGCGTGCCGCTGCCGCTGCCGCCCGCCGCCTGCGCGGCACCGGGGATCTGGGCCAGGCCCCGCACGATGTAGTCCGACACCTGGGTGGCCAGCACCGCGCCGAGCACCGAGACGCCCGCCGAACCGCCCAGGGTCCGGAAGAAGGTGACCACCGAGGTCACCGAGCCCATGTCCCGCGCGCTGGTCGCGTTCTGCACCGCCAGCACCAGGTTCTGCATCAGCATGCCGACGCCGGTGCCCATCAGGAACAGGTAGACGCCGACCAGCCACAGGTTCGTCTCGTGGTCCATGGTGCTCAGCAGCCACATCGCCGCGACCATCACGACCGACCCGGCCACCAGGAACGGCTTGATCTTGCCGGTGACCCGGGAGATCACCTGGCCGGAGAAGGTCGAGGACAGGAACATCCCGCCGACCATCGGCAGCGTCATCAGCCCGGCCTCGGTCGGCGTCATGCTGCGCGAGATCTGGAAGTACTGGCCGAGGAACACCGAGCCGCCGAACATCGCGGTGCCGACCGCGACGGTGCCGATGGTGGCCAGCGTGACCGTCGGGTTGCGGAACATCCGCAGCGGCACGATCGGCTCGCTGACCCGCGACTCGATGATCACCGCGATGATCAGCGCCAGCACACCGCCGCCGACGTAGGCCGCGGTCTCCGCCGACCACCAGTCGAACGACTTGCCCGCCAGCGAGACCCACACCAGCAGCAGGCTCACGCCGCCGACCAGGAACAGCGCGCCGAACCAGTCGATCTTGACCGGGCGCTTGATCACCGGCAGCTTCAGCGTGCGGCCGAGCACGATGAACGCGATCACCGCGATCGGCACGGTCACCCAGAAGCACCAGCGCCAGCCCAGCCAGTCGGTGTCCACGATGACGCCGCCGACCAGCGGGCCGCTGACCGTGGCCACCGCGAAGGTGGCGCCGATGTAACCGCTGTAGCGACCGCGGTCGCGCGGCGAGACCATGGCCGCGATCACGACCTGGATCAGCGCCTGCAGACCGCCCATGCCGATGCCCTGCAGGGCCCGGAAGCCGATCAGCGTCTCCATCGACTGCGCGAAGCCGCCCGCCACCGAGCCGACCGTGAAGATCACGATGGCCAGCTGGTAGAGCAGCTTCTTGCTGAACAGGTCGGAGAGCTTGCCCCAGATCGGGGTGGACGCGGTGGAGGTCAGCAGCATCGCGGTGACCACCCACGTGTACTGGCCCTGGGTGCCGTCCAGATCGGCGATGATGCGCGGCAGCGCGTTGGACACGATGGTCGAGCTGAGGATGGCGACCAGCAGCGCCAGCATCAGCCCGGACATCGCCTCCATGATCTGCCGGTGCGACATCGGCGATTCATCGGCGGACCCGTGCGCATCCCGTCGGGCCGGCGCGTCCCGCACCGTCTCCGTCGAGCTCGTCATCGAGTTCCTTCCCTGGTAGCGGGGTCCGCGTGGCAGATCCCCTCGTCGATCGTGTGGCGGCGGATGTCGTCCATGGCGTCCCCCAGCAGCCGGCCGAGCTCGCGGACCTTCGCGTCCTCCCAGCCCTCCAGCGCGTTGGCGATCCACTCCGCCTTCCTGCGTTCGAGTTCGGCCACCGCGCGCTCGCCCTCCGGGGTGGCGCGCAGCAGCGACACCCGCCGGTCGGCGGGGTCGGGCCGGCGGCTGATCAGGCCGGCCTGTTCGAGCTGGCCCACCTGCCTGCTCACCACTGAGGCGTCGACGATGCGGTGGTGGGCGAGGTCGGAGGCCCGGCATTCACCGCGGAACACGAGCTCGGCGAGCAATCCGGCCGCGGCGTAGGGAACCTCCTGATCGCCGAAGTACCCCCGTTGCAGAGCTACCTGCTTGAGCCCCATCAACGCCCGCAGCGGGCGGAGCAGTTCACCGCAGGTCTCGAGTGTCGGTCCCATGCGAACCCAATCCTTTAGTTGCTGCACACAACCATAACCTCATTTGGTTGTAGCACGCAACTTGTCTGCCTGTGACCCCGAGCACCAGTGTCGAGAAACCGAACGCCTCGCCGCTCTCTCCGCTCTCATCGGCTGGGCGGATCGCCGGGAACGCTTCGCCGAGGAGCGCGCCGACCTCGTCGCCGCCGCGTGGCGCAGCGGCTCCCGCAACGTCGCGGAGCTCGCCCGGCTGGCGCGGGTTTCGCGCGACACCATCTACGCCGACCTCAAAGCCCGGAGCATCGACACCTCGGCCCGCGCCCAGGACCCGGTCAGCGCGGAGACGACTCCCGGCGCACCGCTGAAGGCGGAGTCCGTGCGCCCGCTCGCGCAGCTCGTCGACGCGGTGGCCCGCCCGGCCTACGGCCGCGCTCCGGACGACGCGCTCGCGCAGGTCACCGCCAGCGCCGGCCGAGCCCTGCAAACGGTGGCCGACGTCCTGGACCCGCCCGCCGACCAGGGCCCGGGTTGGACGCGGAACGAGTTGATGCACGGGTTGGCGGACACGGGCGCCTCGATCACCCGCGCAGCCCAGCGCGAGCTGGCCGCGAGCCAGGACCCCGACGAACTCGCCGAGCGGACCGACTACCTCCACCGCTCCGCGCTGCACCGCGGCAGGGACGCCTCGGCGGAGCGGGCCGACGTGGTCGTCGCGCTGCCGACCGGTGAGTCGATCACCGTCCGGCTGGGCCGCGATCAGGGGTGGACGACGCTGAGCGGCGACAGCCCGCTGCTGACCGGCGAGATCGACGGGCTGGACCACCTGGAGGTGCAGCACGCGCTGACCGTCCTGAGCCGGGTGATCACCCGCAAGCTCGACGAAGCCGCCTTCGTCGAGAAGCGCAAGGACGCGCTACCGGGAGGACCGGCGGTGCGGCAGCGGATCATCCCGTCGAACGAGGACTAGACGTTCGCCGCGGGCCGCAGCCGCGAGGTCGACGGCACTGCGATCAGCTCCGTTTCCCCTGGTCAGTGCCCGTGAGTACTTTCGGCTGCCATAGCGCCACAAAACACTCACGGCCTGCAACCAGCGGAAACGGAGCCCCAGCAGGGCCGATCCCGCGCAGAACCGCACCTCGGCGCCCAGGGCGGGGTGCGCGAACGGGAACCGTTCAGGTTCGGCCGCTCGGGACGGGATCGGGCCTCACATCATCGCGTTGAGCTTGGCCAGCAGGCGGGCCAGGTCCTTGAGGTCCTGAGTGGTCCAGCTGGCGAACTGGCCGTGCAGGTGCTTGCGGCGTTCGGCCCGGACCTGGGCCAGGCGTTCGCGGCCGAGGTCGGAGAGCTGGATGCGGCGGGCTCGGCCGTCGTCCGGGTCCGGCACCCGCTCCAGCAGGTCCAGCTCCACCAGGGTCGCGATCTGGCGGCTGACCGTCGACTTGTCGAGGCCGGTGCGGCCGGCCACGTCCATGCCGCGCAGCGGTCCCGCGTCGTCGATCATCAGCAGCAGGCTGTAGGAGGCCGGGTCCAGGTCCGGGTGCACGTGCGCCGCCACCGTGGTGGAGAGGTTGCGGGCGCGGCGGAACATCATGACCAGCTCGCGCTCGACGGTCTCCGCCGCGGAGCGCCGGTCCACGCCTTCCTCGCGCACCCCGTCGGTCGCCCGCGCCTCGTCCTGCTCGATCACAGCTCTCCCGCCCGCGCCTCCACCTGCCGAAGGCACACCCGCAGCACCGATGAAGCCCCACGGTAGTCCGTTTCGCCCCACTCTAGGAGGCCGTGCTCGAACTCCTGCGGCCCACCGGCGATCAGCCGGCCCAGACGGGTTCGGCGTGGTGCCAGGGCCGCGGCGTGCCCTTGGCCTCGAAGTAGTCACCGCCCTTGCGCTTGCCGTCGTCGGTGCTCCAGCTCCGCTGGCGCAGCACCGGGACCATCCGCGGGATGTGCTTGCGGCAGTGGATGTAGGCCTCCTCGACCTGCACGACGACCCACCGCTCGGGGGTGCGGCCGCGGGCGAAGTCGGCGGGCAGCGCGGGGTGGATCGCGCGCAGGTCGGCGTCCTCGACGATGCGGGCCTTGCCGTTGAGGTGCAGGCCGATCAGATCGGTCACGAAGTCCACAAGCAGGATGCCGATGTGCGGGTTCTCGCTGATGTTGCCGAGGCTGGCCAGCACGCCGTTGCCGCGGTACTCGGGGTAGCAGACGTGCCGGTCGTCGAGCACCTCGATGAAGCCGGGCGTGCCGGCGCGCAGGCTCGAATCGCACTCGCCGCGGGCGTCGGCGGTGGCGATGAAGGCCAGGTCCATCCGCCCGATGAACTCCTTCATCTGCGGGTTGAGGTGGTCCAGGACCTGGTCGTCGTAGAACTTGCGGGCGCGCTTCTCGCTGCCGTAGGCCCGCTGCAGGAGGTGCTCGCCCTTCGAGCCGGGCAGCTGCGCCTGGTGTTCTTCCTCGACGAACGGGTCGCGGGGCACGGCGTCGAACGAGTGGTGCTGGAGGGGAGTGGTGCCCTGCCAGGAGGGCTTGCGGGCGGGCGCGTCGGACAGCTCCAGGGCTAAGAGCGCCTCATCGGCGGTACCGCTCGGGGTCGGGTCGGGGCTCACGCGGCTCACCGTGTCACGCCTTCCTCTCCACTCACAGAGGTGGATACTAGGTTCCCCCGACCGGTTATTGCACTATCTACGAGTAGTAGTTAAGAAACACTCAAAAGTGGCATCAAGGCAGACGTTCCCAAGGCCCCGGGTTAGGGTCGGCCCAGTGTCGGGGGACGCAAGCCAGTAGCGGTGCACCTGTGCCGGGTACCGCCGCCAACGTGGAGAAGACTGCACCCGAACCATGACAGCGAACGCCGTACTGAGCCCCGGACCACCCCCGAACGAGCCGTCCTCAGGTGTGAGCAAGATGGTCCGCCTGATCCGCGAGAGCTTCGAGGTCGTCGAACCGCAGATCGACGACGTCGCCAAGTTCTTCTATGGGATGCTCTTCAGCCTCTCCCCGGCCACCCGCGAGCTGTTCGCGGTGAACATGGAGGTGCAGCGCAGCCGCCTGCTGCGGGCGCTCGTGCACGTCATCCAGATGGTCGACAAGCCCGATGAGCTGCTGCCGTTCCTGCACCAGCTCGGCCGCGACCACCGCAAGTTCGGCGTGGTCGCCGACCACTACGAGGCGGTGGGCACCGCGCTGCTGGCCTCGATCAAGAAGCACGCCGGCGACGCCTGGACCGACACCGTCGAGCGGGCCTGGGCGGAGGCCTACACGGTGATGGCCTCGGCCATGACCGAAGCGGCCGCCGCCGACGACGGCCCCGCCTGGTACACCGGCGAGATCATCCACCACGAGCGGCTGAGCTGGGACGTCGCGGTGATCCGCGTCCAGACCGACCACCCGGTGCCCTACCTGCCCGGGCAATACGTGAGCGTGGAGGTGCCGCAGCGGCCCCGGCTGTGGCGCTACCTGACCCCGGCCAACGCGCCCGCCGAGGACGGGATCATGGAGTTCCACGTCCGCTCGGTGGAGGGCGGCTGGGTGAGCCGCGCGCTGGTCGGGCACGCCCGCATCGGCGACCAGTGGCGGATCGGTTCACCGATGGGCCGGATGACGGTGGACCGGGAGACCTCGCCGGACGTGCTGATGATCGCCGGCGGCACCGGCGTCGCCCCGATGCGGGCGATCGTCGACGAGCTGGCCCAGTACGGCGAGAACCCCCGCGTCCAGCTGTTCTACGGCGGCCGCACCCGCGAGGACCTCTACGACCTGGAGAACCTCCAGCGGATCGCGATGCACAACCCGTGGCTGACGATCACGCCGGTGCTGGAGGACGACCCGCACATCTCCGGCGTCGAGCACGGCACGCTCCCCGAGGTGGTCACCCGCTACGGCGCCTGGCAGGACTGGGACGTCCTGGTCAGCGGCTCGCCGGGGATGCTCCGCGCGACGGTCTCCCAAATGCTGGTCGCGGGAACCCCGCTCGACCGAATCCGCTACGACCCGTTCACGTTGGACTGAATTCCAGTCTCGTCCTGCACAGCGGTGCCGGTAGCGGAACCTCAGCGCCCGCCTGGACTCCGGGTGCCCGGCCTGATGTATGACCAGGTCGAGATGTGCGATGGCCCCACCGCTTCTGGTTCGGCGGTGGGGCGATCGTGGCTTCGTCAGCGCTTCCTGCGGTTGGGTTTCCAGACGACCAGCGCGGTTTCCTGGCGGACCGGGACCAGGTCCCGGCGGTAGGAGGCGTGGATCTGGGCCGCTGCCTGCTCCGCCGCGACGTGCGCCGCGGCGACCTCTTCCACCAGCTCCTGGACCTTCGCGCGCAGCGCGTCGACCTCGTTCTCCAGGTCGATGATCCGCTTGATCCCGGCCAGGTTGACGCCTTCCTCCTGGGAGAGGCGCTGGACCTCGCGCAGCAGCGCGATGTCGCGCAGGGAGTAGCGGCGGCCGCCCGCGGGTGTCCGGCCGGGAGACACCAGGCCCAGCCGGTCGTAGCTGCGCAGGGTTTGCGCGTGCAGACCGGAGAGCTGGGCGGCCACCGAGATCACGAACATCGGCGTGTCCTCGTCCGCCCCCGGTGGGAACCCGAAGCCCGGATCGGTTGTGCGGCGACCGGCCATGACTACCCTCCGAGCAACTCGTTCAGGTCCTGACGCGGATCGTGGTCGGCGGTCGCCTTCGCGTAGTCCGCCAGCGCCTCGGCCGCCTTGTCGTCCAACTTGGACGGAATGGCGACCTGCAGCGCGACCAGGAGATCCCCGCTGCTGCCGTCCTTCTTGCCCACTCCCTTGCCGCGCACCCGGAAGGTCCGGCCGCTGCTGGTCCCGGCCGGGACCTTCAGCGTGACCTTCCCGTCGAGCGTCGGCACCGTCAACGTAGTGCCCAGCGCCAGCTCCGGGAAGGTCACCGGCACCGAGATCGTCAGATCATCACCGGAACGTCCGAACACCCGGTGCGGTTTGACGTGCACCTTCACGTAGAGATCACCGGAGGCAGCGCCCTGCCTGCCCGGTTCGCCCTGGCCCGCCAGCCTGATCCGCTGCCCGTCGGACACCCCGGCCGGGATCCGCACCGTCAGCGTGCGGCTGCGGGTGCTGACCCCCTCACCGGCGCAGTCCGGGCACGGGTCGTCGATCAGCTGGCCGCGACCGCGGCAGTCCGGGCACGGCTCGCTGAACGCGAACGCGCCCTGGTTGCGGGTGACCAGCCCGGTGCCCGAGCAGGTTCCGCAGGCGCGCGGCCGGGTGCCCGGCTTGGCACCCGAACCGCGGCAGGTCTGGCAGGTCGCCGGGGTGGACAGCCGCAGCGGCACGGTGGCACCGCGCACCGCCTCGGTGAAGTCGATGCGGACCTCGGTCTCCACGTCGGCGCCGCGCTTGGGCCGGCTGGCCGTGGTCGAACCGGGCCGGCGGTTGCCGAACAAGCCGCCGAACAGGTCGCCCAGCCCACCGGCACCGCCCTGACCGGCACCGCCGAAGAGGTCACCGATGTCGAAGCCGCCCTGGCCGCCGCCACCGAAACCGCCGAAACCGCCGTGACCGGCACCGCCGCCGAATCCGCCGGCACCGAAGAGCCGACGGGCCTCGTCGTACTGCTTGCGCTTGTCCGGGTCGGACAGCACGCCGTACGCCTCGGAGACGGACTTGAACTTCGCCTCCGCCTGCGCGTTGCCGGGGTTGGCGTCCGGGTGGTTCTCCCGTGCCAGCTTCCGGTACGACTTCTTGATCTCGTCCGCCGAAGCGTCGGAGGAGACGCCCAGCTCGGCGTAGAAATCCTTGTCGAGCCATTCCCTGGCGCTCACCGGACGCCTCCTCTCTCGCTCTTGATCAACCCTGCTCGGCCTGGTTCTCGTCGGCGTCCGCCGGTTCGTGGTCGGTGACCGCGACCATCGCCGGCCGCAGCACCCGGTCGGCGAACCGGTAGCCGCGACGCAGCACGGCGGTCACGGTCGGGCCGCTCACGTCCGGGGAGGTGCTGTGCTGCACCGCCTCGTGCACGGACGGGTCGAACTCGTCGCCCTCCGCGCCGAACGCTTCCAGACCGGCCGAGTTCAACGTCGTGACCAGCTTGTCGGCCACGGCCTTGAACGCACCGTTGAGGTCGCCGTGCGCCTCGGCGCGCTCCAGGTCGTCCAGCACCGTCAGCAGGTCACCGGCCACCGAGGCCTTGGCCCCGGCGATCACCGATTCGCGGTCGCGTTCCACCCGCTTGCGGTAGTTCGCGTACTCCGCGGTGACCCGCTTGAGGTCGGCGGTGAGCTCGTCGACCTGCTGCTGCAGGCCGGCGGACTCGCCCTGGGCCGGTTCGGCGGCGGAGTCGGACTCCGCAGCCGTCCCGGCCTCGGCGACGGCCTCGTCGAGGGTGCCGGAGATGCTGTCGGGCACCTGCGCCTCTTCTCCGTTCGGAGCGGGGGTCCGGCGCTGGCCGGTCTCGGGGTCGATGCGACGCCGATCCCGGACCACCACCGGCTCCTGCTCGCCTTCGTTGCGCGACATCTCGGACCGGTCCGCTGTCACTTCTTCTTCTCGTCCTCGTCGTCGACGATCTCGGCGTCCACCACGTCATCGGCACCGGAGGCCTTCGAGCCCGCGGCGTCGTCCGCGGCACCCGCGCCCGGCGCACCGGCGCCCGCCGCCGCGTTGGCACCGGCGTCGGCGTAGAGCGCCTGGCCGAGGGCCTGGGACTCGGTCGCCAGCTTCTCCACCGCGGCGGAGATGGCGGCGACGTCCTCGCCCTTGAGCGCCTCGTTGACCTCGTCGATCGCGGACTTGACCTTGTCCTTGACCTCGCCGGGCAGCTTCTCGTCGTTCTCCTTGAGAACCTTCTCGGTCTGGTAGACGAGGGTCTCGGCCTGGTTGCGGGCCTCGGCCTCCTCGCGACGCTTCTTGTCCTCGTCGGCGTGGGCCTCGGCGTCCTTGACCATCCGGTCGATGTCGTCCTTCGGCAGCGCGGAGCCGCCGGTGATCGTCATCGACTGCTCCTTGCCGGTGCCCAGGTCCTTCGCGGAGACGTGCACGATGCCGTTGGCGTCGATGTCGAAGGTGACCTCGATCTGCGGCATGCCGCGCGGCGCCGGCGGGAGGCCGGTGAGCTCGAACATGCCGAGCTTCTTGTTGTGCGCGGCGATCTCGCGCTCGCCCTGGAAGACCTGGATCTGCACCGACGGCTGGTTGTCGTCGGCGGTGGTGAAGGTCTCGGAGCGCTTGGTCGGGATCGTGGTGTTGCGCTCGATCAGCTTGGTCATGATGCCGCCCTTGGTCTCGATGCCCAGGGACAGCGGCGTGACGTCGAGCAGCAGGACGTCCTTGACCTCACCGCGCAGCACACCGGCCTGCAGGCTGGCGCCGACCGCGACGACCTCGTCCGGGTTCACGCCCTTGTTCGGCTCGCGGCCACCGGTCAGGTCCTTGACCAGCTCGGAGACGGCGGGCATGCGGGTGGAACCGCCGACCATCACCACGTGGTCGATGTCGGCGAGCTTGACGCCCGCGTCGCGGATGACCGCCTCGAACGGCTTGCGGCAGCGCTCGAGCAGGTCGGAGGTGATGCGCTGGAACTCGGCGCGGGAGAGCGTCTCGTCCAGGAACAGCGGGTTCTTGTCCGCGTCGACCGTGATGTAGGGCAGGTTGATGTTCGCGCTGGAGGAGCTGGAGAGCTCGATCTTGGCCTTCTCCGCGGCTTCCTTGATCCGCTGCATGGCCATCCGGTCCTTGGTCAGGTCGATGCCCGACGAGGACTTGAACTTCTCCACCAGCCACTCGACGATGCGCTCGTCCCAGTCGTCACCACCGAGGTGGTTGTCACCGCTGGTGGCCCGCACCTCGACGACGCCCTCGCCGATCTCCAGCAGCGAGACGTCGAAGGTGCCGCCACCGAGGTCGAAGACCAGGATGGTCTGTTCCTTCTCGCCCTTCTCCAGGCCGTAGGCCAGCGCAGCCGCGGTCGGCTCGTTGACGATGCGCAGCACGTTCAGACCGGCGATCTGGCCGGCTTCCTTCGTGGCCTGCCGCTGGGCGTCCTCGAAGTAGGCCGGGACGGTGATCACCGCGTCGGTGACCTCCTCGCCCAGGTAGGCCTCGGCGTCCCGCTTGAGCTTCATCAGCACGCGGGCGCTGATCTCCTGCGAGGTGTAGGCCTTGTCGTCGATCTGCACCTTCCAGTCGGTGCCCATGTGCCGCTTGACCGACCGGATCGTGCGGTCCACGTTGGTGACGGCCTGGTTCTTCGCGGGCTGCCCGGTGAGGATCTCGCCGTTCTTCGCGAAGGCCACGATGGACGGCGTGGTCCGCGAGCCCTCGGAGTTGGCGATCACCGTCGGTTCACCGCCCTCCAGGACGGAAACGACGGAGTTGGTCGTCCCCAGGTCGATGCCGACCGCTCGCGCCATGCTGAATTCCTCCCGACTTGTGCCTGTGCGCCCAGCAGCCTCCACGGCCCTGAGCCTTGCTCACTCAAGTTCTACCCACTGCACATCAGCACCGTCAACCGGGTTGAGCGCAGCTCACTCAAGCTTTCTGCCAGAACAACGCCCGGCCGTGCCCGGCGAGTTCCGCGAAGTGACGCGAACCACCCGGTCAGGAGCGCACGCTGATGTGCCCGCTGCCGCTGGACAGCGTGAGCCGCTTCGCCGCGGACGGGTCCTGCGGCACCTGGATGTCCGCGCCACCGCTGCCGGTGTCGGTGTCCACCCGGTACCGGTCGGCGGGCACCACCAGGTCGATGCCGCCGCTGCTGGTGGACACCTCCGCGCGCTGCGGCCCGGTGAGCTCCAGCTCGATGCTGCCGGAGCTGCTGGTCGCGACGATCTCCGCGCCGCGCAGGCCGGTGCCGGTGATGCCGCCGCTGCTGGCCTCCGCCTCGACCCGCCCGCCGAGGTCGACGAGCTCGATGCTCCCGGAGTTGCTGCGCACCTCGACCGGGCTGTCGGTGCCGCTCACCCGCACGCCCCCGGAGCTGGCGCGCACGCCCACCGGACCGGCGATGTCCACCAGCTCGACCGACCCGGAGCTGACCTCGGCCTGCACCGACGCCATGCCCACGACGGTCAGCCCACCGGACCCGAGCTCCCCCTCGACCGGCACCTGCGCGGGCAGCACGACCTCGTAGGACACGCTGCAGTTCCACCCGCAGTCGGTCTCCAGCACGAGCTCGCCGCCCTCGACGCGGTGCTCCACCTCGTTGCCGCCGCTGCTCCAGAACGCAGCGCCCCACCGCTCCACCTTCTGGGTGACCTCAGGGCTCCCGCCCGGCTCGTACCGGACCTCGACCGACCCGGAGCCGTCGCCGAGCCGGACGCGGTCGACGCCGACCACCGGGTCGGTGCGCTGCTGCGCGGTCGACAGCGGCCCCCAGAACGCCACGGCACCTCCGATCAGCACCAGCGCCGCACCGCCGACCGCGAGTCCCACCCGTGCCATGACCAAGTCCTCTCGTCCCCAGAACACTTCGCGCCGAGGAAATTACGCACCGCGCGCAATACGCCACATCGGGGACACCCCGGAAGCGACCCGGAGCCGCTGTCATCCGCCGGTGGGAAGCCAGCCGAAGAGACCCGCGTAGTAGATGACGCCCTGCCGGGCGAGCAGGAAGCCGACGATTCCGAGGATCCACAGCCAGGTGCCGTCCGCCTCCTTGCTCTTGCGCTTGTCCAGCCACTGCTGGAGCTTCGGCCGCACCCGCGGCTCGAAGCGCGCGAAACCGGTGACCAGCAACAGGGGCGGCAGCACGAAGACGACGTTGTAGCCGATCAGCAGCAGCACCGCGAGCAGCGGCTCGGCGGTGTACCCGCGCAGGATGCCGATCGCGCCGAGGTAGGGCAGCGCGGTGGTGAACTCGGCGAGGGTGATCGCCACGCCGGTGCCGAAGACCGCGGGCATCGGCAGGTTCTGCGGCAGCGACGGGAGCCGCACCCCCGACCGGAAGCGCTTCGGCGGGAACAGCGCGATGATCAGCATCGCCAGGCCGCCGATCGCCGCCAGCGCGTTGCCGACGCGCTCCACCCAGAGCCCGTCCGCCAGGCGCAGCACCCCGTCGAGCCCGAAGTAGATCAGCAGGCCGAGCGTCAGGTAGGTGGCGAAGATGGCTGCCGCGTACACCGCCACCCGGCTCCGGTACGGGCCGCCGCGCAGCGCCAGGATCACGGCCACGGCCAGCGCGGACGGGTTCAACGCGTCTATCAGCGACAAGCCGTAGAACCCCAGCAGAGCGGACACGTCGAACCCCCAGGAAGATCAGCTCAGGTAACCGCGGTCGCGCAGGTAGTCGACCGGCTGGACGAGGAAGCGGAGCATCGGTTCGAGGTCGTCGGCGGTGGGCGGTTCGTCGGCGATGAGGCCCTGCATGAGGATTCCGTCGATCGCCGCGAACAGGGACCGGACCACCGGCTCGTCGCCGCCGCGGCCGTCGTTGACGTAACCGGAGGCCGCCTCGATCCAGCGGCGCGCGGCCGGACGCAGCGCCGGACGGCGGGCCGCCAGCAGGTACAGCTCGTACTCGCCGAGGGTGCGTTCGCGGTGGTCGCGCAGCAGTCCGGCCAGGTTCTCGGCGATGGCCCGGGGCCAGTCGGTGCGCTCGTTGACGCGCTCGCGCAGCACGTCCAGCTGCTCGATGAGCCCTTCGCAGCCCTCCAGCAGCCCGGCCACCAGCAGGTCGTCGATGCCGTCGAAGTAGTAGGCGATGGAGGCGGGCGGGACGCCGGCCTCGCGCGCGATGTTGCGGTGGCTGACCGCTCCGACCCCTTCGCGGGCGACCACCCGCAGCGCCGCGTCGATGATCGCGCGGCGGCGGCGCTCGCCCTTGAGCCGGCGACCGTCGGTCTCCTCCTCCGGGGTGCGACGCGGCTGGGTCAATGCGCACCTCCGAGCTCCAGCGCGAGGACGCCGCCGATGATGAGCGCGACCCCGGCGATCTGCACCGCGGTGATCGACTCACCGAGGAACACCGCGCCGATGATCGCCACCAGCGCGACCCCGGCCCCGGCCCAGATCGCGTAGGCGACGCTGACCGGCACACCGAGCTTGAGCACCGAGGCCAGCGCGGAGAAGGCGACCAGGTAGCCGATCACCACCAGGACCGAGGGGATGGGCTTGCTGAACCCCTCGGACAGCTTCAACGAGACGGTGGCGAGCACCTCGCTGAGGATCGCCACCGCCAGTACCAGGTACGCCACGCCCATCTCCCTTCGAAAACCTGAACGATCGCCCCACTTTGCGGGCGCGACGGTGCCCCCACGGAACGGGGGCACCGGGTCAGTCCTCGGAGCGCCCGGACTTCCCGCCGCTGCCGAAGACCAGGTCGCTGAGGATCACCGCGGCCCAGATGCCCAGCGGGATCATCGGCCAGAAGAACGTCAGCCCACCGGAGGCGATCGAGGTCACCAGCCAGATCCCGACCAGGATGACCCCGGTCCCGCCCCAGTCCCGCCACTCCTTGATCTGCTTGCGCTTGCGCTTCTCGCGCTTGGCGACCTGCTTCGACGGCTTCGGCGGCGCCATCTCGGGCAGATCCGAGGTCAGCGGCGCGAGTTCGCCGTAGGTGGTCGCCGCGAACGCCTGCTGCAGGCGCTCGTCGTACTCGGGGAGGGTGAGCCGCCCTTCGTCCAGCGCCGCCCGCAGCCGCTGCGCCACGGCCTCCCGGTCGGCGTCCGATGCGCGCATCGCCCCGCTGTCCGCCCCAGTCATCGCACCCCCTGGACCGTTCGGCGTGACCGAACGAACCGTTCAACCCATCGAATACGTGGCGAAAATCGCACCTCGCCCGGATTCTGCTCCGAGCGACGTCCAGCGCGCGGGCTCCGCGACGAAATCGCAACCCCCGCCCCAGCCGCCAACAGGAACAACTCGGGCAACCCCAGCCGCGGCGCCGACGCCAAGGGATCAGCCTACCGGATTAAACTGTACGAATGCACAACTAGTTTTTCTCCCGGCGGTCTCGCAGAATCACCGACTGTTACCGACCTGCGCACAGCCCCTGTAGTTACCGATGGGTAACAGGGCGTACGCTGCCCTAACGGACAACCCTCGAACAGGAGGCCGCGAGCATGGGTGCTGTTCAGATCACGCTTGGCGCGATCTCGGTCGCGCTCGGCGTCGTCGCGTGGAGCATGTTCGCCATGACCATCGCCCGGTTCGTGCGGATCATCCGCCTCGGGCAACCGGACGGCACCCGCAACGGACCGGTGATGGCCCGGCTGGCGACCCTGGTCAAGGAGTTCGCCGCGCACACCCGGATGAACAAGTTCCGCAACGTCGGCTTCTGGCACTGGCTGGTGATGTGGGGCTTCCTGCTCGGCTCGCTGGCGGTGTTCGAGGCCTACGGCGAGGTGTTCCTCCCGAGGTGGGGCTTCCCGATCCTCAGCGATCTGGCGATCTACGGCCTGCTGATGGAGCTCCTCGGCATCGGCACCGTGGTGGGCATCGTGGTGCTGATCGTGATCCGCCAGCGCAACCACCCGCGCCGCGCCGACCGCGTCTCGCGGTTCCAGGGCTCGAACTTCGCCTGGGCCTATTTCATCGAGGCGGTCGTGCTGATCGAGGGCGTCGGCATCCTCGGGGTGCGGGCGGCGAAGTCCGCGCTGGGCGTGCACCCGATGCCGCTGTGGTCGGAGTTCGTCTCGGGCCCGCTGGGCATGCTGTTGCCCGCCAGCGAGAACCTGGTGTCGGTGTTCGCGTTCATCAAGCTGATGAGCGCGACGGTGTGGCTGGTCGTGGTGGCCCGCACGATGACGATGGGCATCGCCTGGCACCGGTTCTCGGCGTTCTTCAACATCTACTTCAAGCGCGAGGCCGACGGCGATGTCGCGCTGGGTGCGGTCAAGCCGATGATGTCGGGCGGCAAGCCGCTGGACTTCGAGGAGGCCGACCCGGACACCGACGTGTTCGGCGCCGGCAAGGTCGAGGACTTCTCGTGGAAGGGCTGGCTGGACTTCACCACCTGCACCGAGTGCGGTCGGTGCCAGTCGCAGTGCCCGGCGTGGAACACCGGCAAGCCGCTGTCGCCGAAGCTGCTGATCACCTCGCTGCGCGATCACGCCTACGCCAAGGCCCCGTACCTGCTGGCCGGTGGCAGCAAGGACATGGCCGGTGACGAGGTCGGCATCACCGGCGAGGACGCCGAGGCGAAGCTGGCGAAGATCGACGTGCTGGCGCTGGCCGAGGCCGAGCGTCCGCTGGTGGGCGGCCCGGACGAGCTGGGTGTCATCGACCCCGAGGTGCTGTGGGCGTGCACCAGCTGCGGTGCGTGCGTGGAGCAGTGCCCGGTGGACATCGAGCACGTCGACCACATCGTGGACATGCGCCGCTACCAGGTGATGATCGAGTCGAACTTCCCGACCGAGCTGGGCGGGATGTTCAAGAACCTGGAGAACAAGGGCAACCCGTGGGGCCAGAACGCCAAGGACCGCCTCGCGTGGACCGAGGGCCTGGACTTCGAGGTCCCTGTCTTCGACGGCGAACTCGCCGAGGACGTGGAGTACCTGTTCTGGGTGGGCTGCGCCGGTGCGTTCGAGGACCGCGCGAAGAAGACCACCCAGGCGGTGGCCGAGCTGCTGCACATGGCCGGGGTGAAGTACACGGTGCTGGGTCCGGAGGAGACCTGCACCGGTGACCCGGCGCGGCGCGCGGGCAACGAGTTCATCTTCCAGATGCTGGCCCAGCAGAACGTCGAGGTGCTCAACTCGGTGTTCGAGGGCCGCGAGCCCGGCAAGCGCAAGATCGTCGCGACCTGCGCGCACTGCTTCAACTCGCTGGCCAACGAGTACTCCCAGCTGGGCGGGGACTTCGAGGTCGTGCACCACACCCAGCTGCTGAACAAGCTGGTCCGCGAGAAGCGCCTGACCCCGGTCGCGCCGGTGGCCGAGGACGTGACCTACCACGACCCCTGCTACCTGGGCCGTCACAACAAGGTCTACACGCCGCCGCGTGACCTGGTCGGCGCCTCGGGTGCGACGTTCCGGGAGATGCCCCGGCACGCCGACCGCTCGATGTGCTGCGGTGCGGGTGGCGCGCGGATGTGGATGGAAGAGCGCATCGGCAAGCGCATCAACGTCGAGCGCGTCGACGAAGCCCTCGGCACGGCACCGTCGAAGATCGCGACCGGCTGCCCGTTCTGCAAGGTGATGCTCTCCGACGGCCTGACCGCCCGCCAGAGCGAGAAGGTCGCCGCCGAGTCCATCGAGGTCGTCGACGTGGCACAGCTCCTGCTGTCCGCGGTGAAGCGCGGAGACAAGAAGGACTCCGAAGACACCGCGACGACCGGTAGCTGACGGATCTGACGCTAGGACCCCTCCAGGTGCTTCTGGAGGGGTCCTTCGCGTTACTGGAGCATCGCGTTGAGCTGGGCTTCCGTCGCGCGCGTGTCGGGGTGGTCCTCGCCCAGACTTCGTCGTGACAGCTCCAGCAGCGTGCGCAGCTCCGCCACCGCTTCATCGGTCTTGCCGCGTTCCCGCAGCACGTTCGTCAGGTTGAACCGCACGACCAGGCTCATGGGGTGTTCTGCGCCCAGTCTCTGCTCCGCGATCGCCAGCGCCGCCCGGAGCTCGTCCTCCGCACCCGCCAGATCGCCCCGCTCTCGCAGGACAGCAGCCAGGTTGTGCCGCGTGGGCACCACGTCGGGCCCTTCCGCGTCGTTCAGGACTTCGAGCAGCGCGCGGTACTCCGCCTCCGCTGCCACCAGATCACCCTGCTCCCGCAGCACTCCGGCCAAGGTGTGCCGCGTGGTCAGGGTGTCGGGGTGGTGCTCCGCCTCCATCACCGATTCCGCGATCTCCAGCACTGCGCGGAGTTCCGCCTCCGCACCCACCAGATCACCCTGGTTCTTCAGCACGCTCGCCAGGTTGTGGCGCAGTCCCAAGGTGTCGCCGTGCTCGGGCCCCAGCACCCGGGTCGACGACTCCAGCGCGATGCGCAGCTCGTCCTCCGCCGCGGCGAAATCCCCCTTGGCCCCCAGAACGCCCGCCAGGTGGCTCCGCGTGATCACAGTTCCTCGGTGGTCCGGGCCCAGCACTTCGCTCCGGAGTCGGAGAACCGCCCGGACCTCGGCCTCGGCCTCCGGCCACCGGAGCAGCTCTTGAAGTACCCCGGCCAGGTTGTCCCGCGCGCTCAGGGTGCCCGGGTGCTCCGCCCCGAGGATCTCGGTCGCCGTCTCGACCACTGCGCGGAACTCGGCCTCGGCCGCCACCAGGTCTCCCCGATACCGCAGGACGACCGCCAGGTTGTTCCGCGCGCCCAGCACATCCGCGTCCACCGCGCCGAGAATCCGCACCGCTTCGGCCAGCACGGACCGGCACTCGGCTTCCGCCGCGGTCAGCTCACCCCGATCGCGGAGCATGCCCGCGAGATCGTTGCGCATGCTCAAGACGGGGCGCAGCACCGCATCCGGTGCTCCGATGTTCGCCAGCGCATGGCGCACCAGGTCGATCCCCTGCCTGGTCAGGCGTGCTCCGCTGCAGAATCTCGATGCCCGCGCGCAGGTCACCGCGATGGGGACCAGCCACTCCTCGTCGCCACCGATCTCCGGGACGACGTCGGAGACAGCCGCGCAATGCGGCAGCAGGGCGCGCCAGCGAGGCCACTCGGCCGGATCGGTGGGGTCGATCTCGGAGGTGACGACGCCGAGGAGACCGACGAAGAGCGCCAGGTGGTCATCGCGCTCGTCGGAGCCGCCTTGGTGGCGGTTCGTCTCGCGGACGACCGGGTGCAGGGACAGGCCCGAGCCCTCCAGGTCGACCAAGCCGACCTCGGCCAGCGCCTTGATCGCCAAGCCCGCCTTCATCGCGTCCAAGCCCTCGAACCACGGGTGTCCGGCCATGATGTCCGCGCGGAGCAGCTCCAGCGGGACCGGCGCGGCCGCGAAGTGCGACACCATCCGCAGCAGGGGACGCGCCATCGGGTGCCCGCGTTCGGCGAGCAGGTCCAGCGACAGTTCCCAGGTGCGGAGCAGCGTCTCGCGCTCCCCCGAGGGTTCCGGCAGCTCCGTCACCTCCGCCCAGCGGTCGTCGAGCGCGGCCCGGTAACCGGCGAAGTCCACCGGCAGGTCCATGCCCGGCAGGACCGGCAGGGTGGCGATGACGGCGAGGTACCGCCCGGCCAGGTGGAGGGCGAGCGGCAGACCGCCCAGCCGCAGCGCCAGCTCGCGGGCCTGCTCCTCCGCGCCCGCATCGGGCGCGCGGTCGAGCAGCATCCGCGCGCCGTCGGCTGCCGACAGCGTCGCGACCGCGTGCAGGCGCGCGAAACCGCCCCAGGCCTGCGGATTCCCGTCCCGGCTGGTGATCAGCACACCGCCGGCATCACCAGGTGGGCGCAGCCACCCGGTCCGCTCGGCGATCGGTCGCCCGGCGCCGAGGATGCTCGCGTCATCGGCGTTGTCCAGCACCAGCAACCATCGATCCGCACACCGATTCAGCTGCTGCCACAGCAGATCCGGAGCGAGACCGCGCCCGTCCCACGCCTCCCGCACCGCTTCCGGACTCGCGCCCGCGCGCAGCGCGACCTCGCGCATTCCTTCCTGCAGGCGCGCTTCCGACGAGGCATCGACCCACCAGGTCTCGACGTCAAGCTCCGCTGCCACTCGCTGCGCCACCGTCGTCTTGCCGTATCCACCCGCGCCGTGCAGAACTACGCAGCTCTGGCCGGTGTTCAGCTCTTCGACCACCTCCGCCACAAGACGGCCGCGGCCGCGAACGTCGTACGTCAGCGCTGGTGTGGTCAGCGACCCCAGGCCCGGCCCGGTGGTGCCGGTGTGAACGTGCACATCACCGTGGATGTGCCCGGCCTGCACCACCGACCTGGCGTTGCCGCTGTGCACGTTGCGAACGGTCGGTTCCTGCATCTCAGCCCCCAAGTGGTCCCGGGCAGGCTATCCGCGCGCCGGACGCGATCAGCGCGTTTCAGGAGCAATCGCGGCCTGGTCCGGCAAAGCTCGTTTCCCTTGCCCCCGCAGCACGTTCTCGAGTTGGCCGCACACTGCCAGGACGTGGGGGTGATCAGCACCCCACACCTCGTGCGCCACCGCCAGGACAGTGCGCAGCTCCGACTCCGCCCGCTTCAGATCGCCTCGTTCCGCCAGCACGGCCGCGAGGTTGCTCCGGGTGATCAGGACGCGGGAGTGGTCGTCGCCCAAGGTCTCGGCAGCCCAGTCCAGCAGCTCGGCGAGCTCGGCCTCCGCCGCCTCCAGCTCGCCGGAAGCCCGCAGGACACCCGCCAGCTCGCTCCGAGTGGTCATGGTGTGCATGTGGCCTGCGCCGAGAACCTGCTGCCGCAGGTCGAGGACCGCCCGGTACTCCGCCTCGGCCGCTGCCAACCGACCACGAGCGAGCAGCGCGCCCGCCAGGCTGTGCCGCGCCGCCAGCGTCGAGGAGTGCTTCGCGCCGAGAGATCCGGTCATCAGCTCGACCACCGCGCGGAACTCGGATTCCGCCCGTTCCAGCTCGCCGCGAGCTTGCAGCAGCCCGGCCATGTTGTGCCGCACACCCAGCGTTCTGGCGTCGTTCGCGCCGAAGACGTCGGGTGCGGCCTCCAGCACGACACGGAACTCCGCCTCCGCCGCGTCCAGATCAGCCCGATCGAGCAGCATCGAGGCGAGGTCGTTGCGAATGCCCAGGAGAGGCTCGCGAACCTCGGCCCGCGTTTCCGCGAGGCGGGACAACGCGGCTCGGGCCAGGTCGATCCCCTGAAGCACGAGGCCTGCGGTGGCGCAGAACCTGGTCGCCCGCTCGCACGTCAACGCGATCAGGCCGGGCACCGCCTCCCGCACGCCGTCCGGAACGTCGAGCGTTGCTGCGCAGTGCGGGAGCAGCACGCGCCAACGGGGCCACGTGGCCGGGTCGGTCACCTCCATGCTCGCGGCCATGACTCCCGCGAGCGCAACCGAGTGCGCCATGTTGTTCCCGATTTCTTGCGGTTCCCCGAGATATCGGTTCGTCTCGCGCACGACCGGGTGCAAACGCAGGACCGGCACCGGGTTTTCCGGACTGTGCAGGAGGCCCACATCGGTCAGCGCCTTGATCAACGCAGCCAGGTGAACTGCCGTGATGCCCGCGAAAACCGGGGCCTTCGCCAGGATGTCGGTGCGGAGCACCTCCAGCGGGATCGGCGCGTCGGCGAAGTGGGACAGCAGGCGCAGCAGCGGGCGGGCGGACGGGTAGCCGCGCTCGGCGAGCAGGTCGAGGGACAGTTCCCAAGTGCGGTGCAGCGTTTCGCGTTCTGCCAGGGGGTGGGGTGCATCCGGGAGTTCGGTCACCTCCGGCCAGCGGTCGTCGAGCGCGGTTCGGTAGCTGTCGAAGTCCACCGGCAGATCCAGGCCCGGCACCTGCGGCATCGTTGCGACGACCGCCAGGTACTGGCCCGCCAAGTGCAGCGCGAGCGGGAGCCCGGCCAGGCGTTGAGCGAGTTCACCGGCGCTTCCAGACGAACCGGCATCGGGTGCGCGGTCGAGCAGCATCTGGGCGCCGTCGGCGACCGACAGCGTCTCGATCTCGTGCAGGCGGGCAAGGCCTCCCCAGGACTGCGGGTTTCCGTCGCGACTCGTGATCAGCACGCTGCCGGTGCTGGTCCGCAGCCAGCCCGTTCGCTCGGCAATCGGGCGCCCGGCACCGAGAACGCGCACGTCGTCGGCGTTGTCCAGGACCAGCAACCACCGGGACTCGACCCGGGCCAGCTGCCGCCACAGCAGGTCCGGCGCGTGACCGCGCCCCTCCCACGCCTCGTGCACCTCCTGCGGGTTCGCGCCCGCGCGCAGGGCGACCTCGCGCAGGCCGTCGTGCAGGCTCCGCTCCGACGACGCATCGACCCACCACGTCTCCGCGCCGAGCTCCGCCGCCACCTGCTGCGCCACGGTCGTCTTGCCGTAGCCGCCCGCGCCGTGCACGACGCAGCTCTGCCCGGCTCGCAGCTCCTCGACCACCGCCGACACCAGCTCACCGCGACCGCGCACGTCGTGCGTCAGCGCTGGTGGGGCCAGTGATCCCAGACCCGGGCCGGTGCTCGGGAAGACGTTGAAGTTCACGTCGCCGTGGAGGTGACCGACCTGCACTGCCGTCCCGATGTTGCCGCTCAGCGCGTTGTGAACCGGTTCCGGCATGCCACCCCCACGAGATCGCACCCAGCGTATCCAAGCGCACACATCGGGTTGCCGATTCCGGCGTCATATGCCGCCGGCCGGGGCGTCCCGGTATCGACCGGCACCGGATGCGGAGGACAGATGGCCGAGACGCCCGAGCTCAGCGACGCCGAATTGGTCGAGCTGGTTCGTTCCGGCGAGAAGGGCGCCTACGGGCAGCTCTACCAGCGGCACGTGCGCGCCGCCTACAAGACCGCGCGGCAGCTCTCGCGTTCCGACGCCGAGACCGACGACCTCGTGTCCGAGGCGTTCGCCAACGTCCTCTGCAGCCTGACCAGTGGCGGCGGCCCCACCAGCGCGTTCCGCGCGTACCTGCTGACGACGCTGCGCAACCTCGCCTACGACCGCTCGCGGACCGCCCGGAAGGTGCAACTGGTGGAGGACGTCCAGAGCGTGGCGGTGCACGATCACATCGATCCCGTCGAGGACTCGGCGGTGGACGCGGCGGAGCGGACGCTCGCGGCCAAGGCCTTCGCCCGGCTGCCGGCGAACTGGCAGAAGGTGCTCTGGCACACCGAGATCAAGGGCCGCACGCCCGCCGAAGCAGCCCCGCTCCTCGGCCTCCGCCCCAACGCCGTGTCCGCCCTGTCCTACCGGGCGCGCGAGGGCCTGCGCCGGGAGTACCTGAACGCGCACCTGGCCGAGGCCTCCGACCCGCGCTGCCGAACGGTGATCGACCGCCTGGGCGGCTGGGCCCGGAACGCCCTGTCCAAGCGCGACGAGCAGATCGTGGAATCCCACCTGCGCACCTGCGAGCAGTGCCGGGCGCTGGCCAACGAGGTGGCCGAGGTCAACAGCGGCATCCGGGCGATCATCGAACCGCTCGCCCTGGACGACGCCCCGGACTTCCCCCGCCGCCCGTTCACCGGCAGAACCCAGAACATCCCGCCCTGGCTCTTCCTCCTGCTCAGCGCCCTGGTCCTGGCCATATCGATGGCCTTCGCCTGGTCCAACCCGGCATCCCCCAGCGGCCAACACGCCCGGCCGCTGAGCCAGGCGGATGATGCCCGGGTCGCGGGAACAGGTTCAGCCGTCCACGTGCCGTGAGTGTTTGGGGCGCTATGGCAACCCAAAACACTCACGGCGCCATCGCCATCACAACCCATGAGGAGCTCCCGCACATCGGTGGTGGGTCGAAGCTCAGGCTCCGCTGGGATCGTCGCCGATCCGAGCCAAGAAGGACGCCCACGACGAAGCGGGGAAGGCCAGCACCGGCCCGTCGGGATCCTTCGAGTCCCGGACCGCCACCGCAGGCCCGGCAAACGCCACCTCGACGCAGTTGCCGCCCTGGCCGCTGCCAACGCTACGACTGCTCTTGCGCCACTCAACGTCGGCGAACGCGACTTCCACGCAGTTGCCGTTGTTGCCGCCGCCGGTGCGACTGCTCTTGCGCCACCTGACATCAGTCAGGTCTACCGCGTACATGCGTCTCGCCTCGCTCACGCCGAGCTCACAGGGTCCGAGCGACCTGCTCGATCCGCTCCATCGACTTCTCACGAGACAGCGCAACCTGGCGCAGGTGCTCGAACACCAGCCTAGCTTCCTGGACCTCGGCTTCCTTCTCGATGTGGATCGAGCCAGTCGGGTACTCGATGTACAGGACATCCTGATCCTCCGGTTGAGGAAAGCTCAGGATGGCGAACGCGCCATTCATCCCAGGATGTGAGCCAACCTCCCTCCCGATCACGCTGAGCTCTACATGGTCGTTCTCAGCTGAATGCAGTACGTACTTCAGCTGCTCCCGCATCACATCCGGCCCGCCGATCGTGCGCCCGAGCGCGACCTCATCCAGCACCGCCAGCAACCGCAGCGGCTGTTCGCAATCCCTGAGCCTCTGCTGTCTGATCAACCGCACGGAAATCTGGTTCTCGAACTCCTTCTTCGTCCTCCGCACGCGGTCGGCGGTGAAGATCGCACGCATGTAGTCCTCGGTCTGGAGCAGTCCCGGGATGTACACCAGTGAAAGCTCACGCACCGCACAGGCTTCCGTTTCCAGGTCGACGTAGCCTCGGTCCTCCACCCCGTACGCCCGCCACCAGCCGCGTTCCCGCGCTGCTCTCGCCAGGTCGAGGAGGTCCGGGTCGTAGCGGTCGTAGAGGTCCATCATCGAGCGGGCTTCGTGGACCGAGGTCGCCACCTCGCCGGTTTCCTTGCGGCTCAGGGCGCTCGTGGACATGTCGAGGCCTGCTGCGGCCTTCTCCTGCGTCATGCCTGCTTCCTCGCGCAGCTGGCGAATTCGGCGCGCGAGCCGGCGACGGCGGAACGTGGGGCTGGTGCGTACCACCGGGACCTCCCGACCAGATCCTGATCGATCCATGATCCCAGCGGGAACCCGGAATCGGGATTCCCGCATCCGGTAGTCCCGATCCCGGATTCCCGCGTGGACGCTGGGAAACACCAGCGATCACCGGGAGGTCCGCATGACACCGCAGCTCTTCGGCCTGGCCGAGAAGACCGAAACCGGCGCCCCAGACCCGGACCGCGTCCGCATCTGGGGCATGCAGCTCTCAGATCGCGCGGTCATGTACTGGCGCGAAGAACACCGCAACCAGTTCGCGGTCTTCGACGACGCGGCCAGCGCCGAATCCCGCTTCGGCACCCTCTTCGGCCTAGCCCTTGTCTGGGTGTAGGAACAGGTTCAGCCGTCCACGTGCCGTGAGTGTTTTGGGGCGCTATGGCAACCCAAAACACTCACGGCACCATCGCCATCACAGCGACGCGAAGAACTCCCGCACATCGCGGACGTAGAGGTCCGGCTGCTCCATCGCCGGGAAGGTGCCGCCGCGGTCGTACTCGGTCCAGCGGACGATGTTGTTGATCCGCTCCGCGAACGGGCGGACCGGCGCGAGGACGTCCTTCGGGAACACCGCAACGCCGTGCGGGACGGTGCCGTCGGTCAGCTGCTCGATGACGCCCTCCTCCTCCGCCTTGGCGGAGTTGTCCGGGGTCTCCACGAAGGACCGCGCCGCCGAGCCGGCCGTGTTGGTCAGCCAGTAGAGCATCACCGTGGTGAGGATGCGGTCGCGGTCGATCGCGTCCTCCGGCGTGTCCGCGCAGTCGGTCCACTCCTTGAGCACGCCGACGATCCAGCCCAACAGCCCGACCGGTGAGTCCGCCAGCGAGTAGGCCAGCGACTGCGGTTTGGTCGACTGGATCAGCTTGTAGCCGTAGAGCTCGTCGGTGTAGCGCTGCCACCGGGCCATCCGCGCGTGGTCGGCGTCGGTCAGCTTCGCGAACTCGTCCGGGTCGCCGGACGGGAAGGTGATCATCCCGTTGGTGTGCAGGCCGACCACGCGTTCCGGCTCGTTGATCGCCAGCGTGCGGGAGATCCACGTGCCCCAGTCGCCGCCCTGCAGGCCGTACCGCGCGTAGCCGAGGCGGCTCATCAGCTCCGCCCAAGCCCGCGCGACCCGCTCGGCACCCCACCCGGCCGAGGCCGTCGGCCCGGACAGCCCGTAACCCGGCAGGGAGGGGATGACCAGGTGGAACCCGGCCTCGGTGAGCGGCTCGACGACGTCCAGGTACTCCGCGACCGAACTCGGCCAGCCGTGCGTGATGAGCAGCGGCAGCGCGTCCGGCCGCGGCGAGCGGACGTGCAGGAAGTGGATGGTCGCGCCGTCGATCTCGGTGGTGTGCTGCGGGAATGCGTTCAGCCGTGCTTCCTGCGCGCGCCAGTCGTAGCCGTCGCGCCAGTACTCCGCCAGCTCGCGGAGGTAGGCGAGCGGCGGGCCGTAGCTCCAGCCCAGCCCCGGGACCTCGTCGGCCCAGCGGGTCCGGGCCAGGCGTTCCCGCAGGTCGTCGAGGTCGTGCTGGGGGACGTCGAGGTGGAACGGGGTGATGTCGCGAGAGGCCATGCACACTCCTTCGTACGTTGTACGGTACCTAATACGCACGAAGGCTCCGCGTTGTTCCCGGATCCGGGAAGAATCTTCGAAATCGCAGGTCAGACCCGCAGCGCGGTCGTTCCGCAGCGCAGCCGCGCGGTCGGCCGGTGGGCCGGAGCAGTCGGCATCCGCGCGGTCTCCCGCTCCACCGCGGGGTTCGGCAGCCGCCGCGGCGGCAGGTCCCCGCAGTTGGGCCAGTGCTCGAAGTGCCACCACTCGTTGTCGTAGGTGCGGAAGAGGTCGTAGCGCGCACCGTGCTCCTCCAGCCAACGCGCGCCCTCCCGCGGCCGGACGTCCATCGCGATGCCTTGGACGTGGCTGGACGCTTCCGGCGGCAGCACGAGCAGCCGGGCCGCCGTCGGCGAGCCCACCCGGCGCACCTCCTCGTCGAACATCCGCCGCTGGATCAGCGGGTCGCGGAACCCGGAGGTGAGTCCGATGAGCTGGCCGTGCCGCCAGAAAGCGTCGGTCCGCGCCGCGACGAACGCCGCCCTGGCCCGTTCGTCGAGACCGCTGAGGTCTTCCCCGGGGAAGCGCAGCCGCAGCGCCCACGAACACGCCAGTTCGAGTGCGTGTCCAGGACGGCGGACCAACGCCACCGGCAGCACCAGGACACCGATCAGCAGGGTGATCGCCACGTACACCCGGTCTCGGGCCCGCGGCGGCGTAACACGTGGTTCGCTCATGCCGTCCACGTTCGCCGCCCGATGTCCGCGCCCCGCGATGCGACTGTCACAGCCCTGCGACAAAGCGGACCCGAACGACCGGAGCCGGGCTCAGCTGCCCATCTCCTCCAGGGAACGCCCCTTGGTCTCCTTCAGGTACTTCACCACGAACACCACCGAGACCAGCGCGAACGCGGCGTAGATGAAGTAGGTGACCGGCAGGTTCCAGTCCCGCATGCTCGGGAAGCTCACCGTCACCAGCCAGTTGGCGATCCAGTTCGTCGCGGTGCCCATCGCCAGCGCGGCGGCGCGGATGCGCACCGGGAACATCTCGCCCAGCAGCACCCACATCACCACGCCCCACGACGCGGCGAAGAACAGCACGAACGCGCTCGCCGAGATCAGCGCCACCACGCCCCACTGGAACGGCAGCGTCGCGTCCTCGCCGACGACCTCGGCGAAGCTGAAAGCCCACCCGGTCACGGCCAGCGAGGCGGCCATGCCCAGCGAACCGATCACCAGCAGCGGCTTGCGGCCGATCTTGTCCACCAGCGCGATGGCCACGAAGGTGCCGACGATGTTCACGATCGACGTGAACAGGCTCAGCAGCAGGGAACTGCTCTCGTCGATGCCGACCGAGTGCCACAACGAGGACGAGTAGTAGAAGATCACGTTGATGCCGACGAACTGCTGCAGCGCGGCGATGGCCATGCCGATCCACACGATCGGCAGCAGCCCGAGCCGCCCGCGCAGATCGCTCAACCGCGGCTTGCGCTCGCCGCCGAGCGCGGCCTTGATCTGGGCGACCTTCTCCGCCGGATCACCGGACTCGACCCGCGCCAGCACCTCGCGCGCCTTGTCGAGCTTGCCCGCGGCCACCAGGTAGCGCGGCGATTCGGGGATCGTCGAGGCGACCACCAGGTAGATCACCGCGGGCACCGCGGCGGCCCCGAGCATCCACTGCCAGGCCTGCAACGGCCCGAGCATCCCGGAGGCGCTGCCGCCGGCGGCCTGCGCCAGGGCGTAGTTGACCAGCTGCGAGATCGCGATCCCGAGCACGATCGCCAACTGCTGCAGCGATCCCAGCCTGCCGCGGTAGGCAGCGGGCGCCACTTCCGCGATGTAGGCGGGCGCGATCACCGAGGCGATGCCGATGGCGACACCGCCGACGACCCGCCAGATCGCCAGGTCCCAGATCGCGAACGGCACGGCCGAGCCGACGGCGCTGACGATGAACAGGATGGCGGCCAGCTGCATGACCCGGATCCGGCCGATCCGGTCGGCCAGCCCGCCGGCCACCCCGGCCCCGACGGCCGAACCCAGCAGCGCGGAGGACACCGTCAGCCCGGTCAGCGCGGACCCGACGTTGAAGTGCTTCTGGATGGCGTCGACGCCGCCGTTGATCACCGACGTGTCGTAGCCGAAGAGGAATCCGCCGAGCGCGGCGGCACCGGCGATCATCACGACGTGCCCGAGCTGCTCGGCAGCGCCCGAGGCACGCGACTGCATTGCGGACATCGAGAACTCCTGCCGCCCGCACGTCGACCGCTCCGTTGCGAATCGTTCCAGAACGCCGGGCGCAGGGGATCGTAAGTTCTGAACCCGCTACTTGCTTATTCGATTCAGGGTGAAGTAGCTCACCGTCACCGAAAGCCCAGCGCATCCGGCACGCTACGCCGCATCCAGCGAAAACAAGATCATCCGCGGTGGCGGAGCGTCACCGCTTGGTCTCGGCGCGCTTGAAGTTCAGGTAGGCCCGCGACGGCGTCGGCCCCCGCTGCCCCTGGTACCGCGAACCGGCCTCCTTCGACCCGTACGGGAAGTCGGCCGGGCTCGACAGCCGGAACAGGCACAGCTGCCCGATCTTCATCCCCGGCCACAACGTGATCGGCAGGTTCGCCACGTTGGACAGCTCCAGGGTGATGTGCCCGGTGAACCCGGGGTCGATGAACCCCGCGGTGGAGTGCGTCAGCAGCCCGAGCCGCCCCAGCGACGACTTGCCCTCCAACCGGCCGGCCAGGTCGTCCGGCAGCCGCACGCCCTCGAAGGTCGCCCCGAGCACGAACTCGCCCGGGTGCAGCACGAACGGATCGTCGTCCGGCGTCTCCACCAGCGAAGTCAGCTCGTCCTGCTGCTTCGACGGATCGATGTGGGTGTACCGGGTGTTGTCGAAGACCCGGAAGAAGCGGTCCAGCCGCACGTCGATGCTCGACGGCTGGATCATGGCGGCGTCGAACGGATCGAGTTCGAGGCGGCCCTCGTCGAGCTCTTTGCGCAGGTCCCGGTCACTCAGCAACACACCAACAGCGTATCGGCAACCCAATGATGATCTACGCGCCCCACCGTGTTAAGCTGGCGCAGCCTCGAACACGAGGTAACGCGGATGTAGTTCAATGGTAGAACATCAGCTTCCCAAGCTGAGAACGCGGGTTCGATTCCCGTCATCCGCTCGGAGCTGGGAGCCGTGTGCCACGCCTGCGCGTTGGCCGCGGCTCCTTCGCCATTTTATTGGGGGGTCGAACCCCCCAAACCCCCCACGGTGCGAGGGTTGCCTTTCGAGCGCTCCTTGCTATGGGTGCCGTACCCGGTCTGGGTTGATGGCAGCCTTTCATCACTTCAGAGCTGATCTCCTCGGACGCGCGGATGGCGGTGCAGGTTCGGCTGTGCTTGTGCCAGTCTCGCGCTGATCATTTGCTGCAAGCCTCTTGAGAAGGACAGTGCAGGCGTGGGGTCTCCGGGGTCGAGTAACAGCGCATCGGGTGCTGAGAACGTGGTTCAGGCGCAGAACGTGCACGGAGACGTGCACATTCACGGCCCGGCCGGTTCATCGAGTACACGCGCGGTGCCGCGTCAATTGCCCGCGACAGTGCGGCACTTCATCAACCGCACCGTCGAACAAGACGCGCTGACCACTCTGCTCAAAGGCGCCGGAAACGACCACACCGTCCTGGTGTCGACCATCGACGGGCTGGCGGGTGTGGGCAAGTCGACGCTGGTGGTGCAGTGGGCCCACCAGGTGCGGGAGCAGTTCCCCGACGGCGAGCTGTACGTCAACCTGCGAGGCTTCGACCCAGCCGCCGAGCCGATGTCACCGGCGGAGGCATTGGCGGGCTTTCTCACCGCACTGGGAGTGGCGCCGGAGGCGGTGCCAGCCACTGAAGAGGCTCGGGCAGCGCAGTTCCGCACGCTGGTGCATGGACGACGACTCCTGCTCGTCCTGGACAACGCTCGTGATGCCGATCAGGTACTGCCACTGCTGCCAGGCTCACCGGGATGCCTAGTCATCGTGACCAGCCGCCAACGACTGGACGGCCTAGTTGCCCACCACGGGGCACAACGACTCGCCCTGACCACGCTCACCCGCGACGAAGGCCGCCAGCTGCTGGCGCGCTATCTCGGCTCCGAACGTCTGGCCGAGGCACCGGAGGATGTCGAAGCACTACTGGAGCACTGCGCCGGACTGCCGCTAGCGCTGACGCTGGTTGCCGTACAGGCCGCCGCCGAACCAGACCTACCGCTGGAAGACCTCGCCGCCGAACTCCGTGACGAGCGCGAACGGCTCGACGCCCTCGATGTCGGCGGAAGAACCGGGATCCGAGCGGTGTTCTCCTGGTCCTATCGCACGCTCTCCTCAGATGCCGCACGGTTGTTCCGTTTCCTCGGCCTACCCAATTCGCCGGACATCAGTTTGAGGGCGGCTGCTGCTCTCGCCGGAATCGATCAGCGCCGCGTTCGCCGAGTATTGGCCGAGCTCTGCCGAGCCCATCTACTCACCCGGCGCGGGGGAGACCGCTACATCTTCCACGACCTGCTACGCGCCTATGCGCGCGAGCGCACGCACAACGACGACACCGACCAGGACCGCACGGCAGCACTACAACGTCTTCTCGACTACTACTTCTACGCCACCTATGCCGCCAACCAACGACTATCCCCCGCCCGTGTCTTGCCTGACCTGGACTACATCGACAAACAACTGTGGCGCGACTTTGCCACCAATGATGAGGCCCTTGCGTGGTGGGACGCTGAACACACCAGTGTGCTAGCCGCCATCCGACAGGCTGTAGCACTCCGGATGGGCCGTGGACCCTGGCTCGCGTACGTCGCCACCTACCCGCTCAAGCTTCGCGGGCTGATCGACGAACTGAGGAGCAGCAGCAGCGATGGACTCGCAGGGGCAAAGGAGATGGGAGACCGAGCCGCACAAGCACGACTGCTCGTCGACCTCAGCACCGCGCACTACTTGCGCGGCGAACTTGATGCATCGATCCACTACCATCAATCTGCCGCCGACCTATTCACCGAGCTAAACGAGCCCCGCTGGGCAGCCAAAATGCACGGATCTCTCGGAGAGATTCTTCTTGACTTGGGACGCTATGCGGATGCGGCCACCTCCGCACGAGAGGCTCTACGAATGCAAGATCGTTCTTGCGGACCAATCATCGATGCAGGAGAAGCCGACACAGTTCTCGGAATTGCATTGGCCCACCTTGGCGACTTCACCACGGCATTCACTCATCTTCATCGCGCCGTCGACATAAGCCATGGCCCTATGACGCATGGCTACGCGTTGACAAATCTTGGGATGGCCTACCTCCTAAAGGGCGACCTCGACAATGCAGTACGCATCTACCGTCGTGAGGTAGAACACCGTCGGGCCATCGGCCACCGTTTGGGCGAGGCAACCAGCCTGAGCAAGCTTGGCGAAGCCCTGCACGCCGGGAACGCCACTGAAGACGCCCGCGAAGCGTGGATGGCTGCCCTTGGAATCCTCGACGAGCTCGGGCATCCCGATGCCGAAGCCGTCCGCACCCAGCTCGACTCTCTAGATGCCAGCACATCGGGGCCTGGCTCGACCGATTAACGTGCTGTGCAACCTGCTTCTCCGAGCCGAGGGAACTAGTACTTCAGGTTCCCGTCTCCAGGGTTTCGGCCTTCTTTCGTAGGTCTGCTGCGATGTTGTCCCAGTCTGGGCCGTGGAGGTGGAGGCTTTCTGCCGCTTCTCGCATCAGTGCTGGGTCGTTGGGGCGTTGGAGTAGGGCGAGGCGGTAGGAGAGGTTTCGGATCCAGACTGGGAGGTTGCCGTCTACCAGGTTTGGGGAGAGTTCGTGGAGCATTGCCAGGATCGCATCCGCTTCTGCGAAGGTCAGTTCTTCTACGAAGTGGTGCTCTCGGTGGTCGCTGTTGCACTGCGGGGTGGACCGGTACTCGTCGCCGTAGAGGCAGCGGGCGTGCTCGGTCAGGGTGCTGTGCATGCGACCGAGCCTACGGGCGCGTGATCCGCTCGCTCGGTCGTTGCCGGGTCAGGTTGCGGGGTTCGTGCTTCGCTGGCGGAAGACGATCGTTCTTTGGGCCAGGAAGTTGAATGTTGTCGCTATTGCTTGGGAGATCGCCCAGGCGAGGGTTATCTGCCAGGGGCCTTCCGGGAGGAGGCGGAGGGCCAGGGCGTTCACTCCTGCTACCAGGGCGAAGGTCAGGGCCAGGACCGCCGTTAGCGCCGCTACTTCTCTCGTGCTCCTGCTGGAGGTGAAGGTCCAGCGGCGGTTCACCAGGTAGACCGCTGTGCTGCCGATCGTGAAGCTGAGGACTCTGGCGAGTTCCGGCCAGGTTCCGAGGGCGAGGATCAGGGTGAGGCTGCCGTAGTCGACCGCTGCGCCGCCGATTCCTACCAGGCCGAAGCGGAACGCTTGGGTGAAGAAGCCTTGGTTCGTTCGGGGTTCTGCATCCGGGTTCGCGTTCAAGCGTCCTCCAGGGCAGCCGTTTCGTGCCTCGGGCGAGTGTGAACGTATCGGAGCGGTCTTCGCAGGGCTGGCGGGGCTTGTTACCAGCTAGTAGGTTCGGGGCACGCGGATGGGCTCCGTTTTCGCTGGTCAGGATCCGTGAGTGTTTTGTGTGGCTATGGCAGCACAAAACGCTCACGGGCGGCCACCTGCGGAAAGTGGGCCGAGGGCAGCGGCTTTCGGGAGGGCTGAGCTACTCGCCGGGTTCTGTCGTTGCTTGTTCGGTGATGATGTCGAGGTGGCCCAGGTGGCGGGCGTATTCCTGGACGAGGTGGAAGAGGACTCGTTCCAGGGTTGCCGGTTCTGCGCCCTTCCAGCGGGGGCCTGGTTGGCCTACCTCCGACAGGTCCGTGGTTTCGATGACGCTGGTGGTGTGGCGGCCTTGGGTGCGCAGGGCTTCCAGGAGGGATTCGCGGGTTTCTGCTGGGTCGACGTGCCAGCGGTCGTCTTTCCAGTCGCCCCAGGGCTTTTCGACGGGGCGGCCTTGGAAGCCCCATTCGATCCAGCGGAGTTCCACGAAGGTCAGGTGCTTCACCAGCTCCAGGGGCGTCCAGCCGGACGGGACTCGGCTGGTGCGCAGTTCCGGCTCGGGGAGCTCGGTGATCTTGTCGATCACTCGGGAGCGGAAGAAGTCGAGGTAGCCGGTGAAGACCTCGTTGCGGGAGGCCGCCGGTTTCGTCGGTTCCGGGAAGGGCAGCACGTCAGATCCTCGGCTTCACAGCAGGCGGGTGCCGTTGGGGACCGGGTGGTCGAAGCCGGCCAGGACCACGTTGCCGTTCTCGTCGTGGGCACCGGTCACCAGGACCTCCGACTTCACTCCCGCGATCCGCTTCGGGGCGAAGTTGCAGACGCACAACACCTGGCGGCCGCGCAGGTCCTCCGGTGCGTAGTGGTCGGTGATCTGCGCGCTGGAGGTCCGGACGCCGAGGTCACCGAGGTCGACCTTCAGCACGTACGCGGGTTTGCGGGCCTTCGCGTTCGGCGCCGCGTCCACGATCGTTCCCACCCGAAGCTCGACCTTCTCGAAGTCGGCCCACTCGATCTCCGGCATCGGCCACCTTCCCGCGCTGATCATCCGGCGGCAGCCTACGCGGCGAGGTCAGAGCAGGTACGCGCAGTCCTTGCAGCGGCTGACCGCTACGAGCCCGGGGACCGCGCCGCCCGTCGCGCTGATCGCCTCGCCGTTGCCGAGCTTCTCCCAGGCGCGCGGGACGTCCCGGATCTCCGCCCAGCGGGAGAAGTCCGGGTCGTCGCCCTTGTGCTGGCATCCCGGGACGTGCGCCACGCCCTTCGGGCTGATCAGGATCAGGTCCGGCTGCGGGCTCCGCCTGGGGCGGCTGCTGTGCGCGCACTGGCCCAGCGGGAGGTCGCACAGCTCGCATCGGGGTTCGCTCGGCATGGCCGCCATGCTTCCAAACGGGCGCCGCGGCCGGGCCTGATCGCGCGAGATCAGAGGTCGAAGAGGACGCCGGTCTCGTTCTGCATCGCGCAGGCGTTGGGGTAGCTCTTGGTGTAGCTGACGACCTCGCCGCGCCACTTGCCCTCGAGCTTCGCCGTCACCGGCAGGTATTCCAGGGTGCAGGCGCGGGCCAGGTTCACCCGCATCTGGCGGAAGTCGCCCTGCACCAGTTCGAGGTCGGTGCAGGCCTTCTGCGCGAACTTGTGCGTGCCGCCCGCCGGGTGGCATTCCAGGAGCGTCGTGCGCTGGACCGAGGGGCCCTCGGTGCTCAGCGAGAGGTGCAGCACGCTGGGGAGTTCGCCCTGCGCCGGGGCCGTCGTCGCGGAGGTCACCGCGGCTCCGGCGATCAGGGCGGTGGCCAACAGCACGCGGCGGATCTGCTTCAGCAACACTATTCCTTCACAGGTCGGGAGTGCGGAAACGCAGGCGCTGGGGGAGCGCGCCTCCGAGATGCCGGAAGCACCCGCTTCCGCGACGTTTCAGGGATGAAGCGGATGCGACGCTAGTGGACTACCCGGCGTAGTTTCGGTTAGCCCAACAGGGTGGTCACGTTGGTCGATCGCCATCCGGACGGGACCACCAGGTGCCTTCACCGCGTGACAAGTCCGGCAGCCAGTGCTGGACCTCGGGCACTTCGGAAGCCGGGATCGCGCCCCGGACGGACCACGCCGCGCCGCTGGGAACCGCCTCCGTGATCTTCGCGCGGTGGGCGCTCAACCGCGCCGTGGCTTCCGCCAGCACGTCCAGCGGGACTTCCAGCACGAACTCGTGCCACGGCTCGTAAACCCGTGTCCCCGCCTGCTCCAGCGCGCGGCGCAGCACCAGCGGCACCAGGCCGCGGAAGTCGGCGGCCGTGCTCACCGGTCCGACGAAACCGGAACGTGTCATCGTCACGGCGCAATCCGTCACCGCCCAGCCGTGCAAGCCGTGCGCCATCGCGGCGTGCACCGACTCCTCGACCGCACGGTGGAAGGCCAGGGGCAGTGCGCCCAGCTCGGTTTCGTGGTCGAAGACCACGCCGGTCCGCCGCCCGGTGGGCCGCACGCGGAGCCCGATCGTCGCCCAGAAACCGCTCGGTCCGGCCGCGCGGTGACCCATCTCCTCGACGGCTTCGCCGACACCGGTCGGCCGTTCCAGGAGCACGACCTGGCTCGGCCCGAACACCGCCGCCACGCCGAAGTCATCTGCCAGCGCGGCCGCGATGACCTCCTTCTGGACCTCGCCGTGCAGCAGCACCTCGTTCGCCCCACCGGGCAACGGCTTCGCCTCGATCAGGGGATCCTGCTCGGCAAGTTCCTGCAGCGCGGCGTGCAGCTTCGGTCCTTCTCCGGGTTCTCGGGCGCTGACCACGGTGCGCAGGGTCGGTCGGGAGAGGCCGGTGCTCCGCACGTCGCGGTCGCCGAGCCGGTCGCCGACGCGGATGCCCGGGAAGCCCGTGATCCGGCCGATGTCGCCCGGCACCATGCGGTCGGACGCGCGGCCCACCACTTCCAGACCGGTGAGCCGACCGGCGAGCTCTCCCCCGTGTTCCCGGCGGAAGGTCACCCGCTGGCGCGCGACCAGTTCACCGGAGAACAACCGCAGGTAGGCGGTCTTGCGGCCGGATCTGCGTTCGATCGCGAAGATCAAACCCTGCGGCGTCGTGGCCGGTTCCTCGCAGGCGGGCGGCAGCAGACCGGTGATGCCGTCGATCAGCGACGGAACGCCTTGGCCGGTGATCGCCGAGCCGAAGAACGCCGGGTGCACCACGCAGCGCGCGGTCTGGTCGGCGAGCGCGACGTGCAGTTCGGCGGGCGTGGGCGGCGGGCCGTCGATCACGCGCGCGAGCAGTTCGTCGTCGCGCTCTGCGAGCACTTCGGCGTCCAGCGGTACCGGGACCGCGCGGGCGTCGGGCGTGCCGATGTCGTGCACACCGGTCATCGGGACCACCGGGGCGCAGCGCTCCACCTCCGCCAGCAGCTCGGCCGCGCGCGCACCTGCTCGGTCGATCTTGTTGATGAACAGGAGTGTCGGCAGCCCGAGTTCGCGCAGCACGCGCAGCAGGATCCGGGTCCTGGCCTGCACGCCTTCCACCGCGGAGAGCACCAGGACAGCGCCGTCGAGCACGCCGAGCGCGCGCTCCACCTCCCCGGCGAAGTCGGAGTGGCCGGGGGTGTCGACGAGGTTCACCTGCGTGTCGCCGACCGCGAAGGAGACCACCGCCGATCGGACGGTGATGCCGCGCTGCCGCTCGACCGCTGCCGTGTCCGTCCGGGTGCTGCCCGCGTCCACGCTGCCCAACCGGTCGATGGCACCGGTGTCGAACAGCAGCCGCTCGGTCAGGCTCGTCTTACCCGCGTCGACATGTGCCAGGATGCCGATGTTCAGGATTCTCATGTGCGCCGTGGTCCTCGAAATACTCGTTCCGCTCGGGAAGTCGGGGCATTTCGAAGAGTCGGCGCACGAAGTCCTCCGCCACTGGGCTACCGGTCGCCGACCAGTTTCCGCACCGCGGCGGGAGGCGACAAGCGAATTTCCCCGGGAGTGCGCATGCGGCTGACGGCCGAGTGGCCGGAGCACCGGCCGGCCGTGTTCGGAGTGGCCTACCGGCTGCTCGGCAGCGTCGCCGACGCCGAGGACGTCGTGCAGGACGTCTGGTTGCGGGCGTCTTCGGCCGATCTCAGCGCGGTCGTGGACCTCCGGGCCTGGCTGGTGACCGTGGCCGCGCGGCGCTCCTACGACGTGCTGAAGTCCGCGAGGGTGCAGCGGGAGAACTACGTCGGGCCGTGGTTGCCGGAGCCGCTGCTCACCGGGCCCGACGCGGCCGAGCCAGTGCTCGTCGACGAGTCCGTGACGACCGCGATGCTGCTGGTCATGGAGGCGTTGAGCCCGCCGGAGCGGGTGGCGTTCGTGCTGCACGACGTCTTCGGGATCTCCTTCGACCGGATCGCCGAGGTGCTGGGCGGATCGGTGCCCGCCGCGCGGAAGCTGGCCTCGCGGGCGCGGCGCCGGGTCGTCGAGGCCAGGGAATCCGCCCCGACCGCGCCGCGCGCCGAACGCGAGCGCCTGCTCGTCGCCTTCCGCGCCGCCTACCAGACCGGTGACCTCGCAGGCCTGGTCGAGCTGATGCACCCTGACGCCGTGTACACCACCGACGGCGGCGGGGAGGTCTTCGCGGCGCGCAAGCTCATCCACGGCGGGCTGCGCATCGCCGAAGTGCTGTTGCGCGTGGGCAGGCAGTGGTCGCTGAGCGGGATCGACATCGTCGAGGTCGGCGGCGAACCCGCGCTGGTCGCCTACCGCGACGGCCGGGTCCACAGCGTCGACACCGTCGAGATCACCGATGGCCGCATCAGCGCCTACCGGCGGCAACTCAACCCGCGGAAGCTCCGCGCGGTCACGTTCGCGCGCCCCTAGTCGTCTCCCTGGTGAAGGCCTGATGGGAGAGGAAGACCATGGCACGACTGGATCTCGGCAAGACCGCCCCCGAGCCGTACGCGGGCTTCAAGAAGGCCGATGCGGCGCTGCGGGAGGGGCCGTTGGACGTGACCTTGCGCGAACTGGTGAAGATCCGGGTTTCGCAGATCAACGGCTGCGTGTACTGCGTCGACATGCACAGCCGTGAGGCGCTGCGGCACGGCGAGGGCCAGGACCGGCTGCTTCAGCTGCCGGTGTGGCAGGAGTCGGAGCTGTTCGACGAGCGGGAGCGGGCCGCGCTCGCCTACGCCGAGACGGCGACCCGGCGCGAGCACGTCACCGACGAGCTGTGGGACTCGCTGCGCAAGGCGTTCCCGGACGAAGCGGAGCTCGGGCACCTCGTCGCGCAGGTCTCGCTGATCAACGCGCTGAACCTGATCGGCGTTCCGCTGGAGATGAAGCCGCCGCGCCGGTGAGCAGTCGTGAGTGCGCAACAGTGTTCGAACACTGTTACGCACTCACGACCACGCTGGTCACTCGACGATCAGGTCGGCGGAGATCGGCTGGTCGGAGTTGACCGATTCGAACAGCGCGCCGGCCTTCTCCTTGTCCCAGCGCTGCGCGGTGGCGTCGGTGACCGGCACCGTCGTCGTCACCACTCCGCCCGAGGAGATGCCGCGCATCGCCCAGGCCAGCGACAGCAGGTCGCCGGTGCCGTCGGCTTCCGACATCGTCAGGGCGGCCGCGCCGCTGTCGGCCAGGGCGTAGGTCGTGAACGGGTTGATGAGGGTGCCGAAGCTGGAGGCCTCGTCGGCCAGCGCCCCGATGAACCTGCGCTGGTTGGCGACCCGGTCGAGGTCCGATCGCGGCGTGGCGTCGCTGTAGCGCATCCGGACGAAGGTCAGCGCCTTCTCGCCGTCCAGGACCTGGCAGCCCGCCTGCAGCGTTTGGCCGGTCTGCGTGTCGTGCATCTCCCGCTCCAGGCACATCTCGACGCCGCCGACCGCGTCGACCAGGCCGGCGAAGCCGCCGAAACCGATCTCCGCGTAGTGGTCGATGCGCATGCCGGTGGCCTGCTCGACGGTCTGCGCCAGCAGCTGCGGGCCGCCGATCGCGAACGCTGCGTTGATCATGGTCCGGCCCTGGCCGGGCACCGGGACGCGGGAGTCGCGCGGGATGCTGATCAGCGTCGGCGGGGTGTCGTTGTCCGGCACGTGCGCAATCATGATCGTGTCCGTGCGCTGCCCATCGGCCGCACCGACGTGCAGGTTCTCGCGGGTTTCCGGGTCGAGCCCGTCGCGGCTGTCGGAGCCGACGACGAGCCAGTTCGTGCCCGCGCCCGCTGCCGGCCGGCCGTCGTAGTCGGGGAAGGCGCTGACCCGGTTGATCGTCGAGTCGACGTGGTACCAGAGCCATCCCCCGAACACCAGCGGGAACAGCACCAGTACGAGCAGCACCACGACCGGCCAGCGAGGCCTGCGCCGCCGGGAGTGCGGCGGCGCAGGCCTCGGCCCGTGTGCCGGCGGCCGTGCATTCCAGTCGTCCCGCATGCCGTTCGCAGGACGGGGCGGCGCAGGCCTCGGGGCGG
Organism: Saccharopolyspora antimicrobica; assembly: GCF_003635025.1. GTDB lineage: Bacteria > Actinomycetota > Actinomycetes > Mycobacteriales > Pseudonocardiaceae > Saccharopolyspora > Saccharopolyspora antimicrobica. Next base: position 2,942,203 of record NZ_RBXX01000002.1, on the reverse strand, counting down.
GTGCCACCGGCCGTGCGCTCCAGTCGTTCCGCATGCGTCGGGTGTTCATACCCGTTCAGACGTCCAACGGCCCCGGTGGTTGCCACACCTCCCGAAAAAGGGACGTTCAGTCCACTGAGGACCGAAGATGGCCGAGACCGGCCAGGAACTCCTCGGCCGGTTGGGCGTCCAGGCGTTGACCATCGCGCAGGCGCACCGAGACCAGATCCGCTTCGGCCTCCTTCGCGCCGATCACCACCTGGTAGGGCACCAGTCGGGCTTCGCGGATGCGCGCACCGAGGCTGCCCCGGTCCGGGGGCGAGACCTCCGCGCGCAGACCTCGTTGCAGGCACCGCCGGGCGAAGCGATCCGCGTGCGGCAGCTCGGCGTCGGAGATCGGCAGGATCACGAGCTGGGTCGGCGCCAGCCAGGCCGGGAAGGCCCCGCCGTGCACCTCGATGAGGTGCGCGACGGCTCTTTCCACGCTGCCGATGATGCTGCGGTGCACCATGACCGGCCGGTGCTTGGCGCCGTCCGGGCCGGTGTAGTGCAGGTCGAACCGCTCGGGCTGGTGGAAGTCGACCTGCACGGTGGACAGGGTCGACTCGCGGCCTGCGCTGTCGGCGACCTGCACGTCGATCTTCGGGCCGTAGAACGCCGCTTCGCCCTCGACGGCCTCGTACTCCAGGCCGCTGCGGTCGAGGACCTCGGTGAGCAGGGCGGCCGCGCGCTTCCAGTTCTCCGGTGCTGCGACGTACTTCCCGCCTTCGCCCGCCAGCGAGAGCCGGTAGCGGGCGGGGCTGATGCCCATCGCGGCGTAGGCGCTGCGGATCAGTTCCAGCGCGGCCGCGGCCTCGTCGGCGACCTGGTCGAGGGTGCAGAAGATGTGCGCGTCGTTGAGCTGGATCGCGCGCACGCGGGTCAGGCCGCCGAGCACGCCGGACAGCTCCGAGCGGTACATGCCGCCCAGTTCCGCCATCCGCAGCGGCAGTTCCCGGTAGCTGTGCGAGCGGGACCGGTAGACGACCGCGTGGTGCGGGCACAGGCTCGGGCGCAGCACCACCTGTTCGCCGCCGAGATCCATCGGCGGGAACATGTCGTCGCGGTAGTGCTCCCAGTGGCCGGAGATCTCGTACAGCTCGCGCTTGCCCAGCACCGGTGAGCAGACGTGCCGGTATCCCGCCCGCCGCTCGGCGTCGCGGATGTACTCCTCCAGGGTGTGCCGCACGACGGCGCCGTCGGGCAGCCAGTACGGCAGCCCGGCGCCGATCAGCGGGTCGGTGTCGAACAGCCCCAGTTCGCGGCCGAGCTTGCGGTGGTCGTGCATGGTGGTCTCCTCACCGGTGATGAGGCGGGTGACCACACGACGAAGCTCCGGGGCACCCGCCCCGGAGCTTCGCGAGAACAGCAGTCAGCGCGCCGGGACGTCGTCCGGCGTCGTAGTCAGACCAGCGCGCTTCACACCGACGACGTTAGCAGCCCACCGCGCACGGGCACGACGTGATTTCCGGCTCGTGAGCGGTTTGAGTTGCCATAGCACCCCAAACCGCTCACGGGCTTTGGTCACAAGTCCTCGCGCAACCGGTGCCACCACCACGGCGTGCCGTACAAGCGACCTACGCTCGCGGCGTACGGGTCCCGGATCGTGCGCCGCCGGAGTTCCTCGTCCAGCGGAGCCAGCATCCGCCGCAGTTCACCGCGGGCTCGTGGTGGCAGTTCGGACTTCAGCCGCTCCAGTTCGTCCCGCGCCTCGGCGGGATCGTGCGGCGAGTAGAGGTCCGCTCGCGGCAAGTAGAGCCGTCGCCCCGGCTGCCTGAGGAAGCGTCGGTACCGCTCCAGCGGCCCCTCGACGCGCACTCTCCAGTACAGCCGCCGGACCGTCACCTCGTCCAGTTCCGCCGACGGCCCACGACGGATCGGTCGGCGGTGGTCGGATCGGTCGGCGCGCAACGCGCCCGGCCGCTTACGCGGCATCGCCCTTTCGGATCAGCATCATCGCTCCATGCTGCCACGAAACCCGCGAAGGACGAGGTCTTTTCAGGTGCCCGCTCGCCCCGCTCCGGCTTCCGGCATGCGATTTCCATTGAAATCGGACCTCTGATTTCCATTGAAATTGCGGGGGTGAGGCCGGGCGGGGGTGCGGAGGCCGTCAGTCCGCCAGTTGCACGGTGACCGTGACCCGGCCCTTCTCGTCTCGGCGGGCGATCGCGTGGCCCTCGCGATCGGTTTCGTCGAGGTCCAGGGTGATCGGGCCGCCTTCGCCGGTGAAGTTCCGCCACCAGTTCTTGGCGTTGGGGACGTGGACGCCGATCGTGACGGTGTCGCCCGTTCTTCGGTAGCCGACCGGGGCGGTGAAGGTGCGCCCCGAGCGCCGGCCGGTGTAGGTGATGACCGTGAAGTGCTTGCGGACCAACCGGCCCCACCGCGGCGATCGGCTCAGCGCGATCATCCATGCGTTGAAGCCGCCGACCATGCGCTCCGTCCGTGCTCCGCCGACCCTCATGAGACTCCTCGATTCGCTCTTGAAACCACCATCTACCTGCAGGGACAACGCTAGCAAGAAAAGTGGAGCACCCCCTCCACTTGAGCTAGAGTGAGAGCGATGAGCACGGAGCCGTCTCACCTGCCCGAGCTGCGCGTCGACGCGCAGCAGAACCGCGATCGCATCGTCGAGGTGGCGCGTGCGCTGTTCGCCGAGCGCGGCCTCGACGTGCCGATGGCCGCGATCGCCCGGCGCGCCGAGGTCGGCGTCGCCACCCTCTACCGCCGCTTTCCCACGAAGGAATCGCTGATCACCGAGGCGTTCGCCGACCGGTTCGCGAACTGCACCGCGGTCGTCCACGAGGCGCTGGACGATCCCGATCCGTGGCGCGGGTTCTGCTCGGTGCTCGAGAAGGTGTTCGCCATGCAGGCCGACGACCGCGGTTTCAGCGCGGCCTTCCTCGCGGCGCTGCCCGAAACAGTCAACGTCGACCAGGAACTCGACCGCGCGCTGCGCAGTTTCGCCACGCTGGCCGACCGCGCCAAGGAGGCAGGTGCGCTCCGCGCCGACTTCGCGCTCAGCGATCTCCCCTTGCTGCTCATGGCGAACAACGGCGTGACGACCCCGGCCGCGTCGCGCCGACTGCTGGGCTACCTGCTCAACTCCCTGCGAGCCGAGCACGCCGAACCTCTCCCGCCGCCCGCCCCGCTCAGCCTGCGCGACCTCTGCTGACCTACCAGGGGCGATCTCGGGGAGAACCCCGACGAACGGCGCCTGAAAGCTTGGGACATTCGCCCAGGAGTCCCTTCGGCAGGAAGGTCCTGGCATGCGAGCGGTTCTGGCCGGTGCGGCGGCGATCTGCCTGCTGCTGACGAGCACTCCGGTGGCGAACGCCGCGGAGTGGCGGGATTGCGGTGATGGGCTGGAGTGCCTGGACGTACCGGTTCAGGTGGACTGGCGCGATCCCGGTGCCGGGACCATCGAGATCGCGCTGGCGAAGCTCCCGGCGCAGGACCAGTCGCGCAAACTCGGGCCGCTGCTGGTGAATCTCGGCGGGCCGGACGAGAGCACCGACGCGCTGCGCCGGCAGCGCGACAGGTTCACCGAGCTCACCCAGTGGTTCGACGTGATCGCGTTCGACCCGCGCGGCTTCGGCGACAGCGCCGGGGTGACCTGCCCGACCGCGCTGCCCGATCCGCTGCCGGTCATGGCGGATCCGGCCGGGCTCTGGGCGGAGCACGAGCGCAGCGGCCGGGAGTACGACCGCGCGTGCTCCGACACGATCGGCGATCTCGCCGGCCGGCTGGACGCCTGGCAGGTCGCGCACGACGTGGACGCGATCCGCGCGGCTCTCGGCCAGCGGCGGCTGAACTACTTCGGCAACTCCTACGGCACCGTGTACGGGCAGGTCTACGCCGATCTCTTCCCGCACCGCGTCGGCCGCATGTACCTGGACAGCGTCGTCGACCACACCCGGCCCCGGGATCGCGCCCACTACGACCCGATCATGCGCCAGGTCCGCGCCGACCTGCCCCGGATCGACCGCTGGTGCGCCGCGAACGCGGACTGCGCGCTGCACGGTGAGAGCGTGCTGGTGGTGTGGGACCGGGTGCTGGCGAAGGCCACCGAGCACCCGATCCCCGGCGGATCGGGCGAGCTGACCGGCGAGGAGTTCCGCACCAGGTCAGGCGCGTTGCTGCTGATCGAAGCGGCCTGGCCGATGATCACCTCGGCGATCGCCGAGGCCGATGCCGGTGACGCCTCGGACTTCCTCGGCATCACCCCCGTCCTGCCCGCCGGCCTCACCTTCCACGCGGAGTGCGCGGACTTCCCCGCACCGCGGTACGAGCCGACGGCCGAGCTGATCGGCGAACTGCGCACCGTCGAGCCCCGCATCGGCTGGAAGTTGCCGCTCGTCGCGACCCGTTGCCTCGGGCTGCCCGGCGCGACCTACCCACCTCGGCCGATCCACGCCCCCGGGCTACCGCCGGTCCTGCTGGCCAACGGTGTGCACGACACGGCAACCGCCCCGTCCGAGGGCAGGCACGTCGCGTCGCAGCTGCCCGGAGCCCGCTGGTTCGGCGTCGAGGGCTACCACGCCGTGTACCTGAGCGGCGAAAGCCGTTGCACCCGCGAGATCGTGCACGACTACCTCACGACCGGCGCGCTGCCGCCGCGCGGCACCAGCTGCCCGTGAGCGGTTCAGTCCACAATCGACTATTAGGCCAGCGGCGGCCCGAACCACCTCACCAGCAGGTGCCTTTCGGCGCTGCGATCGACGTCCCCCGCTTTCCACAGTGGACATTACGGTCAGCCCTGGAGGGACTCGGCGGTGGGGACGACGAGGCCGAACAGGTCGGTGATCGTGGTGAGGGCCGCTGCCTGGAGCGAAGACGAAGGCAGCGCAGTGCCGTCCGGCGCAGGGAGCGGCCGGGTGGCTGTCGCCTCGGCGACGACCGTGGGCCGGTAGCCGAGGTTGAAGGCGCCCTGGGCGGTGAAGGTGACGCACATGTGCGTCATGAAGCCGGCCAGCACAAGGTCGCCGCCGACGCCGAGGTCCTTCAGCGTCTTCTCCAGCTCGGTGGCGTGGAAGGCGTTGGGGAACTGCTTGACCACCACGGGCTCGCCGTCGACCGGCGCGACCTCGTCGCTGATGGCGCCGATGTGGGCTCGGATGTCGTAGGGCGTGCCCTCGCCGCCGTCGTTGATGACGTGGACGACCGGGATTCCCGCCGCCCGCGCGCGCTCCAGCAGCCGGGCGGCCGCCGCCAGGGCCTCCTCGGCGCCGTCCAGGGCCATGACGCCGGTCCGGTAGGTGTTCTGGAGGTCGATCAGGATCAGCGCGGATTCGCTCAGCCGGGGCGGCTCGGCGTTCAGGCCGATCACGTCGCGCAGGGTCTTGGATGTCATGGAACGTCCTCTCGTCCGGTAAACGGGCATGGCGAAGCACCCCTTCGCCGAGGGGAGATCGAGCGCCGGGTCAGGCGGCCGGCGTGCGGAAGCGCCTCCGGTACGCCGCGGGCGTGGTGGCCAGCTGCCGCCGGAACGCGCGGTGCAGGGTCTCCGCCGAGCCGAGCCCGGCGGCCGCCGCGACCTGGTCGAGCGGGCAGTCGGTGGTCTCCAGCAGGCGGCGGGCCAGCTCCACGCGGGCCGCTTCGACGTACGTCGCCGGGCTGGTACCGGTCTCCTGCTTGAAGACGCGGGCGAAGTGCCGCTCGCTCAGGCACATCCGCTCGGCCAGCGCCCGCGCGGACAGGTCCGCGTCGAGGTGGTCGGCGATCCACACCCGCAACTCGTCGATGTCCCGTCGGCCTGCCGGGCGGCTCAACGGCACGGAGAACTGGCTCTGCCCGCCCTGCCGCTTCAGGTACATCACCAGCTGCCGGGCCACCGCCAGCGCCGTCTGCTCGCCGTGGTCCTCGGCGACCAGGGCCAGCGCCAGGTCCAGGCAGGCGCTGATACCGGCCCCGGTCCACAGCCTGCCGCCGTCGGTGCGCACGAAGATCGGGTCGGGATCGACCGCGACGTCCGGGTGCTCGGCGGCGAGCTGGGCGGCGGTCGACCAGTGGGTGGTCGCTGTCTTGCCGCCCAGCAGCCCGGCGGCGGCCAGCACGTGCGCGCCCACGCACACCGACGCGACGCGCCGGGCGTGCGCGGAGGTCTCCCGCACCCACGCCACCACGTCGGGATCGATGCGGGCGACGGGCCCGTCGTCGGTCATGTCGACCGCTCCCGGCACCAGGAGGGTGTCGACGTCATCGCCGACCTCGTCGAAGGCCACGTCGGCGAGCATCCGCACCCCCGCCGAGGTGCGGACCTCGCCGGCGACCGGCCCGGCCAGCCGGACCCGGTAGCCGGCCCGCCCGGCGGTCTCCCGGTTGGCCAGCGCGAAGACCTCGGCCGGGCCGGTGACGTCGAGCAGGTCGACGTCGGGGAAGACCGCGATGACGACGCGGTGCGCGATGGACATGCCTCCATGGTCACCGCTGCCGGTGATGTCCTCAATGACGATCGGCTGTCACATCCGGACACGGCCCGGTCACCAGAACTGGTGCTGCTTCCCGTCGGTGTCGGCGATGAAGATGACCGCGTCGGCGCCCGCCAGCTGCTCCGGTTTCAGGGGCAGGTGACCGGGCACGATCGGTTCTCCCGCGGTGGTCGACGGGGGCAGCGCGGCGCGCAGGGCTTGCGCCGGGAACAGGGCGCGGCGGGTGGTCGCCCCGGCCAGCTCGCCCTGGAGGGTGCCCGGCGCACTGCGGGGATTGGCGTCGGTCGCCAGGAACACGTAGCGCTCGCCGAGGGCGAGTTCGACGAGCGCGCCCGCGTCGTCCCAGCTCACCTCGTCCCCGCCGAACTGCATGTCGGACTTCGCGCGCTGCAGGTGCGCGTTGTGCGCGAACACCAGGGTCGGTCCGCGGCGTTGTTCCCGGGCGACGATCGCGAGCAGGTTCTCGGCCATCATCTCGGCGCGCAGGCTGAGCAAGGCCGCGATCCGGTCGGGCGAGGTGCTGGCCATGGCCGCGTGATAGCGCAGCAGGCCCAGGGCCGTGCGCGCGTGCGCGGCGGCTTGGTCGTAGGCGTCCGGGTTCTGGCGGCGCAGGCCCGGTGCCGCGCGGCGCAGGGCGCTGACGAGGTCGTCGGCGACGATGCGCAGCGCGCGAGCGCGGTCCGAGCCTCCGATGGACGCTGCCGGGTCGTACATGGCCGCTTGGTTCTCCCAGTCCGCGTCGTCGCCGAGCAGCGCATCGACGTCCGGGAACTCCAGTGCGGGCAGGTAGTCGATGACCGCGGTCAGCGCGCGTCGCGGGCTGGGCGCACCGGACATCTCCATCGGCCCGTCGAAGCCGTAGAAGCGGACGCGGTCCCGCGGGTCGCGCTCGGCGTTGTGCGCGCGGAGCCATTCGACGAGCTCGCGGTTTCCCGGCGCCGCACCGAATCGGTGGCTGAACCCGGTTTCCAGCACCTCATCGACGTCCGCCGCTCGCCCGGCCACGTAGTCGTCGACGACGGACGCGGCGAAGTGATCCGTCTCCAAGGCGATCGACCGGTATCCGCGTGCGACCAGCTCGGGCAGGAGTTCGTTGCGCAGCAACGGGAACGCCTCGATGCCGTGCGTGGGCTCGCCGAGCCCGAGCAGGACCGGCGGTTCGGGCCGCGCGGCGAGCAGGTCGTCGACGGCGCCACCAAGGTCGTCGAGCTGGCGGCCGATCTCGGCAATGGACATGAGCACCCCTTCTCGGATTTGCGGTGCCCTCGACGCTATCGTTGAAGATTCGTGTGAAACTCCGGCGAATTCCACCTGGTAATTGCTGCTCAAAGCCTCAATCGGAGGTCCGCGTTGCGACCGATCGACCTCGCCCGGGAGCACGGGTTGTCCGCCCAAGCGGTCCGCAACTACGACGAGGCGGGCGTCCTCCCGCCGACCGAGCGCAGCGAGACCGGGTACCGCCGCTACACGCCTTTGCACGCGCTGGCCTTGCGCGCCTTCCTCGCCTTGCGCGGCGGCCACGGGCACCAGCAGGCCGTGGAGATCATGCGCGCGAGCAACCGCGGCGACACCGAGTCCGCCTACCGGCTCATCGACGCCGCGCACGTCTCGTTGCTCGCCGAGCGCGACACCCGCACGGAGGTCGCATCGGCTCTGAGCTCCCTGTCCAGCACGCCGACGGTCACCGGTCCGCCGCTGACCGTCGGCGAACTCGCGCGCCGCATCGGCGTGCACCCGGCCACGCTGCGGACCTGGGAGACCCACGGCATCCTGCGCCCGGAGCGCGACCGGACAACGGGCTACCGCGAGTACGGGCCGGATTGCGTGCGCGACGCCGAAATCGCACGTCAACTGCGGCGAGGCGGCTATCCGCTGCCCCAGGTCGCGAAGTTCGTCGACTCGCTGCGCGAGGCAGGCGGAGCGGAACCGCTGGCCGCCTTCCTCGACTCGTGGCAGGCCCGGCTGACCACGCGCAGCCGCAGGCTCCTCGCCGGCGCGGGCAAGCTCGACGCCTACCTGACGATGCTGGAGCAGGTCAGCGCTGCGGGCTGAGTCCCGCCACGGCCAGCTGGAACAGCCGGTCCGCCCGGGCTTCGGGGTCGGGGGCGTACTGGCTGATCAGGACGATGCCGACGATCAGCGAGAGCAGGTCCGCGACCGTGACGTCGGGCGCCACCGCACCGTCCCGCGCCGCACGGGCCAGCAGGTCTCTTCCGGCCTCCTCCAGCGCCGCCGCGCAGCCGTTCTGCGTTGGATCCTCGTCGTAGGCCAGCGCGGCAGCCAGACCTCGGGCGGAGACGCAGTAGGCGACGACCTCGCTCAGCCACGTCAGCAGCGCATCACGACTGTTCTGCTCGCCCGCCAAGTCCTCGGCGCGGAGGCGCAGCGCCTCGATCCGCTTCTCGGAGACCGCCTCCAGCAATGCCTGCCGAGAGGGGAAGTGCCTGCGCACCGTCGCCGAGCCGACTCCTGCGATGCGGGCGATCTGCTCCAGCGAGGCTTCCGGGCCGTGCGCGGCGACCTCCTGCTCCGCCACCGCGAGGATGCGCGCGTAGTTGCGCCGGGCATCCGCACGCTGTCCCTCGGGCATCGCGTCACCTCCAGGTTTGCCAAATGGCGGGCCCCGCCATATTGTACCGGGAGAGAAACGGCGGACCCCGCCACTTATCCCGCAGGAGGCACTTCATGCCCGCACCTGTCCTGGTCACCGGCGCTACTGGCAGGCAGGGAGGCGCCGCCGCGCGCGCTCTGCTCGCGGCGGGCGTTCCCGTCCGCGCTCTGGTCCGCAACCCGTCCGCCGACAAGGCCAAGGCCGTCGAAGCGCTCGGTGCCGAGCTGGTCCCGGGCGATCTGCACGACCGCGATTCAGTGCGCCGGGCAGCCGACGGCGTCCGCGCCGTCTTCTCCGTGCAGATGCCCGCTTTCACCGCCGACGGCCCCGACTTCGACGGTGAACTGGTCCAGGGCGTCAACCTCATCGAAGCCGCGCTGGCCGCCGGAGTGCCGCAGTTCGTGCACACCTCGGTCTCCGGTGCCGGTCAGCACACCGGAACTCCCGGCTGGGCCGACGGCCGGTGGGCCATGCTGGAGCACGCCATGAGCACCAAGACCGCGCTCCAGGAACGCCTCCGCGCGGCCGGGTTTCCGCGCTGGACCCTGCTCAAGCCGAGCTTCTTCATGGAGAACTTCCTGCCCGCCACCGCTTTCCTGTTCCCGCGCGGGATCGAGGGCGGCCTGGTCAGCGTCGTGAAACCCGGAACGCGGCTCTCCCTGGTCGCGGTGGACGACATCGGTGCGGCGGCCGCGGCGGCCATCGCCGAACCGGAGCGGTTCGACCGGGCCGAACTGGAGCTGGCGAGCGACCTGCTGTCGATGCGGGAGATCGCCGAGGTCCTCTCCCGCGTGCTCGGAACCCGGCTGTCCGCGCCCGACATGACCGAGGAGCAGGCCGTCGCCGCCGGAATGCCGCCCATGGGTGCCGGGCACGAGTGGCTCAACACGGCGGAGCAGCCGGCACGCCCCGAGTTCGCCAGGGACCTCGGCATCCCGCTCACCAGCTTCGAGGCCTGGGCGCAGGAGCACATGCGGGCCTGAAAAACCGGCTGCGGTGTCCAGTCGAGCACGTGTCCTATTTGGACCGACCGGCTGCCGCCGAACGGACTTGCCGGCACGAGCCTTCCGCCTCGGCGGATGCGCGGGCCGTGGTTCAATCAACCATGACCGCACTTCGCCCACTGGGCTCGTCCGGCCTGTCCGTCTCCCCGTTGTGCTTGGGCGGGAACGTGTTCGGCTGGACCGCCGACGAAGCCGCATCGTTCGCGGTGCTCGACGCCTACCGCGAAGCGGGCGGCAACTTCGTCGACACCGCCGACTCCTACATGTACCACTTCCCCGGCAACGAAGCGGGCCAGTCCGAGACCATCATCGGCAAGTGGCTGGCCGCGCGCGGCAACCGCGACGACGTGGTCGTCGCCACCAAGGTCGGCGACAGCCCGGCGCGCAAGGGCCTCGCACCGGCGAACATCGCGGCCGCCGCCGATGATTCGCTGCGCCGGCTGGGCACCGACCGCATCGACGTCTACTACACGCACTTCGACGACGAGTCCGTCCCGGTCGAGGACATCATCACCGCGCTGGACGGCCTGGTGAAGGCGGGCAAGGTCCGCGCGATCGCCGCCTCCAACATCAGCCCCGAGCGGCTCGCCGCCTCGCTGGCCTTCTCCGACCGCGAGGGCCTGGCCCGCTACGTCGCGCTCCAGCCGCAGTACAACCTCGTCTCGCGCGACACCTACGAGGGCGAGCCGCAGGAGATCGTGCAGCGCGAAGGCCTGGCCTGCGTCCCGTACTTCGCGCTCGCCTCCGGCTTCCTGACCGGCAAGTACCGCCCGGGCAAGACCGTCGACAGCGTGCGCGACATGCCCGGCCTGGCGGGCGGCTACGCGGACACCGAACGCGGTGTGAAGGTCCTCGCCGCGCTGGAGGAGGTCGCGACGGCCCGCGGTGCGGAGATGGCGACCGTCGCGCTGGCCTGGCTCGCGCAGCAGCCCACGGTGGTCGCGCCGATCGCCTCCGCCCGCACGGTCGAGCAGCTGCCTGCGCTGCTCGCGCTGCACGACCTGCTGCTGACCGACGACGAGCGCCAGGTGCTCGCGGACGCCTCGGCCTGATTCACGCGGGATCCGCTCGGTGCACCGGGTGGACGCCTGACCGAACGCCTCCTGGCACGCCGCGCTACTCCAGCTGGTCGCGGCGGCGTGTCAGGTAGGCGATCTCGGCGGTGTTGCCCGCCAGCTCGATGGCCCTGCCGTACGCCGAGCGCGATTCCGGCACGCGGCCCAGCCTTCGCAGCAGATCAGCGCGAGTCGCGTGGAAGGCGTGATAACCGCTCAGCGCGAGTCGGTCGACAGCCGCCAACGCCACTTCCGGGCCGTCGATCTCGGCGACCGCGATGGCCCGGTTGAGCGCGACGATCGGCGACGGGTCGAGGCGCACGAGCTGGTCGTAGAGCGCGACGACCTGCGACCAGTCGGTATCGCGGGCGTCGCGGGCGGAGGTGTGCACGGCGTTGATCGCGGCGAGGATCTGGTAGCGCCCCGGAGCCGCTCCCGCGGCCAGGCGCTCGCGCACCAGCCGATGCCCCTCGGCGATCAAATCCGCGTCCCAGGCACCGCGATCCTGCTCGTGGAGCGTGATCAGCTCACCGCTGTCCGAAACACGGGCGGCGCGGCGGGCTTCGGTGAGCAGCATCAGCGCCAGCAGCCCGGCCACCTCGCCGTCGTCGGGCAGCAGGCCGCGGACCAGCCGCGTCAGCCGGATCGCCTCGGCCGTCAGCTCCTGGCGCACGGGATCGGTGCCGGGACCGGTCGCCAGGTAGCCCTCGTTGAAGACGAGGAAGAGCACTGCGAGCACACCGGAAACCCGTCGCGGGAGATCCTCCGCCGACGGCACCCGGTACGGGATGCGAGCCGCCTTGATCTTGTTCTTCGCGCGCGTGATCCGCTTGCCCATGGCGGATTCCCGCGCCAGGAACGCGCTCGCGATCTCCGGCACGGTCAGCCCGCCGACCATGCGCAGCGTCAGGGCGACCCGCGCCTCCATCGCCAACGCCGGATGGCAGCAGGTGAAGAGCAGCCGGAGCCGCTCGTCGTCGATGGCCCCGACGGGCTCCTGCTCGTCGTGCATCGACAACGCCTCCCGGTGCTTGTCCTCGCGCTTGCTCTCCCGCCGGAGCCGGTCGATCGCCTTGCGGACGGCGGTGGTCGTCAGCCAGGCACCGGGATTCGGCGGCACGCCGTCGGCAGCCCACCGCTCGACAGCGGTCGCGAACGCCTCGGCCGCCGCTTCCTCCGCGATGTCGAGATCACCGAAGCGCCTGGTCAGCACGGCGACCAGCCGCGCCCACTCCGCGCGGTGCGCGCGGCTGAGCGCCTCCTCGACCGGGCTCACAGGAACGGCCGCACCTCGACCTTCCGGTTGCAGCGCTCGGCGCCTTCGGCGGCGATCTCGAGCGCGACGTCGAGGTCGGGGGCCTCGATGACCCAGAACCCGGCGAGGTGCTCCTTCGACTCCAGGAAGGGCCCGTCGGTGAAGATCGGCTCCCCGTCCCGGTGCTCGATGACGGTGGCCGTGCTGGGCGCGTTGAGGCCGCCGGCGAAGACCCAGTGCCCCTCGGCCTGGAGCCGCTCGTTGAACGCCTTGATGGCGGTCATCTCCTCCGCGGTGGCGGAAGCGGTCTTGTCGTCGATCACGGAAACCAGGTACTGCACGTCGACTCCTCTGCGGTCTGGATCCTCACGCCCTCCGGGACGGCCGCGATCCGGCGGAGAGGTTCGTCAGCTCCATGCTCGCTCCCCGGCATCGCGGCCTCCACTCCCACCACGAACGGCACCGCCCCGATCGGACACCCGGAAGGACACTTCTCCCCCGAGGACACCCCCGAGCCTTCGCCGAAGAACTCCTCGACTTCGAACGAGGACTCGACCGCGCACCGCAGAGCTGACCGGCGGCCAGGTCCTAGTCCGCTGATCGGTTCGTCTCGTACGAGCCGACCAGCCGGGCCAGCTGCCGGCCCGCCGCCCGCAAGGGCTCTTCGCTCCGGTTGACCTGGGCCGCGACTTCGGCGCCTTCCAGGGTGCTGATGATCGTGCTCGCCAGGTCGCGGGCGTCTTCGGCGCGAAAGCCCGAGAGCAGCAGCTTGTCGTGGACCAGCTGCTCCCAGCCGCGCAGCGCGGCTGCGCACACCCGCTGGATCTCGGAGTCGGTGCCCAGCGTTTCCAGCGCCGCCGCGGTGATCGGGCAGCCTTCGACCCAGCCCGAATCGCGCAGCGCTTCGGCGAGCTGGTGGGTGCAGGCCTCCACCGCCGCGCTCGGGCTCTGCTCGCTGTCCAGCGCCACGCGCAGGAGCTCGGCGAACTCCTGCCCGCTGTGCTCGATGGCGGCAACTGCGACGGCGCCCTTGCCCGCTGGGAAGAAGTGGTAGACGGAGCCGAGGGTGGCCTGGGCCTCGGTGGCGATCTGCTTGATCCCCGTGCCCACGTAGCCTTGGCGCTGCAGGAGCCGCGCGGCGGCGGTGACGATCCGGTCCCGGGTGCTGGTCGTGCCCATGCGCACAGCCTACTGGTTAGAACGTTCGTTTTAGTTCTGTGCTAGCTTGCTCTCGTACCTAAATAGAGCGTTCGTTCTAGTCCGTGGAGATCTTCATGAGCAGCAAGCGACCCGTGACCGTGATCGGCCTCGGCCCGATGGGGCAGGCCATGGTCCGCACCTTCCTCGACGCGGGCCACCCGGTCACCGTCTGGAACCGCACCGCATCCCGCGCAGACGCCCTGGTCGAACGTGGAGCAGTGCGCGCGGCCAGCGCCGCGGAGGCGCTCTCCGCCAACGAGCTGGTGGTGCTGAGCCTGACCGACTACAACGCGATGTACGAAGTGCTGGAACCCGCCGCGCACGCCCTGTCCGGCCGCGTCGTGGTCAACCTCAGCTCCGACACCCCGGAGAAGACCCGGGCCGGGGCGCGGTGGATCGCCGAGCACGGCGGGATCCAGCTCTCCGGCGGGGTCACCGTGCCGCCGTCGGGCATCGGGCAGCCGGAGTCGTCCACCTTCTACAGCGGCCCCCGCGACTCCTTCGAGAAGCACCGCGCCACCCTCGAAACGCTGACCAGGGCGGAATTCCGGGGCGAGGACCCCGGGCTGGCCGCGCTGTACTACCAGCTCGGCATGGTCATGTTCTGGACGTCGATGCTCAGCTACTGGCAGGCCATCGCCCTCGGCGAGGTGAACGGCCTCACCGCGGCCGACGTCCTGCCGCACGCGGCCGAGACCATGGCGTCGATGCCGAACTTCCTGTCCTTCTACGCCGAACGCATCGACGCCGGCGAGCACGGCGGCGACGTGGACCGCCTGGCGATGGGCATGGCCAGCGTCGAGCACGTCCTGCACACCAACGTCGAAGCGGGTGTGGACACCGCCCTGCCCGCCGCGGTCGTCGACCTGTTCCGCCGCGGAATGGACGCCGGGTACGAGGCCGACAGCTTCTCCAGCCTCGTGAAGCTGATGAGGAGGCCGGCAGCCTGACCCGCGCGATCAGCCGCCGACCTCGCCCCTAAGGTCGGCTCGTGTCCGACTGGGAGCAGTTCCTCGATCGAGTCCCGTGGTTCGGCGGAACCGCCGTGGCGGGCGAGGCGAAACCGTGGACGCGCGGGCCGGTGCCCGGCCTGCCCGCGCTCTCGGCCTTGCTCGGATCAGCGACCGTCACCCCGGTTTCCGAGGACGGAGAAGCCTACGAGCTGCTGACCTGGGGGCCACCCGAGGACCGGCGGGGGTGGCTCTGCCACCCACCCCGGCAAGAGGGAACCGAGGAGTTCCACCCGATCCACCGGGCGTTCCTGGCCGTTTGCGGCGGGATCACCGAGTGGTTCGGCGAACCCGGCTCCTGGTGGCGCAACCTGGACGAGGTGCTCACCGCCGACATCGCGAACATGCAGCTCTCGGAAGTGCTCGACGCGGGACTCGAAGTCCCCGTCCAGGCCGACGAGTACTACGTCGTCGCGGTCGAGGCCAACGGCAACCTGACGCTGGCCCACCACCGCAGCGGCCGACTCCTGCTCTTCGCCCAAGACCACGCGTTCACCGGAGCAACACCCCTCCCGGACTGCCCACCCCTGCTCACCATCGACGAGATACCCGACCTCGCGACGTGGATCGAGACCTGCGCCCCGGCCCACCAGCCCTGACTCGACCGGCAGGCCGGAGGCCGCTCAGCTCGACAGGGCGGCGAACATGCCGGGATCGTAGGAACCTCCGCGCATGCGGGTGATCACGCCGAGCCGGTTGGCGGCGTTGATCACGGCGATCAGGGAGACCAGCGCCGCGATCTGATCGTCGTCGTAGTGCTCGCGCACCTGGCCCCAGGTCTCGTCGGACACCCCGTGGTGGGCGTCGGCGAGCCGGGTGCCCTCCTCGGCGAGCGCCAGCGCGGCCCGCTCGGCGTCCGTGAACACCGCGGACTCGCGCCAGGCGGCGACCAGGTTGATCCGGGCCGCGGTCTCACCGGCGCCCGCCGCTTCCTTGGTGTGGACGTCGACGCACCAGCCACAACCGTTGATCTGGCTGACCCGCAGCGCGATCAGCTCCAGCAACGCCTTGGGCAGCGACACCTCCTTGATCGCCAGGTTGACGCCGTAGATCCGCTTGCTGACCTTGGCGCCGAGCTGGTTGGTCATCAGGTCGATACGGGGTTCCATCGCTTCGTCCTCACTCGTGGATCGCTTCGCGGCATCGTGACGACCATGGAGAAGCCGCCCGCCCGGCCTATGTGACAGCGGCGCGACGTGACGCAGGACACCGAGCCCGGCTGTCACAAAGCAGCCCGGCGCGGCTTCTGATGCGTGGACGCGGCCGACTCCGTCGAGCTCGACCGCACTCCACGTTGCAGGATCGGGCCATCCGCCTGAAAACCGCCCAGCGGCCCGACGAGAGCGAACAGGCAGGAGCCAGGGATGAACGAGGGCACCGCCACGCACGAACGCATGGATCCCGCCACCGAGGTGTTCGTCGCCCACCGCAACCTGCTGTTCACCGTGGCCTACGAGATGCTCGGTTCGGCCGCCGACGCCGAGGACGTCCTGCAGGAGACCTGGCTGCGCTGGACGGGAGTCGAACTCGACGCGGTCCGCGATCGGCGCGCCTTCCTGGTGCGGATCACCACCCGCGAAGCGCTGACCCGACTGCGCACGCTCCGCCGCCGCAAGGAGTCCTACACCGGCCCCTGGCTACCGGAACCACTGCTCACCGCGCCCGACGTGGCCGAGGACGTCGAGCTCGCCGACAGCGTCTCGATGGCGATGCTGCTGGTCCTGGAGACGCTCGCCCCGACCGAGCGCGCAGTGTTCGTGCTGCGCGAGGTATTCGACCTCGGCTACGACGAGATCGCAGGCGCCGTCGGCAAAACACCGGCGGCCGTTCGCCAGATCGCCCACCGCGCGCGCAACCACGTCACCGCGCGCCGACCGCGCGGGAACCCCTCCCCGGCCGAGGCCCGCGACGCGCTCGACGCGTTCCGGCAGGCGGTCGAAACAGGCGATGTGCGACGGCTGCTCGACGTCCTCGCGCCGGACGTCGTCCTGCTGACCGACGGCGGCGGAGTCGTCCGAGCCGCACTGGCACCCGTCGTCGGCGCCGACCGGGTGACCGGCGTGCTGGGCCGGCTCACCGCAAGGGCCACGCTGCAGCCGGTGCAGATCAACGGCCAACCCGGGCTGCGCATCAGGCTGACCGGAGAAGCCGACTCCGTGCTGGCGGTGCGCATCGACAACGGCCGCATCACCGGCCTGTACGCGGTGCGCAATCCGGAGAAGCTGGCGCGCATCGACCTCGAAACCCCGGTGAGCCGCTGACGGCGCATGCGACCGCAGCCCGAAAATGCGTTGCCGCGACCGGGGAACCGCCGCTACCGTCTCGGCAGACGCGAGATCACTGGATGGGGAGGTTGATGAATATGGCCGCCGCCGGCCCTCATCAGCATGCCCTCATCCGGCCCGCGCACTAGTCGAAGCGCGGCCCGGGTCGTTCCAACGACCAGGAGAAACACGTGTCTTCTGCACCCGCCGATGTGATCACCGAGCGCCTCGTCCTGCGGACCTGGACCACGAGCGAGGCCACCGCGGTCCGCGACGGCATCCGGTCCGCGCACTGGGCGGCCGACTTCCCCGCCGAAGGCGATCGCGTGATCGCCGGTCTCCTCGACCAGAACCCCGCTTGGCTCGGTGCGCACGGCCACCGGCTGGTCGTCGAGCGCGAGAGCGGTTCGATGGTGGGCTCGATCGGCCTGTTCTGGCCGCCGAACGACGGCGTCCTCGAAATCGGGTACGGCATCGTGGCCTCCCGCCGCGGCCGCGGCTACGCCACCGAAGCCACCCGCGCCCTGGCCGAGTTCGCCCTCACCGCACCCGATGTCCACACCGTGTCCGCCGGCGTGGAGCTGTCGAACCCGTCGTCGGTCCGCGTCCTGGAGAAGGCGGGCTTCCGCCGCTGGACCACCGACGGGAGCACCGCCCGGTTCAGGATCACGCTGGACCAGCGCTGACACCCGGGGCCCTGGAAGCGATGCCTCCAGGGCCCCACCCCGGCCTAACGGTCCGCGATGCGGGCTAGGAAGAAGTCCCGGACGTCCGCGGCGAACAGCTCCGGCACCTCCATCGCCGCGAAGCGGCCACCGCGCTCGAACTCCGACCAGTGCCTGATGTCGAACAGCCGCTCGGCCAGCGGTCGCACGGACAGCGTGATGTCGTGCGCGAACACCGCCACGCCGACCGGCACCGGGCACGGCTCGGTCAGCCGCTGGGCTTCGTGGTGCATCCGCGCCGAGGAAGCCGCGGTGGCGGTCAGCCAGTACAGCTCTGCGAGCGAGGATCGGTCCACTGCGCGAAGCGCTCGGCGATCCAGGCCAGCTGGCCCACCGGCGAATCGGTCAGCGCGTAGCCGATGGTCTGCGGTGTGGCGGCCTGCAGGGCCTGGTACGGCGGACGATTCGCCATCAGCTGCCGCACCTTGTCCAGCCGGGCCTCATCCGCTTCGGACAGGGCAACGGCCGATGCGGAACGGCGTGATCATGGTCTTCACTCCGGGGAATTTTCGTTGGAGCCGCCAACATTGGACCCGCGGTTCACCGCGCTGATCGCGACCTGCGACGACACGGTCGTGCCGCGGTCGATCACCACGCTCCCGGTCGGCCTGACCTGGCCGCCGAAGCCGGACGTCACGCTGCTCGGAGACGCCGCCCACCTGATGCCACCGGTGGGAGAGGGCGCCAACATGGCGCTGCTCGACGGTGCCCTGCTCGGCCTCGCGCTGGCCGCACACCCGGACGACTTTCCCACCGCCGTAAGGGAATACGAACGCGAGATGTTCGAACGCACCAGCGCGGCCGCCCGGATGTCCGCGGATCTGCAGGAACTGCTGATGGCCCCGGACGCCAGCCGGAAGATGCTCGAGTTCTTCCAACCCGGCTGAACACCGCGCTACTCGGGCAGGCCGATCCTGTCGTAGCTGCTGAGCACTCCGGAGGCCATCTTCCGGAGGAACTCGTCGGGATCACCGGCCGCGACTTCCCGCAGCACGGGCCGGAAAACCGGCCACTCGGCGTAAGTCATCGCCCAGAGCGCGGCCTCGCGAACAGAATCTTCTTCCGCCGCAGCGCATGCGCTGATCCTCTCGACGAAGCGCTCATCGCGGTGCGCAGGTGCACCGAGGCCTGCGCGCAGAACGGCGAGGGGCAGCGCGTCGGCTGTCGCCGTGTCCACCTCGACGATCAGATCGTCGAAGCTCAGAACACCCCAATACGCGGCGAACACGCGCGTAACGGTCTTGACGCGTTGCGGAGGCCCGAGCGGACTGGTGGCCAAGACGTACGCGCTGTCGATCGCCGCGTCCTCGGTGAAGGTGATCCGCAAGCCGGGATCGATCTCAGCGTCCACCTCCCAGCGGACCGACATCATGTCGGCGCGGGGCTGGTCGGTCGGCCGCTTCAGCAGCTGCTTCCACCCCGACGTCCGAGCGATGTCGGCCACCACGGGAAAGCTGTCGCGAGAACCGAAGACGAACCGCCGAGACCGGAAGCCGTCCTTGCGCTGGATCACATCTTCCACCCGCGCCATGCTAAAGATCTCGGGACGCCAAGAATGCCGAATCCACGCGACGCATGGCCGCCTCGGCGCATTGTGGTGGGCGCGCGGCGGTTAGCGTGCCGCGCCGAAAAGCCTTGGACAGCTTGGTTGACGCTGGCCAGGATGGCAGATGATCACGCTCGCGAGAGAAGCTTGCCGGTGAAGGTGTTCCACCTGCACTTCGACAACCCGCTCCCGGGCACCGAACACGGCGAGGTCGAGTACGAGCTGCTGCGACCTGACAGGGGGCTAGGTGTCCGCATGGCCCGTCAGCGGGCGAGCCTTGCCCGGGCCTCGTCGGTGAGCGGGGTGAAGAAGTTGACCAGGTTCCCGTCGGGGTCGCGGAACAGCAGGGAGCGGTTTCCCCACGGCATCGTGGTCGGCTCCTGCACGACCTCGGGCGCGACAGCCAGGCTCATCAACCGTTCGTGCTCCCGGTCGACGTCCTCGACGAGGAACTCGAGGATCGCGGTCCGGTTCGACTCGGGTACGTCGGCCCCGGCGCTGAACAGCGCCATCGTCTCGGCACTGCCGATGGCCAACGTGCACGACGGGCCTACGAGCTCGGCGAACTGCTCGGCGGGGCGACGCGCATCGAGGCCGGTCACCTGCTCGTAGAACTCGACGAGGCGGGTGACGTCGTTGGTGATGACGCGGACGGAAACAAGCTGCACGGTGGAACCTTTCTGCACTGGAGGGCGCGCCCTCCCGGGGTCACCGGACACGCTAGGGGCAATAGTGGACAGGATCCGCCCGGTATTGGGAGGATCTTGTGGTGACTCGGCCGATCGCCCGCGTACTGGCATTGCTGGAGATCCTCCAGCGCGGAGGCACCCGGACCGTCGCCGAGCTCGCCGAACGACTCGACGTGGACGAGCGCACCGTCCGCCGCTACGTCGGTCATCTCCTCGACCTGGACATCCCGGTCCGCTCGGTGCGCGGGCGCCACGGCGGGTACCGCCTGGCCCCGGGGTATCGGATGCCTCCGCTGATGCTCACCGACGAGGAGGCGCTCGCTGTCCTGCTCGGTCTGGTCGCGGGCCGCCGCGCCGGGTTGCTGAGCACCTCGGCCGCGGCCGCCGAGAGCGCGGTCGCGAAAGTACGCCGGGTACTGCCCGAAGCTCTCGGCCGCCGGCTCGACGCGCTGCTGGAGATCGCCGACTTCACCGCGCCCGCACGATCGGCGCTCACGGCGGAAGCCGAAGTCCTGCTCACCGTCGCGGAGGCGGCGCGGGATCGTCGCCCGGTCGATCTCGGCTACACCGCAGGCCACGGCGGCGCCAGCGAACGCGTCGTCCACCCGTACGGCGTCGTGGCCCACTCCGGGCGGTGGTACCTGACCGGCTTCGACTCGGCCAGCGAGCAGGTGCGAACGTTCCGCGTCGACCGGATCACGACCGTTGGACTGCGCCCCGGAACGTTCGACGCACCAACGGGATTCGACCCGGCCCAGCAGGTGCTGACCGCGATCGCCGAGACGCCGTACGAGCACGAGGTGTCCGTGCGGATTCGATCGACGCCCGAACAGATCCGCGCCGTCTTCCCACCGTCCATCGCCAAGCTGGAAGAGATCGACCCCGGCACTTCCTGGATCCGAGCCCGAATTCGAGCACAACGCCTCGAATGGATACCGCCCCTGCTCGCCGCGCTCGACCGGCCGTTCGTCGTCGAACAACCCGACGCCCTCCGCGACCTGGTCCGAGCACTGGCCAACCGACTCGCAGACCACGCCGACGCACGACAGGAAGACTGATCACGCGCCGGAAAACCCGCACACTGGAACCGAAGACTGCGAAAGCGCGCAGCCCCGACGGCGTTTCCGTGAACCGTGTGCAGGGTCTCAAACCGCATGACATCTGGATCTCGTTTGACCTGAGGTTTTGCCGGATGTCTCAGTGGCTCCGTGGCCGGCGAGAGCTTTGAGCGTAAGCGGCGTCGCTTGGTTGAGTACGGCTCGGAGCGCGTTCAACCTGCTCTTGCTCTGTGGGCGCGGTGGGGACAAGGTTTCGTTGTGTTGACATCTGACTGGTATCGGGCGTTCGGGGTACGTGAAGCCAGGGGGCACTCCACGACGTACGAGCGGCTTGCTCTTGCTGTCGCTGAGGATGCGCTGCTGCTGGGTTTGCTGGATGAGCTACCTGAATCTAAGCGGCGCCCCAACCTGTTGTTCGCCGCAGCTCAGTACTCGGGTGCTCCGCTGCATGAGCCTGGTGTCTTCCGCGACTGGGCGGTGCGGCACTGGAGTGAGCTGGCGGCCACGATGACAGCCCGCCACACGCAGACCAACGAGGTTGCTCGCTGCAGCGTCCTTTTGCCGGTGTTGGCGCGGCTGCCGCAGCCTCTGGCGTTGCTTGAAGTGGGTGCGTCGGCGGGGTTGTGTCTGTATCCCGACGCCTACCGGTACCGCTACGGCGGCGATCCGCGCATCTACGGGCCGCAGGACAGCCAGGTGCAACTGCAGTGCGAGGTGACGGGGCCGACTCCGCTGCCCGAACGGATGCCCACCGTGGTGTGGCGCGCTGGGATCGACCTCAACCCTCTCGACGTCGGCGATGGCGATGATCTGCGGTGGCTAGATGCCTTGATCTGGCCAGAGCAGGAGCACCGCCGCGAGCGGCTGCGGGCCGCTGCGGAGATCGTCCGCGCGGACCCGCCCCACTTGGTGCGCGGTGATTTGCTCGACGATCTGCCCGCCCTGGCTGCCGAGGCACCTCGTGATGCGACGCTGGTGATCTTCCACAGCTCCGTGTTGTGCTACGTGCCCGCCTCGACCCGGCACGCCTTTACCGATCTCGTCCGCGGCCTGCCCGGACACTGGATCTCCAACGAAGGAGTCAGCGTCCTCCCCGATGTGGCTGCCGTGGTCGACGTGCCCGCTGATGGACCGGCGGTCTCCATCCTGGCGCTCGACGGCCGGCCGCTCGCCCTCGCCGCGCCCCACGGGCAGGAGCTGAAGTGGCTGGACACAGCGGATACGCAGGACGCCGCGCCGCGTTCGTGACCTGGTGACCTGCGAGAGCGTCAGCGTCGATATCGCTCCACGGATCCATGACCGCCTCGTGGAGCGAAACCCGAAAGGCGACCGACGCCGCATCGGTCCCCGGTCGCCCTAACCGAAGCTTCTCCGAGCCATCGCCCACCACCTGATCGAGAGCCACGACCGACCATCGGCAGCACCACTGCAGACCACAAGGACCAGTCCAGCACTCCACCCAGACGGCCTGATCTCATCTCCAGCTGCACAAGTGCAGTCAACGACGAGAAAGTGCAGTGCTGTAGGGTCTCAAACCGTGTGACATCTTGATCTTGTTTGACCTGCGGTTTCCCGGTTGTCTCAGTCAGGATCGGCCGCGTGTTGTCTCAAGGCCGGGCTCATTTCCTAAACAGACGACTGGTTCGAGAAGACGCCCAGTTCAACGGTCACGTTTCGTATCCGAGGGCGGCCCCAGTGCCTAGCATGCTCTTGTGGAGATGCAATCGGCGTGGATCAAGTGGGCTCGCGCTGTCGAGCATCAGCGAGTACTCGCGCGAAGCATGCGCGAGTTCTGGACCCGCGAAACTTACGAGTACGTCCGCTGGGACAACGCCGGAGACACCCACGATCCGCTGCTCAAGGTGCAATGGCGATTGAAGATCAAAGAGCCGTTCCCGGAGCAGTAGGGTGTTCTGATCAGCGACATCCTCACCAACCTCCGTGCCGCGCTTGACCATGCGTTCTGCGCCGCAGCCGTGCTGCACGCGGGTCAACCGGCTAAGCCCACGGACCTTGAGTTTCCGATCTACGCCACGAGCGGCAGCAACTACACAGGGAAAGCCAAGAAACTCCAGCCGCTCGTCGCACCGGATGTGTGAGCCGTCGTCGATGCCATGCAGCCGTTCCACGGTGGCGACCGCGCGCAGACCTCACCGCTCGATATCCTTCGATACTTGTCGAACGTCGATAAGCACCGGTTCGTCCATGTCGTCGGTCGCACGTACCTCGACCTGACTCCGGTCGAGGTTCACTCAGAGGCTCCACTGGATGTTGTCGATGAAAAGACGCTACGAGGGACTAACCGAAGACAACCAAGCCGTGCCGCTACTCAAGCTCAAGCGGCCCCGCGACAACTCAACGATCGACCTGGTTCCGACTTTCGCCTTCAGCCCGGCAATCCAGATCGCCGATGAACCACCGGTTTTCCTAACGTTGGACAGCGCGATGGAGGCGATGACGGGCGACGTCCTGACGGTCCTCTCTCACATCACTACGGCTCACTACGGCCTCGGGACTGCCGATGCCAGTTCGGACAGCTTCGAACTCGGCGAAGAGCATGAGTCCTTTGCCGCAGAGTACGGTGGATACTCCTATACCTACCGCGAACACGACGGCACGAGTTATCACTTCACTCTCTCCGCCGAAGGACCTGACCAGGGCGACCATTGAACAGACACGCCCCTGGCTGGTGGCACGAGCTTAGAAGGGAGGCTCCTCTTCCGTCTGCACAGTGTCGACCAATGTGTCGTTCGGCTCTTCGTCTACCTCTCGGTCTCGTTCCGGCTCGGCCTTCCGAGCGTGTTCCTTCAACATGACGAACTTGGCGGACTTTCCGGGATTCTTGTCGTCATCGCGGGTTTCTGCGGTCCATTGCCCTGGATACAGCTTGTCGAGAGCCTGCTTGACTAGACGGTAACCCCAGTCGCGGGCAGATCCATCGCGTTGAGCGTATGCGGGCGCCTTCTCGGCAAGCAGGTAAGTGATACGGCCCCACTTGATGCCACGGGGGGTATTGATCATCTTCTTGAACTCAGGATTATCTCGCAAGTGGACGATCGCGATCGAGCTGTCTTCGGCCGAGAGAGCGGGATCTTCTCCGGTTTCCTCACTCGCGTTGTCCTGACGGTGGCTGGCAGCGAGGCTGGCAGAGGCGGCCCGTGCTTCGGAACGGCGCTCGTCGACAGCGGTCTGATACCTGAAAGCGAAGCTGTCGGGGGCCGGGAGTGCGTAATCAGGGTCGGCCATCTCGTACGAGTCCTCGAAGCTGAGAACGCGCACAGAGATGGGGTAGGGGCGTGCGTGGCGGTCGGTGTTGGGCGCGCTGGACCAGTAGATGCCGTTACCGACGAGCGGCTCGTTGAGCAGGGTGGCCAGCAGGTCCTCGGAGAAGTGGGCGTTGGCCTTCTTCAAGGAGAGGAGGTCTCCCTGGGAGAGCAGATGGAAGACAAAGAAGTTGTCTCCCTGGGAGAGGAGTTCCTGCGGCAGGCTGCCAGGCTGCTGGGTGATCAGCAGGGCCCCGAGGTCGTACTTGCGGCCTTCCTTTACCCAGGAGACGAAGGGGCCGTCTTCACTCTGGCTGGAGCCGCCGAGAACGGACTGGGCTTCTTCGATGACGGCGATGGTGGGGATGGACTTCGGGTCTGCCGCAGTGAACTGGGTCTGGTTGTGCTCGAAGATGTCGCCGAGGATCACGCCAGCGAGCTGGAGCCCCTGGGAGCCGCGCATCTGGGAGATGTCCACCACACAGAGCTTGCCTTGGGACAGGCAGTCCTTCAATGCGCTGAGGAGTCGGCTGTCGGGGTCGTGCAATGCGTTGACGACACGGGTCATGTTGCCGATCGCCGCGTTTGTCTCGGCTTCCTGGCTTTCGCTGAGGTTCAGAATCTCCCGGACCTCGTCACGGTCTGCGCCGTACTTCTCGCGGTGGATCAGGTCAACAAGGCGGTTCCACTTGGGCCCGTCGAGGGACTTAAGTTTAACGACGTTCTGCTGATCCTGCTTCTCCGGCGACAGCGCGATACTCAACACGCGCGACGCCTGCAGTTCCTTGATGTTCAGCTTGACGCCGTTGACGACGAAGGACTGGTAGAAGTCGCTGGGGCCCTGGCGGTTGGTGAAGACGACGAGCTTGTCGCGCAGGTGCGGCACGTCGCACAGTGCGGGGCGGCCCTTGAAGTCGGGCCAAAAATACTCGCCGTCCGGATCGAAGATGACCGTGCCGACAGGAGCCTCGCCAGAGCGGCGCGGGACGGTGGGCTGTTCTTCGTACAGGGTCGAGAAGAGCAGTTTGACCAGGTTCGACTTACCGAAGCCAGCTCGGGCGAAGACGAAGCTGCGACGGGCCACAAGTTTGTCGATCTGGAAGGTCGGCATGATCGCCGGCTGCTGGATCTGCATCCAAGAGGTATCGCCTACGCGTGTGTCGTTGCCAGCGTAGACGAATTCGCCGAAGGCGAGGAAGCCGATGGGGACCGCGCCGTCGTCGGTGTCCTTGGCGTTGACGACCTCGGCGAGTAGGTCATCGCCCAGAAGCGCGACCTGGGCACCGACATGCGGGAGACGCCGGTGGCTGGGGACGAAGATGTACTTGTCACCCTCCATACGCAGGACGCCGAGGATGCGGATGTCGACCTTGTACTTCAGATAACGCTCGCGTAGCTCGTCAGGGATGGGTCGCTGGTCGCGTACCGCGCGGGTGGCGTAGTCCTCGCCGATGGGGGACACCAAGCGACCCTGGGAGGAAATGGTGGTGATCCGCCCGAGGATAGCCTCACGCTCGTGTTCGAGCTGGACGAGGACGAACTGGCCGTGCATAGCAATGGTCTGGAAGTCGTCGTGGTGCGGCAGCACGAGGTCGGCGTGGAATTCCATGCCACTTTCGGAGAAGCCGCGGAAGGTGCCGACGACTTTATCGCGCTCGAACAGGCTCATGACGGTTCTTGCTCCACAGGATGCGGGGCGGACAGAAGAAGGTGCTACTCGTAGCGGCGGGCGGCTACATCGGAGGCGAGCCGCAGGGCGTCGATGACCGGGGCTTTGTCCTCGCCGACTTGGTCGCGCACGGCGTCGACGAGCTGGTCTTCGATGATGTCCATGTCCAGATCGGCGACGCGGGAGAAGCTGTCGGCCTGCTGGATGCAGTTCGGATAGAGCGGGATGGGGAAGCCAGCCACCGCATCCGCCTGCAGGTAGCCGAAGATCGCCTGGACTTCCTTGTCCTGGCGGGACATCACATCCACGGTCCAGATGGGGTCACCGGAGTGCGGGCCGAAGCGGACAAAGTACATCGATCCGAAGTTGAACTTCGGCTTCTCGCCTGTGGAGTCGTCCTCAATGTCCCTCGTGTACTCGTCCCAGAGATACACCTCGTCCAGCATCTGAGCGGGGACCTTGGCGAAGCAGGCGGAGCCGTTGTCGAACACGCCGGACAGCGAGATCGCCAGCCGGTAGTACTCGAGGACTTGGGTCGTCTTCGCGAGCCCCACCAGCCACACCTTGCACCGGTCGCGACGCCAGACCCGCTCGATGGCCTCGTACATCAGCTCGCCCATCTTCACGAACAGCTCGCCGTGAAAGATCTTGCTGCGCAGCAGGCCGTCGCGAACGACCAGCGTGTCGGTCGCGTAGTCGCGGTGGCAGATCAGGTCATAGAGCGTCGCCCACTCGCACAGGTCCCGGAAGACCTGCACCCAGCTCGGCGAATTGCCGGACATCATCGGCGACAGATCCTGGAGCCTGTGGACGCCCAGGCCGTCCATCATCCTGCCCAGGGCGGTGCGCGGGCTTCCGTCCTCGTGGAACTGGCGGCGGCTAAGGGCGTCGATGTCGGCGATCGGGGAGACCACCTCCATGCACAGCTCCTTGCCGTTGGAGTCCACGACGCGGACGACCTGGAGGTAGAAGGGGTTGAAGGCGACCTTGTTGTTGCCGCCGTCAGAGGACATCAGTGCAACCGAGGTCGCTGCCCGCGGCTTGATCACCCTGACCTCGGAGCGGATGGCACGGGCCTGCTCGACCAGCTTGTCCAGCTCAGCGCGACCGGCTTCGACTTGGTCGCCAATCAGCTGCTTGAGCTGCTTGATCTGGTCCGCGTCGAACATGCCTCTCCCCACACGCCCGTACTGTCACAGATGAGTGCCACTCGTACACCATAGGATGACACGGGGCACTGACAGTCCGTTACGCGGTTGTGGAAAGTAACCGGGCTACCTCGTCAGCGGGGCAGCCCGGTCAGCTCCGCGACGAGGTCAATCTCGTCGATGGCGGAGCCGGCCTTCCCAAACTGCTCGGCCTGTCTGTTCCGCTTGGTCGGCGTGCCAGCCTGCCGCACCTCCTTGACGGCCCACCCGGCCTTCGACGCCTTCACGGAGGCCAGCAGCATCTGCTCCGGATCGGTGCGAGCTGAGGGCAAGGCGCCAAAGCGGATCGCCAGCCGGGCACCCTGGCGGCAGCAGCGGGCGACAGCGGCCCACACCTCGCCCAGAGCCTGAATGAACGCCTCTTGATTCGGCTGGCGGGCGATCTGCCCGTATGTGCCATAGGGGACCTCCGGAGGGCCGCCGAGGAACCACGAACGCAGCCACTGGTCGGCCACGTAGGTGCGCATGCCGTAGTACGGGGGTGAGGTGACCACCAGATCGAACTTCTGACGCAGGCCACCCAGGGTCTTGACGGAGTCGCCCAGGTAGACCTTCCCGCTGTGGGCGAGCGGGGCCGCGTCCAGTAGGCGTTTAGCCCGCCGCTCGATCACCTCCAGGGCAGGGACACGTGCCGGCTCCATGTCGCGCTTCGTCCAGAATTTCACCGCATACGCTGGCTTGGAGGCATAAGTGCGCGGCATCTGATTCGACAGGTACGACGGGAGGTTCTTGTTGCGCGGCCCGTGCAGAATCCCCAGCATGACCGCCCGGAGCATGGCCGCCGTCGGCGTCGTCATCTCCAGCAGGGCCTCGCGTAACGTCACCAGCTCTCGCAGCGTCTCGTGCTCGAAGCACCATTGCCAGAACTCGCCTTCAGGGACTTCGCCGCGCATACCTCCATCGAGGATCTGCCGGGCCAGCCGGACCACGGCGCCGGGTGTGACCTGGATGAGCTTGGCCTGGGCGATGGCGGCGGCCACCGGGTTGATGTCGATGCCCACGGACGGCAGCCCAGCCAGACGCGCGGCGTACAGCGTGGTACCCCGTCCGCAGAATGGGTCCAGCACCCGACTGGTCCCGGGGCTAGCGGCAAGTTGCTGGAGAGGGAAGTCCAGCGGAAACATCGTGTAGTACGGGCAGATGGCGTTCAGCCGCAGCGCATCTTCGGGCCAATCTGAGGAAGGGGCTGCCGTGATCGCCGTCATGAGTGTAATAATACAGGTATAGTTATACCCGTGTCACGCAAGAGACTGGACCCCGCCGCACAACGCCGCGGGCAAATCCTGACCTCCCGCCTGACACAGGCCCGTCGCCTGTCTGGGCGTTCAGCTGAGTCCCTCGCGCGCAGTGCGGGAGTCTCCGTGGAAACCGTGCGCAGCATCGAGAAAGGGCGCACGGCCACGCCAGAATTCTTCACCGTCGCTGCCTTGGCCACTGAGTTGGGTCTCTCCCTCGACGAGCTCTATGCCTTCGTCCGCAGTGATCGTTCTGCAGAGTCCGGCCAGGCCAGTGCTGACGACGTCAGCTGACCTTTCCCCTCTCCGCGGGCTGTTGTTAGTCCCTTTCCCACCCCGCGGAGAAAGCTGGTAAGCGGACCACAACCAGGCAACCCCGTTCGGCAATTACTGGAGCGGCAAGGTAACCAACCCGGCGACGTGCCCAGCACCGTGTGTTGCGGCTCGCCCAAGCACGCTGCCGCTAAGAGAGCGGTCCGCAGTTCATGAGGTACCTGCTTCGAGCAGCCCCTCCCACTAGCCCCTGGTTGCCTGCCTTCCGCTTCGCGTCCGGCGGTCGAGCTTGGCCGAGCACGCATTCATGGCAACGGCGCTGCACACGATCACGACCTCACCGGTGTCGCCGCCGCGGATCGCCGTGGATCAGCGACGGTTCACCGAACAGATCACGAGCGTGTTCGGCCCGGTGGACACCACAATCACCGAGTGGGCACCGATTCACGGCGACATGGGGTTCGCGAACCTCACGATGCCGCCGTTGGTGATCCTGGACTGGGAAGACTTCGGGACCGGACCCGCGATGCTCGATTACGCCCGCGTATGGGCCGACTCTTTTGCCGCGCCTGCCATCGTCACCGAACAGTGTGAGGCCGCGTTCGCTCCGTACCTCGTTGGCTGGCAAGGGCTGTTGTGCCGCGCCTGCGCGGTGGCCGGGTTGCTGCGGTACCCCGCGACCGAACCGCTGTTGCAGGCCGCGGCACCCGTCACGGAAAAGATCGCCACCGAACTTCGTTCCTCCTCGAATCCGGGCTAGGCAAGCAACGTTTCGGCTAGCTTGGTTCGCAGGAACCGGCTGTGTGGGGTGGAGATGGCGAAATCCGCATCACAGGAGTGTTCGACACCTGGATGTACGAATCCGGCTGCGTTCAGGGCTACCAAGAATCCAGCCTGGTGTCTGCGCTGTATCGACGAGATCTTACGACGAGGCGGGCTGGCGCCGGCCAATGAGGCGTTCCCAGGCCCGAAGAAGTGGTGGCTGACAACATGTCTGAACTGCGAAGTTCAGGCTCACTACCGGCTCGTCTACGTCCTCGACAAGAACCGAATCGGTGAGAAGACGTGCCGAGCCTGCTACTGGACGGACGGGCAGTCGAGTCACCCGGGAGAGCCGTCGTCGAGTCCTGACCCTGCCCTGTTACGGAAGATCAGTGAGTACCGTTTCGAGTTCGTCTCCGGTGTCCGTGGCAGCACGTTCGTGTTCGTCGTGAAATGCACGGACTGCGGGAAGATCAGCGTGGAACGCACTGGTAACATCTCCTGGGGATGCACCTGTTCACGGAATACGCGCCCATCGCATCCAGGAAGCTCACGTTCCGAGCGCATCGTGCTGTTCGAGTCGGAGTTGTCAGCGTTGCAGTGGTGGGATCACGAGCGCAACGACGAGGCCACCTTCCGTACGGTCACAACGCGCGCCACTCGCAAGTGCTTCTGGAAGTGCCCGGAGTGCGGGCTGCGTTTCGCCGCCCAGGTCTACGAGATGGCTTCCCGCCCGTCTTGCCCTGACTGCAAAGCCAAACGCAGCAGGGAATGGCACGAGGAGTACGAAACCTGGAAAATCACCCCGGTCGCCGACGTGCCCGAGTTGTTGGCGGCGTGGGCCGACGACGATGATCCGCAGACTGTCATGGTTGCGGAAGGGTTTCCGCTGCGGCGGTTCCGCTGCCCTCAAGGGCATCATCCACGCATCAGTCCGCTGACCTTCTTGCACGGTGGATGCCCTCATTGCCGTGGTGCGGAGACTGCCGCTACGGGCAAGCAGTGGCTGGCTAACACGCTGCCGGAGATCGCTTCGCAGTGGCATCCGACGCGAAACGGCAAGCTCACGCCACATGACGTGGTGTGGAACTCCAAGCGGACCGTGTGGTGGAAGACGGACTGCTGCGGCTACGAGTGGCAGGAATCCGTCCGCGATCGGGACAAGTACCAGCGGCTTCGCTGCCCTGTCTGCCGGACCATCCTCGGTTCGCTCGCGTGGCGCGATCCGGGGTTGGCTGCGGAATGGAGCCCGACGAATCCCGTCAGCCCGTGGAAGGTTCGCCCGCACGAAGCGACGAACTTCGTGCCGGAGTGGGTGTGCTCGACCGACCCAGCGCACGTGTGGACGATGGCCCTGAGCTCGCGGTCGAATGGATCGGAGTGCCCAGAGTGCCGGCAGCACGGCAAGTCGCGGGTCGAGTTGGATCACCACGCGGTCGCCTCCGAGATCTTCGGGGCTGCTCGTTCCGGCGTACTGCTGCGTGACGATGCGTTCACGTCCCGAAAATCGTGGACGGCGGACATCTGCGTCGACCTCGGCGGGCTCACGCTGGTGATCGAGTACGACGGTGCTTATTGGCACGCGAGCGAGGCGAAGATGCTTGTCGATGAGTCCAAGAGCCGCGACCTACTCGCTGCAGGCTGCGCCGTGGTCAGGTTGCGCGAGGACGCGTTGCCGCGACTGGCGATCGATGATCCGCGCTACGAGGAGTTGAGGGTGTATTCGACAGCGCCACGCCCGCACGCTGTGATGGCCGAGATTAAGGAATGGGCGAATGGAATCAACTCGCTGGCTCGCGATGACGCCTGACTGCGGCTACGACATCGCGTCCCAGCTGAGTCAGCCGCATAGGTCGCCCGCGTTCGGCTCGTTCCAGCAGAGATCCACCGAGGTCGTGTTCGAGTCGGTTGATCTGGGTGGTCAACGGAGATTGGCGTAGGCCGAGGGTTCGGGCTGCTTCGGTGATGGTGCGGTACGAGGAGGCGGCGGCGAACCGTTCCAGGCGTTCCCACGCGCCGTGGCCGACGAGGGCTGGTCGGAGGATCTCGGGAGCTGCTGCGGCTTCCTGTTGCGTGCGTCGGATTTGGTCGTGGCTGGCGCCGCCGCGGGAGCGGAGCGGGATGTCGTGGGTTTTGGCCCAGCGCGCCATGTTCGCGGTGCTCATCCCGGTTTCTTGCGCGAGGTCGGGCAGGGTGCGCCGGTGGTAGACGTACTGGTCGTAGAGCCAGTCCCGGCTGACCATGATCTTGGGTTCGGGTTGGGCCTCGCGCGGGGTGATGCCGTAGTCGTCCAGCAGAACCCGGATTACGCCGCGGCTGACGCCGAACTGGGCGGCGATCTCGCGTAGGCTCCGGCGTTGCTCGCAATAGAGCTCGACGAGGCGGTCTTTCGGCAGCGCGGTACGTGCTTCCAAGCTGCGCCCGCCGGTAGCGTGGACCTGCTTCTCCGTCCGCAGCTGCCGGGGCGCGGGATGCTTGCCGAGCAGGAAGCGCGCGACGTCCAGCGTCGTACCCAGTGACTCGGCGGCCTCGGCGAGCGAACGGCGATTCCCGCGAACCTGCTGGTGCAGCGCTTGAAGGTCGACCTGGCCGGGGTCGTGTCCGGGTAGTGTGAGGCCGCGGATCAGGTCGAGGGGCGGTTGCCACCCGACGGGTTCGTCGTGGATGTCGTGCCGGGTAAGGAACTCGAGCGCGAGTTCTTCCAAGCCAGCGGCGAGTTCTGGAGTGAGCTCGGTGGTGAAGCGCACGTACGCGGCTGGGTTTTCGGACGGGCACGGCGCAAACGACACGGGTGCCTGGTCCGGGCGGAGTCCGCTGGTCGTCTCGAACAGCAAGCGGCGCGCGAAGTGGAAGCGTCGACCGTGGTGGACGGGAGTGCCGGTATTGCGGCAGGTCTCGCGCCATCGATCCTCGGTGAGGATATTGTCGTAGATCAGGCGGCGCCGGCGGTGATAGTCGATCGGGACGTCGGCTTCGTCGAGGTAGTCCGAGAGCCGGGTCAGGGCGGTCAGGACGTGTGGCCAGTGACCGGTGGCGGTCAAGGTTTGCAGGACACGTGTGGCATCGAGCGCGTGGGCGCCGAGGAGGCGTGCGGCGTCAGGAAGGATGTGTTTCGTTCCGGCGAGCAGGAGCACCGTCGATAGGCCGGATCGCAGGGTGTGCAGGTAGAAGCCCTGGTCGGGTTGGAGTCGTAGCGCCCACTCGGTCCAGATCAACGACGGGACGCGGTGTTGCCGGGGCGGGGATCCTGCAACAGGTAACCGGTGGCACGGGGTGGCGGCGGCGATGCGGTGGCGCACCTGGTCGCTGGGTTTCAGCAGTGGCCCAAGACCGGAAATCTGGACGGCTTTCAGTCGGCTGCTGGTGCCTTTGCCCCAGTTTCCGATCGTGGTCGGACTGGCTGCGGCCCCTCGCTCACGTGTGGACTCCACTAGCCATCGGATCCGGTTGCCGGCGTCTTGGATCGTGTCGGCGTCGAGGATGGTGAACCCGGCAGTGGCCCCGAGAGCGGCAACGGCCGCGTGCGCTGGGGCCATGAATCCGGGCCGGTGCTGGGCATAGGCCGGGCGGTGGTGGCCGGAGTCGAGGTTCCGAGCCTGGTTGTAGACAGCCAGCAGATCCTTCGGGATGTCAGGGAGTATGTCTCGCTCGGTGTTGAGGATCCGTGCGGCGAGCGCCCGCAGATCCGAGAGCGCGCTGATCGCGGGTTGGGGTTCGTCCGCGTACACCCCGAAGGTGGCGATGCCGTCGGCAATGGCGGCGAGGATGGCGCGTTGCGCTCGCAGGAGCGGATGGTCTGCGGGGAATCGGGTGGTCGTGGTCTGGGTGAGGTCGCTGCCGCAGCGGGCGGCGTTGCGGCCTACTTCGTGGCTGCTGGCGGGTTGCACGCAGTGTCCGGGGGCGGTGAGGTCCTGCAGGAGCCGACGGCGGGGAACCCGGCCGCAGTCGGGGCAGGTGTCAGCGAGCAGCCGGTGGTGACGGGTGCAGGCGAACGACCAGCCGAGCCGCCAGGTCAACTGCCATCGCCCGCCGGTCTCGGCCAGGCAGTCTGGGCAGTAGCGAGATCCGCTCTTGCGGCCCCACAGCCGCCAGCGCTGTACCCGGCGGGTGGCGGTGTCGATGATCACGGCGTGGCCGTCGTAGTGGGCCAGGGTCATCGCTTCCAGCATGGCCGGGTCGGTTCCGGTAACCGTGGCGAGCATGGCGAGTTCGGCAGGCCGCAACAGCACCGTCCACTCGGTCGGAATGTGGAGGTGCGGTTTCGTCGGTTCGCGGCCGTCGACCGGCGCGATCTCCGGCAGCAGATCGCCCAGAGGCGTGTGCAGCCGGTAGGCCAGTGCCGCCAACCACGAATCCAGTGCTTCGCCGGGGACCGGCGCGACCCGCAGCGGCAGCGTGCGCATCGTCATCCGGCCTTGCTGCGGGGATGCGTGGCGATGCGGCGGGAACGCAGCGCGTTTTCCAGTTCCTGCCTGGCCTTTTCGGAGGCCGCGTCGTTCTTCACCCTGTCGAGGACGTCCTGGTCGAGGCGTTCGGCGCCGGAACGGACGGCGCGTTGGCAACCGCGGTTGATCAGGGTCATCAGCGAGCCGATGTGACCGGTGCTGCGGGCGAACAGATAGTCGGAGAGTTCGTCGGCGAGCATGCCGGGGTGGGTGTCGGCCAGCACGAGGCGTTGTTCGAGGGCCAGAAGCATCTGCCGCCATTGGCGACGTGCGGTCTCAGTGTCGATGGTGAACGGATTCATGTCCAGCGGAGTGGTGCGGCGCCCGGTCTGGGCGAGCACGGCATCGCTGTAGGAGTTGCCTTCGGAGAACAGGCCATGTTCGGCGAGGCCGACGCCGACGAACAGTAGGGTGACCGGGAACTCGTTGGCGATGTACTTGAAGTGGTTGCTGATCTCGACCCCGGTTTTCGCGCGCCACCGTAGGAAGTGCAGGTCGTCGATGACCAGGAGCCGGACGTGGCAGGAAAGCATCGCATCCAGGGCGCGATGGGCGAACTGGGTCGCGGTGCCTCGGTGACTGCCCGGGTGGGCGAAGAATTCCAGCATCGCCCGGTTGAAGTCCTTCATGCCCGTATTACCCGTCAGCCCGACCCGGCAGACCGGCCAGCGTTCGTGCCCGTCCGGCGTCAGCTCGCCTTCCTCGGCGATCTCGCGGAGGTGGAACTGTTTCGCGAACGCCAGCACCGCCGTGGTTTTGCCCAGGCCGGGGAACGCGTCGATCGCAATCGCGCCCTTGGCCTTGTCGCCGTCCTGCAGGTTGCTGTCGAGGATGTCCCACAGGTCCTCGTGTAACTCGGCCAGTTGCGGCGTTTTCAGCGGTCCGAGGTTGGCGTGCCACACGCGGCGCTGTTTGTCGTAGGCCGCTCGTGCCTCTTTGGGCAGGTCTCGGATCTGCTTGCGCGTCAACGCGTCCGGCCGCGGTCGGGCGGGGGTGTGGACGAAGCGGTGCCAGCCTTCTTTGCGGGCCAGCGTGAGGTTGTCCAGTCCGGGCAGGCTCGTTGTCGCCGTCTCCGCGTCTGCCGAGGTCACACGTCCTCCAGCGCGTCGGCGTAGAAGTCGTCGTCGAGTTCGTCGTCGGTGTCGTCGTCACCCATCTCCGGTTCCGGAGCCTCGACGGTGTCCTCGTCCGACGTGGGTTCGGTGGACTGCAGGACTCGCGCGACGGAGGGCAGCGTCGACACTGCTGCAGTGTCGGTCTGCCCGGGTAGGTCGACGGCGGCTTGCTCACGGGAAAGTCTCAACGCCAGGCGTCGTTCGGCGACTGGGCGATCGAGGTTGAGATTCCAGCGTTCCAGCAGGTCCGCGATGGCGATCTTGTCGTCGGGGTAGGTGTATTTCTCCGCCGCGAGCTGACGAGCGAACCGCAGCGCCTCGTCGCTGAGTGGCATGTCCAGGGCGGGGGCGTGTTCCCACCACAGGGTGTTCCACGTGCGGGTTTCGGGGTCGCGGAAGTAGATGCGGGTGATGTCATCCGGGTCGACCTGGATCGGCCACTTCCCGCGAATCCCCTGCCCGGTGTGGTCGCTGGCGAGGTTGCGGTAGGGGTTGAGGGCGTCGCCGTTGTAGCGGAGGCCGTTGAGTTCGACCCCGTAGTGCTGGATCGTGCGCCATTCGGTCTTGAGGAACTCGTAGGCCAGATCCGGGTCACGGGGTGCTTCGATGTAGCCGGCACGGGCGATGCCATGCTCGAACATCATCGCCGGTGACAGCGGCAGTTTCGGTAGGTGTGGTTCGACCAGGCCGCCATGCGGTCGATGGTGGTAGACCACGGCGATCCACTCGCGGACGATCGCTTCGAGCTCGTCGAGGAAGAAGAACGCCTCCGACTCCGGGGCCAGACCACGGGAATGCACATCCGGCCCCTTGTAGCCGGGAAGGGCCTGGAGCAGGTCTTCCCGCAGCGAGCGGAAGAACCGCTCCACGGGGCCTTTGTCCCGGCCGGTACGCAGGCGGGCTGGTTGAATCGAGATGCTCATCCGTCGGCAGACGCTGGTCACGTGGTCGGAGACATACACCTTGCCGTGATCGACCATGATCGTCTCCGGCACCACCGCCGGAGACACCGCCCCATCACCGCGGTTCTCCTCCGCCGTATCGACGGCCGCGGTGTCGACGAGGACGCTGCGGGGAATGCCATGTTCGGGCCAGACCGCGTGTTTCGGCCAGTCCGGTGCGGCTGGACGTGGGCGGTAGCACTGGTAGAGCACCGAGGATACGTCGACGGATTTCGTCGAGACCGGCGTGATCCGCAGACCGGTGATGCAGCGGGTGTACCAGTCCATCGCGGCCGTCAGCTCGGCCTGGACCCACCGCAGCGTGATCGGGTCCATCGCGAACACGTCCAACCGCGTGGTGTCCATCAGCAGGTACTCGCCCGGCCGCGTCGGTCGCAGTTTCCCGTACACCGAGGCCGGGCGATCGGCGATGTCGCGGTTGCGTTTCGTGCTCAACCGGAACGTCGGATGCTTCTTCTCCAAGCGCTCCAGCACCCGAAACGCCGTCGCCCGCGACGGCAAAGCCACGACACCCTCGCCGAAGCGGGCCACCACTCGCGCGTTCGTCCGCTTGATCACCATTGACCGTGACGGTCGTGACTGCTCGGTGTGTTCCACCATGACCTCAAGCGCGGCGCTGACCCAGCGATCGTCCGTCTTCGTGGGTCCACGGTCGGTGGGCTTCTTCGGGGCCAGTCCTGCCTCACCGTGGCTGCGGAAGTCCGCCACCCACTGCTTGATCGTGCGCAGGCTACGGCCGAGCTCGGCGGCTTTCGCCTCGTATCGGCTGGTCAACGGCAGGCTTGGATCGAACTGCCCGCGCGGTTCGTCGTCTGCGGCGAGTTCGACGCTGCCTGATCGGTACCCGGTGAGGACTTCCCGGACATGCGCAGCACGATCCCGGACCTGTTTCCTCTCGACGTCGGTGAGACCAGCCAGAATGACACTCGCGATCTCGTCTGGTTCATCCGGTGCAGGGTCTGATCCGTCCGGGATCACACGAGCCCGATCGGACACCAGAAGCTCTCGGACGGGCGCTCGCGAAACCCGTGTTCCGGCTGGGTTTTTCAACA
Source organism: Saccharopolyspora antimicrobica (assembly GCF_003635025.1). Taxonomy (GTDB): domain Bacteria; phylum Actinomycetota; class Actinomycetes; order Mycobacteriales; family Pseudonocardiaceae; genus Saccharopolyspora; species Saccharopolyspora antimicrobica. The sequence continues at coordinate 2,905,353 of NZ_RBXX01000002.1, read as the reverse complement.
CGACTTCGCTACCGGCGACGGTGGTCAGCATCTCGACCACTTCGACGACTTCGCCGTCGTAGACGAATCGTGTTCCGACTCCGACCCGGATAGAAGCGTTGCTCACCTCGGCCTCCTTAGCATCGTGTTGCGGTTCAGCGGCGAGGAGAGATCGAACTGGAGCTCCTGTTTCCACAGCAGGTGGAGCAGGGCCGCCTGTACTGCCCGTCGCGAGTACGTAGGCGCCACCGTCAAGGCGTACTTGAGCGGAGCATCGTGGATCTCAGCTACGCGTAGCTCCTCGAGCAGCTCGACATCGAAGATCCAGTCCCGGCGATATCCCGCCAGCAGACGCACGTTCTCCAACTCAGCCAGGGGCGGCTCGCTGCACACCTCGTACTGCCAGCCTCTCGACTCGATCACCTGTCTTGTCCAGGCGAAGGTGAACGCGTTCTGCGGCCTGGTGACCCGATGACGCGGCTTCACGTCGACGACAGCCGGGACGTCGTCGGTGAACAGCAGGTAGTCGGGTATGTGCTTGCGTTCCTGCCCAGCCACCAGGGCTTTCAGTAGAAACGGTTGAGCGACGATGCCCAGGACCGACGTATCGAAGTCCGCGAGAAGGAGCCGGGCCAACTCCAGCCGCGACTCGTATATGACGAAGTCCTTCTCGGTCGCCGCCCAGTACACGCCGGGGAAGTGCTTCTGGCCTTGGCGCCACCGGAAGGTTCGCCAAGGCGCGGCAGTCTACAGAGCGACGGCATCAACGTCGTCCCACGAAACGACAACCTCGCCCCGGCGCGTTGACGGCCGAAACGCGACAGACGCGTGCCGCAGCTTCAAGCGCCCTAACGGGAGCGTCTCTGGGCTCTCCTCGACCACATGATCGGCAGCCACACCAGATCATCGGCAGCCCGCAAGCCGCCCATGAGGATCAGCCCTGCACTCCACACAGATGGCCCAGTCTCACGCTGGCTGCACAAGTGCAGCCGAGGTGCAGTCGGTCGCGAGAAAGTGCAGCCGAAAATGAGACCCTACAAGTGCCGGGTCTACTCCTGGGCCATGTCGACGAAGCGGCTGTAGTGCAGCTGGTGCGCGACGGTGATCGTCGCCGTCGGGCCGGCTCGGTGCTTGGCCAGTATCAGGTCCGCCTCGCCCATGCGCGGGTCGTCGCGCTCGAACGCGTCCGGGCGGTGGATCAGGATCACCATGTCCGCGTCCTGCTCCAGGGAGCCGGACTCACGGAGGTCGGAGAGCTGCGGCTTCTTGTCCGTTCGCTGTTCCGGGCCTCGGTTGAGCTGGGAGATCGCGACCAGCGGGACTTCGAGCTCCTTGGCCAGCAGCTTGAGGTTTCGGGAGAACTCCGAGACCTCCTGCTGACGGGACTCGACGCGCTTGCCCGAGGTCATCAGCTGCATGTAGTCCACGACGATGAGCTGGATGTCGTGCCGCTGCTTGAGCCGTCGCGCCTTGGCGCGGATCTCCATCATGGTGAGGTTCGGCGAGTCGTCGATGAAGATCGGCGCCTCGCTGATCTCGCTCATCCGCCGCGCCAACCGCGTCCAGTCGTCATCGGTCATCCGGCCACCGCGCATGTCGCCGAGCCGGATCCGGGCCTCGGCGGAGAGCATGCGCATGACGATCTCGGTGCGCCCCATCTCCAGCGAGAAGATGACGGTCGCCAACCCGTGCTGCACCGAAGCAGCCCGGCAGAAGTCCAGCCCCAGGGTCGAGTTGTGCGTCGGGATCATCGACCGGCTCGCCAGGTACAGGTGATCCGCCGCGTCCACCTCGACGCACCGGACCGGCACGCTCGCCACCGGTCGCACGTCGGTGATGTACCGCGTGCCGACCATTCGCGGAGTGCGCGCGTTCCGCTCTTTGTGGACCAGCTGCTTGCGAGTCAGCCGGAAGACCTCGTCCTGGGTCGTGAAGGTGAGCGTGAACGCCGTGGACGAAGCTTCCGTCCGGCCGCGAACGCGCTTGGTCGTCAAGCTGCAGCGGTAACCGAGGCTGACGATCAGCTCGTACGTCTCCCGCGCGAGCCGTTCGCTGGTCACCGAGAACTGCACAGAACCGCTGGGGGCAACCGTGCCGTCCGTGTCGAGCAGGCCGGCGAGAAGGGCGCGGCGCTGTGTCTCGGAGCTGCGGAGGTACTCCGTCGGGATGTGCTTGTTCCCCAGCACACCCATGGTTCGCAACAACGCCTGGACCGTGCCGTGCTCGTTGCGGCATTCCTGGCATTGGCGCAACCCGCACGTCGGCTTCCCGCAGTCCGGACAACTCGGCTGAGGCACCGGGTCCGAGATGAAGCGCACCTTACCGCCGCAGCTCTGCCCACAAGTCCGAACTTGGCTGGTCTTCGGCACGAAAGCGGCCCCGCAGACCACGCAGTTCCGCTCCGCGATCGGCTCAGCCGCAGGGAACTGGATCCCGTAGTAGCGATCGCGCACTCGCGGGGCGTGGTAGCCCTCGGCCTCCACGTACATGGCGATCTCGGGATCATCACTCGTGAACGCAGCCACGGCCGAGGTGCCATCGCCGAGCCAGACGCCCAACACGTAGGGAGAGACGGGCAGCTCTCGCTCTGGGAGTTCGAGCGGCCGCGCAGCGTTCACCGAGTGGTTCAGCCGACGATCGGCCGTGTTGCAGCGCAGAGTCGCCGCGATCTCCTCCGTGGTGCGGACCTCGGCGAAGGTTCGCTGGTTGCGGGTCCGGTTGTGCCCGGCCGCAGCGGCCTGCGCCGACTTCCTCGATGCCCGGGTGTCCGTCAGCCACTGGTGCTGGGCGTCTGCGGTGATGATCGTGCCGTCGGAGAACTCGACTTCATAGCACGGGCGGTCGTGCATGACCTCGGTCGCCGCGACCACCTTCGTCGGTTTGCCGTCCGCGCCGATCAGGTGGTCACCGACGGCGACCTCACCCATGGTCGTCCAGCCGTCCGGGGTGGGCAGCGGTGTGTCGAGCGCCAATGCCTTACCGACACCGGGACGCGCCGCGACGATGATCATCTGGCCTGCGTGGAGGCCGTTGGTGAGGGCGTCGAGGTCGGCGAAGCCGGTGGGGATGCCCTGGGACTGGCCGCCTCGGGACGCGATCGCGTCGATCTCGTCCATCGTCGGCTGGAGGAGTTCTTCGAGGGCGTGGTAGTCCTCGCTCGCGCGGCGTTCCGTGACGTCGTAGATCGACGCCTGGGCGCGGTCCACGATCTCCTCGATCGCCGCGCCTTCGGAGCCGTGGTAGCCGAGCTGGACGATGCGGGTGCCCGCCTCCACCAGCCGGCGCAGGATCGCCTTCTCCGCGACGATCTCCGCGTAGTAGCCCGCGTTCGCCGCCGTGGGCACGGTGGCGATCAGCGTGTGCAGGTAGGGGGCGCCGCCGACCTTGAGCAGCTCCTGGCGGCGTTCCAGCTCGGCGGACACGGTGATCGCGTCCGCCGGTTCGCCGCGGCCGTAGAGGTCCAGGATGCAGTCGTAGATCGACTGGTGGGCCGGGCGGTAGAAGTCGTTGGGGCTGAGCGCCTCGACGACGTCGGCGATCGCGTCCTTGCTCAGCATCATGCCGCCGAGCACGGACTGCTCCGCGGCGAGGTCCTGCGGAGGCTGCCGTTCGAAGGTGCGAGCGGCACCGCTGCCGCCGCCTTCGTCATCGTCGAAGTAGGGGTCTTCGGGTTCCTCTGGCATCGCCACCTGACCCGGTCACCTCCTCCGGCGCCAAGACCATCGCGCGCGGTGGGCGCGTGGGCACGCGCGCGAAGCTAGATCGCCTGCTCGGAGCAGGCAAGTCAAGCTGTGGACAAAGCTCGGGACAACCTGTGGATAGATCGAATCGAGCTGGGGATAACTCGCAGCAGCCATCCGCACAGCTGGGGACAACTTGGGGACAACTCGCCAAAAGTGACAAGAATCCCCTGGTCAGAGGCTGTGCATAGGCTGTGGAAGAAATCCGAGGAAAAGTCCGGGCGTGTCGCGCTGATCGGCGTGTCGGGATCGGTGGAACTCCGTCGTCACCGTGACCGCCGGTGCGCGCGCCGGACGCAGCATCGTCCACCCTTCACCTGAAGGTCGGAGTGGACGATGCTGCGGGTTGAAGCGGTGTTACCGGGTCACTCGCCCTTGGTGACCTGGACGCTGACGTTGGCCGCCACGTCCGGGTGCAGCTGCACGTCGACGACGTGCTTGCCGAGCGACTTGATGTGACCGCGCAGGCTGACCGAACGCTTGTCCAGGTTCGGGCCGCCCGCCTTGCGGACAGCGGCGACGACGTCGCCGGTGGTGATCGAGCCGAACAGCTTGCCCTGCGGCGAGACCTTGGCGGTCAGCGTGACGCCGCCCAGGTTCTGCAGCTGCTGCTTCAGCTCGTGCGCGTGCTCCAGGTTCCGCACGCGGCGGTTCTCCTGGACGCGGCGGATCGTCTCGATCTGCTTCTGCGCACCCTTGGTGGCCACGATGGCCAGGCCCTTGGGCAGCAGGTAGTTGCGCGCGTAGCCGTCCTTGACCTCGACGATGTCGCCGGACTCGCCGAGGTTGGAGACGTCAGCGGTGAGGATGATCTTCACGACGTGGCTCCTTCCTTGGTCAGCGAGCGGTCGAGGTGTAGGGCAGCAGCGCCATCTCGCGGGCGTTCTTCACCGCGATGGCGACGTCGCGCTGGTGCTGGCTGCAGTTACCGGTCACGCGACGGGCACGGATCTTGCCGCGGTCGGAGATGTACTTCCGCAGCAGCGTCGTGTCCTTGTAGTCGATCTGCGCGGCCTTGTCCTTGCAGAACACGCAGACCTTCTTCTTCGGCTTGCGCACAGGCGCCTTGGCCATCGGTCTTCCTCCTGAACGAAAACTTCGAGAGCGTTGTCGCCGCGCTTAGAACGGCGGCTCGTCGCTGAACCCACCGCCGGAACCGGCAGGTGGTGCGGAACCCCACGGGTCGTCGGCCGGCGGGCCGGCCGGGCCGCCACCGCCGCTGAAGCCGCTGCCGCCACGGCTGACCTTGTTCACCTTGGCGGTCGCGTAGCGCAGGGACGGACCGATCTCGTCGACCTCGAGCTCGACGACGGTGCGCTTCTCGCCCTCCTTCGTCTCGAAGGAGCGCTGGCGCAGCCTGCCCTGCACGACCACCCGCATGCCGCGGGTCAGCGACTCGGCCACGTTCTCCGCTGCCTGCCGCCAGATGTTGCAGCGCAGGAAGAGGGCTTCGCCGTCCTTCCACTCGCCGCTCTGGCGGTCGAAGGTCCGGGGCGTGGACGCGACCGTGAAGTTCGCGACCGCGGCACCGGACGGGGTGAAGCGCAGCTCCGGATCGGCGGTCAGGTTGCCGACCACCGTGATTACCGTTTCACCAGCCATGACCTGGGGACTCCAGTCTGGTCGTTAGCGATTCGGGCCGGATCAGGCGCTGGCCTGAGCAGCGGCGGCACGGGCCTTGGCGGCACGCGCGGCCTTGCGGGGCTCGACGACCTTGCGCAGGACCTTGGTCCGCAGGATCGACTCGTTGAGGTTCAGCTGCCGGTCCAGTTCCTTGATGGTGGCCGGCTCGCTGTTGAGGTCCAGGACGACGTAGATGCCCTCGGCGTTCTTCTCGATCTCGTAGGACAGCCGACGGCGGCCCCAGACATCGACCTTCTCGACGGTGCCACCGTCGTTGCGGACGACGTTGAGGAAGTTCTCCAAGGACGGAGCGACGGTGCGCTCGTCCAGGCTCGGGTCCAGGATGACCATGAGCTCGTAATGACGCATGAAGACCATTCACCTCCTGTGGGCTCACGGCCATGGGCTCTCCATGGCAGGAGGGTCGTTCGCGTCGACGAACTGGACAAGGCTAGCAAGGCCCGCCGACGGCCCGGCGGACGGGGCGACGCGCACCCGTCACACGCACGTGAGCGGTTCGGGGCGCTCTGGCACCCCGAACCGCTCACGGGTTCTGAACTGCGGAAACGTCCTACTGGCGGCGGAGGACCCAGCTCCGGACCAGCGCCGCGGTGGCGACGGCGAGGGCGATGGAGGCGAGGAGGACCGGGACCGCCACCCGCTCGGTGACCTCGGTGGGCAGGGCTTCGGCCTTGCCCGCGGCCAGCACCTCGTCCTGCTGCTCGCGCGCCTTCCGCTCCTCGGTCTGCTTGACCAGGTCACCGATGTTGGGCGTCATCCCGGGCGCCTGGCCGTAGTGGCCCTGCGCCCAGGTCAGCGACGAGCCGCGCAGCTCGGGCGGTAAGAGGCTCATCGCGGTCGGCGCTCCGCCCGGCTGCGGGACGAACGTCGTCGGGTCCGGCGGGAGCAGCGCGGGGCTGGGCTCCGGCGGCGCGGGCGTGCCGGGCGCGGGGGCCGGCGGCGGTGGCGGGGGCGGCTGCTGCGTGGGCGGCGGTGGCGGCGGCGGTTCCTCCTCGGGCGCTTCGGCGTTCACCGTCACCGCGTTGCCGATGCTGACGAGGTTGATGAAGTGCCAGCGCACCGCGTCGACCTTGTCCTCCGGCAGGCCGATCTCGGCGAGCCGGGGCGCGGCGGCCTCGGCGATCTTCTTGCCGGAGTAGAAGGTGCGGCCCTCGGGGGCGGTGCCGAGCGGGATCGGGCTCAGCGCGGCGAAGCGGTCGCCTGCTTCCTTGGCGCGGCTGAACGCCAGCGGCATGGCCAGCAGCACGGCTTCGCGGACCTTGAAGTCCAGCGTGCTCGGCTTGACGGTCACCTGCTGGCCGGGCACGGCCTTGACGATCGCCAGCGGGCTGTCGACGACCAGCGGGTCGACGGCCTGCGCGGTGCCGGCACCGAGGAAGGTGCTCGCGGTCAGCACGAGGCCGACGAGTCCGGCCGACAGGGCCCGGCCGCGGACCTGCGGGTTGATCAACGGGTTGGGTCGCCCCCGTGCTCCCATGGCTCGCCTCCCCAGGATGCGCGATTCGGTGATCACTCTCTCAAACGAGAACCTCTCAGATATGTACAACGGTTGAACACCGCCATTGGTGACGGTCCGGTCCGGTTTCCACCTCGTGGGATTCGGTGGGCGCGAGCGGTGTCGGGCGGCCGCCTAGACTCCGGGCATGCGTATCGGCGCCCACGTCCGAGATGACGACCCGCTGACCGCCGCCGCCGAGCGCGGTGCGGAGGTCGTGCAGTTCTTCCTGTCCGACCCGCAGGGCTGGAAGGCCCCGAAGCCGCACCCGCAGGCCGAGCAGTTGCGCGCCAGCGAGCTGGACGTGTTCATCCACGCGCCGTACGTGATCAACGTGGCGTCGTTGAACAACCGGATCCGGATCCCGTCGCGCAAGGCGGTCGGCCAGCAGGCGAAGGCGGCGGCCGAGGTCGGTGCGCGGGGGCTGATCGTGCACGGCGGGCACGTGACCAAGGACGACGAGCCGGCCGAGGGCGTGGCGAACTGGCGCAAGCTGTTCGAGCGGCAGGCCGCGGACGGCGGTTTCGACGTCCCGGTGCTGATCGAGAACACCGCGGGCGGGGCCAACGCGATGGCGCGGAAGTTCGACGCGCTGGCGCGGTTGTGGGACGCCGTCGGCGAGTTCGGCGCCGGGTTCTGCCTGGACACCTGCCACGCGCACGCGGCGGGCGAGGAGCTGCTGAACATCGTCGATCGGGTGAAGGCGATCACCGGGCGGATCGATCTGGTGCACCTGAACGACTCGCGGGACGAGTTCGACTCCTCGCGGGACCGGCACGCCAACATCGGCGCGGGCACCATCGACCCGGATCTGCTGGTGGCGGTCTGCGCGAGCGCGGGTGCGCCGGTGGTGGTGGAGACCCCGGACGAGGGCCAGGCCGACGACATCGCCTTCCTGCGCGGCAAGGTGCAGTGATTTTTCGGGGTGAAGGGCACCTCTGGGCGGCTTGCTCGCTGAGAGGTGCCCTTCACCCCGGTATCGATCGGGTGGAGGGATCGGCATCAGCAGGACGGCTCGCGGCCTGACGATCTCCGGCTTGGTGGCGCTGTGCGTGCTGACGGCGCTGTCGCTGGCCCTGGGTTATGCGAACAAGGCGCGGTGCACGGGCCCGGAGTTCGACGAGTGGGGCCGGTCGGGGCCTGCGTACCAGGAGCGGGCTTACGGCGACGTCTGCTACTCCGACATCCAGAACCTGTGGGTCGGCCGGGACATCGACCGGCACGTGTTCCCGTACGTGCACGGCGGGATCGAGCCGGACGGTTCGCTCTACGGCGGGGTGGTCGAGTACCCGGTGCTGTCCGGGTTGCTGATGTGGGCGGGGGCGTTCTTCGTCGACACCGATGCCGGTTTCCTGGCGGCGTCGGCGTTGCTGATGGCTCCGTTCGGGCTCGCGACCGCGTGGTGGCTGGGCCGGTTGAGCGGGTGGCGCGCGCTGTTGTGGGCGTTGTCCCCGCCGTTGGTGCTTTATGCGTTCCACAACTGGGACCTGCCGGTCGTGGCGTGCGCGGTCGCGGCGGTGTTCGTGGTGCACCGGTGGACGTCGGCGCCGTTGCGGCGTCGCGCGACGGTGGCCGCGGTGGTGCTGGGTCTCGGGTTCGCGCTGAAGATCTACCCGGCGTTGTTCGTGCTGCCGTTGGCGCTGTACGTGCTGACCAGCGGCCGGGAGCGCTTGGACGTGCGCGGGGCGTTGCAGGTCGTGGGGGCTTCGGTGGCCACCGCGGTGCTGGTGAACCTGCCGTTCGTGATCGCCGGGTTCGGCGGGTGGGCGGCGTCGTTCGAGTTCCAGTCGCGGCGGCAGGTGGACCTCAGCACGAATTCGATCTGGTACTGGGGTTTCCGGCACTGGACGGATTCGGCGGACTTCCAGTCGGCGATGGGCGTGGTCTCGCCGCTGCTGATGCTGCTGTCGTTCGCGGTCGCCTGCGCGGTGGGCTGGTTGCGGTACGAGCGGTCCGGGACGTATCCGTGGGTGCCGGTGTCGGCGGCGATGCTGTGCGGGTTCCTGCTGCTGCACAAGGTGCATTCGCCGCAGTACACGTTGTGGTTGCTGCCGTTCTTCGTGCTGGTGCGGGTGCGCTGGGGCTGGATCGCGGCGTACCTGGTGGCCGACGTGGCGATGGGGATCAGCATCTTCCGCTGGCTGTACCTGAACATGATGGGCGAGGCCAGCGGCATCCACGACGGTTTCACCGCGCAGGCGTTGATGATCGGGGTGTGGGGCCGGGCCGCGCTGCTGGTCGGGCTGTTCGTCGCGTTCCTGGCCGCCCGGTCTACTGTGGACGACGATAGACCAGTCGGCGGAGGGCGGTCTCTGCCGGACCGCGAATCCCGCGGCGTTCCAGCCAGTGCGCCGCGGCAACCGTGACCAGCCAGGCGCCGACGGCGTAGGCGGCCATCGTGGCGCTGGTCAGGTGCGCGCCGAGGCCGAGCCCCCAGGCCGCCAGTACGGGTCCGAGCAGCAGTGAGTGCGTCAGGTAGCTGGACAGCGAGCGCTTGCCGACGGCGCTGATCGCCACCACGGCCTTGGGTGAGATCCGGCTGGCCAGCAGGCCGAAGAGCGCGACGTAGCCGATGCCGCCTGCGAGTCCGGTCGGCCACTGCATCCCCATCAGCGCGAGCTCGTTCACCGGTGGCAGCACGTCGATCCGGTCCAGCGCGGCGGGCAGGCTGCCGAGCCAACCGAGGGCGATGCCGGTGATCGCGATGCGGCGAAGCAGCGGCAGGTGCCGGTGCGGTTCTTCGAGGATGCGCCGCCGGGCGGCCCAGATCCCGAGCAGCATGGCCACCGGGGCGGTGATCCCGAAGGTGTTCAGGAGGACCAGCACGGTCCACATGGCGAGTCGCATGACCGCTGCGAGGAGGTAGTTCTCCTCGCCTGTTCCGCTTATCGCGGCAGACGACGGGGCGGACTCAGCGGGCGCGCCCGAAGTGCTGATCGCGAGGACGACTCCGCTGATCAGCAGCAGTGCGAGCAGGGTCGTTCCGACCGCGCTCCAGGTGAGCAGGGTCTTGTCGGTGCGGCGGAGGAACAGCCAGCCGAGGAAGAAGCTGATCACGCCGTAGGAGCCGAGCACGTCGGAGGGCAGCAGGAGCGCGGCGTGCGCGAAGCCGAAGACGAGCAGCCAGCCGCTGCGGCGGCGCAGCAGCGCGGTGGCGTCGCGCTCGCTCGCGCCTGCGGCGATCTGGCGGCGGTACAGCTGCGTCATGCCGTAGCCGAAGAGGAACGCGAACAGCGGGTAGACCCGCACGTCGAGGACCAGGATCTGCAGGAACTGCACGGCGCTGTCGGCCGGGCCGGTGGGCGCCGGGTACTGGCCGTCGTAGTCGGCGCTCCACAGGAAGAACGCCGCGTTGGACAGCACGATGAGCAGCAGCATCAGGCCGCGGGCGAGGTCGGGGGCTAAGGCGCGTTCGGCGGTCGTCACGGGACCGCGGGTGCTGGTCGGCATCGGTCTCCCCAGGGATTCAACTCCGACCGATGTTCGGAGTTATCCGAACGGTATTCGGAGTTATAGGCTGGGCGCAACATGCCCAGTGAAGAAACCGAGCCGGATCCGTCCCGCACCCTCGCGCTGCTGTGGGGCGTCCGGGACCGCCCGAAGCGCGGCCCGCGCCCCGGCCTGGACGTGGACCGCATCGTGCAGGCCGCGATCGACCTCGCCGACCGGGAAGGCGTCGCCGCGCTGACGATGCGCCGCGTCGCGGCGGAGCTCGGGGTGGGCACCGCGTCGCTCTACACCTACGTGCCGGGGCGGCCCGACCTGATCGCGATGATGCTCGACCAGGTGATCGGCCGCACCAGCCTGCCGCACGAGCTGCCCGGCGACTGGCGCGCGAAGTTCGAGGCGTGGGCCACCGAGGACTGGGCGATGTTCCACCGGCACCCGTGGGTGCCCGCGGTCGCCTCCGAGCCGGTGCTGCCGGGGCCGAACGCGTTCGCCTGGTACGACTCGACGCTGCGGGTGCTGGCCGGCACCGGGTTGTCGGAGCAGGAGAAGGTCGCGGTCATCGAGACGCTGGACAACTACGTCCGGGGCACCGCGTCGAACAAGCAGGACCGGCACAAGGATTCCTCCTGGCTGGCCAAGCGGGACCAAGCCCTGGAGCGGCTGGTGGACTTCGACGCCTACCCGCACCTCGCGCACGCGCTGACCTCCGGCGGGAATCCCGCCGCGTCGGAGACGTTCGAGCTGGGCCTGCAGCGCGTCCTCGACGGCATCGCGGTGCTGATCGAGGCCCGCGCTCAGGCGTAGCGGGCCGCGAGGGCCGCGACGGTTTCCGCGACGGCAGCGCGGAGCTCGTGCGGTGCGAGCACTTCGGCTTCCGCGCCGAGGCGGAGCACGTCGTGGACGGCGACGCTGGTCCTCTCGACCGGCAGGTCGACCTCCACCCAGCCGCGCTCGTCCGGCGGGCCGGATTCGGCCAGCGCTCGAGTGCCCTTCGCGCCGAACTGCGCGGGCAGGAGGCGTTGTGCGACCGGGGAGATCCGCAGCCTGGCGGTTCCGCGCACCATCGACGCCTCCATCCGGCGGGCGGATTCCGCCCAGCTCGCGGCGAGGTCGAAACCCGTTGGACGGTCGAACGTCCCGGGCCCGATCCGCACGTCGAGGAAGCGCGCGATGCGGTAGGTGCGGACGGCTTCACCGGCGCGGGCCACCAGGTACCAGATGCCGCCCTTCAGCACGATGCCCAGCGGGTGGAGCTCGCGGTGCACCTCGCCGTTCCAGCGGCGGTAGTGCGCGTGCAGCACGCGTTGTTCCCAGACCGCGCGGGCGATCTCGGACAGGTGCGGCACTTCGTCGGCGTCCCGGAACCACCCCGGCGCGTCGAGGTGGAAGCGGTCCTGGATGCGGCGGGCCCGCTCGGCCAGCTCGGCGGGCAGCGCGGCCTGCACCTTCAGCTGCGCGGTGGCCAGCACCGCGCCGAGTCCGAGGTCCTGGGCCGGGCCGGGCGCGCCGGACAGGAACAGGGAGCCGGCTTCGGCATCGGTGAGCCCGGTGAGGCGGGTGCGGTAGCCGTCCAGCAGGCGGTAGCCGCCGTCGGGACCGCGGTCGGCGCAGACCGGCACGCCCGCCGCGCCGAGGGCTTCGACGTCGCGGTAGACCGTCCGGACCGACACCTCCAGCTCGGCGGCCAGCTCGGTCGCGGTCATCCGGCCGCGGTTCTGCAGCAGCAGGAGCAGGGACAGCAGGCGGTCGGCGCGCATGCCCGGAAATTCTGCCGCAGTACCTGACAGGAGATGTCAGGTACGCCGTCGATGCTGGTCGCAGCACTGATCGAAGGGAATTCCATGCAGACCACCGGCCACTTCACCGTCGCCCGCTGGGACGAGAGCACCATCGGCGCGGACGAGCACCCGAAGCTCGCGCACGCCTCCATCACCAACACCTTCACCGGCGGCATCGAGGCGCCCGAGGTCGCCTGCGAGTACACGCTCGTCTACAGCGGCGACCTGACCGGCGCGTTCACCGGGATCCAGCTGGTCTGCGGCATCCTGGACGGCCGCGCGGGCGCGTTCGCGCTCCAGGAGCGCGGCCACTTCGGCACCGACGGGAAGATCCGCAGCACCTTCGAGGTCGTCCCGGGCTCCGGCACCGGCGACCTGACCGGCCTCCGGGGCACCGGCGAGTACACCGCCGAGCACGGAGTCCCCGCGGTGCCCTTCACCTTCGACTACGAGCTGGGCTGAGACGCAGCGAGCCCTGTCATCGGCTCGCTTCATGGCAGGTGGAGGCCCGTGAGTACTTTGTGATGCTATAGCGCCACAAAGTACTCACGGGTCCTGACCAGGGGAAACGGAGCCCGGAGACGACCCCGGGCGCAGCTCCTGGGTGGAGGCTGCGCCCGGGGTCAGCGGGGGTTCACCGGATGGTTCAGAAGACGGACTCGTCGATCTCCATCAGGGAGTTGTCGGCCGCCTCGATGATCTTGCGGCGACCGGTCAGCTCCGGCAGCACGTTCTTGGCGAAGAACCGGGCCACCGCGACCTTGCCCTGGTAGAAGGGCTGGTCCTTGGCCGAGGCACCGGCGTCCAGCGCCGCCAGGGCGATCTCGGCCTGGCGCAGCAGCAGCCAGCCGATGAGCAGGTCGCCCATGCTCATCAGGAACGACACGGCGTGCTGGCCGACCTTGTAGATGTTCTTGACGTCCTCCTGCGAGGAGGTCAGGAACTCGATCATCGTGCCGAGCATGCCCTGGGCGTCCTGCAGCGCCCGGGCCACCAGCGCCCGCTCCTCCTTGAGGCGCTCGTCGGCGCCCTCGGCCTCCAGGGTCGCCTGGATCTCGGCGGCGACGTGGCCGAGCGCGGCACCGTTGTTGCGGACGATCTTCCGGAAGAAGAAGTCCTGCGCCTGGATCGCGGTGGTGCCCTCGTAGAGGCTGTCGATCTTGGAGTCGCGGATGTACTGCTCGATCGGGTAGTCCTGCAGGAAGCCGGAGCCGCCCAGCGTCTGCAGCGACAGGGTCAGCATCTCGTAGGCCCGCTCCGAGCCGACGCCCTTGACGATCGGCAGCAGCAGGTCGTTGACCTGCTCAGCGGTGCTGAAGTCGGTGCCCTCGTGCTGGCCCTGGAAGACCTGGTCCTGGAAGCCCGCGGCGTAGAGGTACACCGACCGCAGACCTTCCGCGTAGGCCTTCTGCAGCATCAGGATGCGCCGCACGTCGGGGTGGTTGGTGATGGTGACGCGCGGGGCGGTCTTGTCCGCGGCGCGGGTCAGGTCGGCGCCCTGCACGCGCTCCTTGGCGTAGTCCAGCGCGTTGAGGTAGCCGGTGGACAGGGTGCCGATGGCCTTGGTGCCGACCATCATCCGGGCGTACTCGATGACCTGGAACATCTGCGCGATGCCGTCGTGCACCTCGCCGAGCAGCCAGCCCTTGGCCGGGACGCCGTGCTGGCCGAAGGTCAGCTCGCAGGTGGCCGAGGCGTTCAGGCCCATCTTGTGCTCGACGTTGGTGACGTAGACGCCGTTGCGCTCGCCGGGCTCACCGGTGGTGCTGTCGAAGTGGAACTTGGGCACCAGGAACAGGCTGAGGCCCTTGGTGCCGGGCTTGGCCTCGATGCCGGGGCCCTCGGGGCGGGCCAGCACCAGGTGCATGATGTTCTCGGTCATGTCCTGGTCGGCGGAGGTGATGAACCGCTTGACACCGTCGAGGTGCCAGGAGCCGTCCTCCTGCTTGACCGCCTTGGTGCGGCCGGCGCCGACGTCGGAGCCCGCGTCGGGCTCGGTCAGCACCATGGTGGCGCCCCAGCCGCGCTCGATCATCAGCTCGGCCCAGCGGCGCTGCTCCTCGGTGCCGTTGCGCCACAGGATCGTCGCGAAGTTCGGGCCCGCCATGTACATGTACACGGCCGGGTTGGCGCCGAGGATGAGCTCGGCGGCCGACCAGATCACGCTCGGCGGGGTGCCGTAGCCGCCGAGCTCGTCCGGCAGGCTCAGCCGCCACCACTCGCCGTCCATGACCTGCTGGTAGGACTTCTTAAAGGCCTCGGGCAGGGTCACCGAGTGGGTGGCCGGGTCGAACTGGGCGGGGTTGCGGTCGCCCTCGACGAAGGACTCGGCCAGGGGCCCGGTGGCGAGCTCGTTGAGCTCGGTGAGCACGCCGCGCACGGTGTCCTCGTCGGACTGCTCGAAGGCGCCCTTGCCCAGCCGTTCCTGCACCTTGAACAGCTCGAACAGGTTGAACTCGAGGTCTCGTACGTTGCTCTTGTAGTGGCCCATGGAAAGGCTCCCTCTTGCACGCTGCTGCGGGTGGGCCCGGCTAGAGCCCTTACTCGTCGGTAACAAGAGGGTATTACCTGACGGTAACTTCTGCCAAGGCGGTCTTCGCTACACCACCCGGGAGGGCCAGCGGATCACCGCTGCCGCGGGATCAGCAGGTAGCTGAGCTCGGCGAGGACGCGCGTGTTGTGCGCGTAGGCGCGCTTGACCTCGGCCACGATTCGATCCTCCTCCGCCGCACTCCAGCCCACAGTGTCCAGCAGGGTGCGGTAGGCGTCCTTGAAGCGCGGGCCGTTCGGGATCTGCTCGAAGGTCAGGAACGCGAAACCGGCGCCGTCCGAGCGGTCCATACTCCGGCCCATGATCGCCCGGATCGCCTGACCGCCGGAGAGATCGGCCAGGTAGCGCGTGTAGTGGTGCGCGACGAAGCCGCCCGGCCAGTCGAAGCAGATCTCGCGCATCCGCGCCAGGTACTCCTCGGTGGCGGCGCTGGGCGCGACCTTGCGCCGCCAGCCGCGGCCGAAGTAGTGCTGGAGATCGGCCTCCAGCGCGGGCAGCCGCCGCAAGCGATCGCTGACGAAGGGGCCTGCGACGAGGTCGCTGCGCATGTGCTCGGCGGCCGCCTCCAGCACGGCGTAGGCGAAGTAGTGCTGGGCGAGCAGCATCGCGAAGTCCTCGGCCCCGAGCTGACCGGCCAGCAGGGCCCGGACGTAGGGCTGGGCGTGCGCGCGGCCGTGCTCGGCCCGCGTCTCCGCGCGCAGCCGCTGCGCGAAATCGCGGCGGACCGGACGTTCGGTGGTCGTCATCGGCAACCCCTGACTTAGGCAAGGCTTACTTAACTTCTGCCACCCTAGAGCGCGGCGCCGGTGCTGCCAAGGGCCGGTTTCCGGTGACCTCCGCTTCACCCGGACGGACGCGGCAGAATCCGGCTTGACCCTCACGTCGCGTGAGGCCCCAGGCTCGTCGACGAGGAGGTGAGGACCGTGCCCCACTCGGTCGGCGAAGCAGCGCGGATCTCCGGAACGACGGTGCGCACCCTGCACCACTACGACGAGATCGGACTGCTCACCCCGAGCGCCCGGACGGCCGCGGGCTACCGCAGCTACTCCGACGCGGACCTGGACCGGCTGCGCCGGATCCTCGGGTACCGGGCGATGGACCTCGGCCTCGACGAGATCGCGACCATCCTCGCCGACGGCACCGACCGCGAACACCTGCGGCGGCAACGCGAACTGCTGCTGGCGCGGATCGACCGGCTGCAGCGGGTGGTCGCGGCGGTGGACCGCGAACTGGAGGCGAGCACGATGGGCGTCGAGCTGACGCAGGAGGAGAAGTTCGAGCTGTTCGGCGATTTCGACCCGGACGACCACGCCGAGGAGGCCGAGCGGCGCTGGGGCGGCACCGACGCGTACCGCCAGTCCCAGCAGCGGATGAGCTCCTTCACAAAGCAGGACTGGCAGCGCTTCATGGCCGAGCAGCAGGAGGTCGGGCAGCGGCTCGCGCGGGCCAAGCAGGCCGGCGTGGCCCCGGACAGCGAACAGGCCATGGACCTCGCGGAGGAGCACCGCCGGCACATCACGCGCTGGTGCTACGACTGCACGTACGAGATCCACCGCGGCCTCGGCGACATGTACGTGGCGGACGAGCGATTCATGAGCCACTACGAGAAGCTCGAACCGGGCCTGGCGGCCTACGTCCGCACGGCGATCCACGCCAACGCCGACCGAGCCGAGGCGTAGTTTCCCGCAGCGCCGACGGAAACAGCGACCCCTCCGGTGTGCCCGACGTCCGGCACACCGGAGGATGCGGCCAGAACCCGTTGGGTCGTGGAGACCCGTGCAATTTCAATGGAAATCGCACGTCTGATTTCAATTGAAATCGCACGACCACCGGCGCACCACCGGCGTGTCACCGGCGCACCACCGGCGTGTCGGGCGCCCGACGCGCCGAAGGTCCGCAATTTCAATTGAAATCGGACACCTGATTTCCATTGAAATTGCGCGGTGGAACCACCGGGGCACGGGCTCCGAGGGCAGGGCCCGAGTACCGTTCGGGCACAGGCCGAGTACGTGCGGGAGGAGTCATGGGGTCCGCTTTCCCCGCCGAGCTGCGCCCGGCCCGCAAGCCCCGGACGCGTCCGCCGTGGGACGTGCTCGCCGCGGTCGCCGCGGGCGGCGCCATCGGCTCGGTGCTGCGCTACGGCGCCTACCTGGCCTGGCCCGGCCCGCTGTCGACGTTCGTGGTCAACGTGGTCGGCTGCCTGGCCATCGGCGTGCTGATGTTCGTGATCACCGACCTGGTCGCCGCGCACCGGCTGGTCCGTCCGTTCCTGGGCGTCGGGGTGCTGGGCGGGTTCACCACGTTCTCCACCTACGTCGCCGACGCGGTGCACCTGGTGCTCGGCGGCCGTGCCGCGCTCGCCCTGGTCTACCTGGCGGGCACCGTGCTGGCCTGCTTGCTCGCGGTGGCCGCCGGCGTGCTCGGCGCGCGATCGGTGGCCGGTGCGCTCGGGAGGGGGAATCGCTGATGCGGCTGCGCGGCCAGGCCGTCCGGCTCACCGCGATCTTCGGTGAGACCGACACCTACCAGCACAAACCGCTTTACCACGAGATCGTGCGCAGGGCGCGGGAAGCCGGGCTGGCAGGAGCTTCGGTGTTCCGCGGCGTGGAGGGCTTCGGCGCGTCCTCGGCGATCCACACCGCGCGGCTGCTGTCGTTGAGCGAGGACATGCCGATCGCGGTGGTGATCGTCGACGACGAGCAGCGGGTGCGGGACTTCCTGCCCGAGCTCGACGAGCTGGTCACCGAGGGTCTGGTGCTGCTCGACGAGGTCGAGGTGATCCGCTACGCCGGACGGGAGCAGCGGTGACCTTCGCACTGGTCGCGATCGGCGGCGCGCTCGGCGCCTGCTTGCGCTTCCTCACCGATCGCTGGGTCCAGGCCCGGCACGACACCGGCTTCCCGTGGGGCACCTTGACGGTCAACGCGGTCGGCTCCCTGATCCTCGGCATCCTCACCGGCGCAGCGCTGTTCGGCCTGGAGTCGCCGGAGTTGCAGGCGCTGGTGGGCGTCGGGTTCTGCGGGGCGCTGACGACCTTCAGCACCTTCGGCTACGAGAGCGTGCGCTTGCTGGCCGACGGCGCGCGGCTGTACGCGGTGCTCAACGTGCTCGGAACGGTGCTGGCCGGCATCGGTTCCGGGGTGGTCGGCGTGGTGCTGGCCGCCGCGGTGCTGGCCTGATCGCGCTGCCCCGCCGCGACACCGGCGGGAGAATCGGGGCACCCGCGAGAGGTGGATCCGATGAGCGACACCACGATCATCAAGGTGGACGGCGCGCACTCGCCACGCGGCACGCAGGGCCAGTACTACCTCGCCGAAGGCGTCGGCTTGGCGATGCGGCTGTGGCGCGGTGAACCGCCCGGCTTGGAGAAGGAATCGGCCGCCAGGGACTACGAGACCGCCGGCTACGTGATCAGCGGCCGCGCGGAGCTGCACAGCGAAGGCCAGGTCGTGCTGCTGCAGCCCGGGGACTCGTGGATCATCCCGAAGGGCGCAGAGCATCACTACAAGATCCTGGAGGAGTTCACCGCCGTGGAGGCCACGCACCCGCCGGCCCAGGTCCACAGCCGGGACGAGAAACCTGCCTGATGGTCGAGGTCGAAACCGTCGAGACCGCCTCGCTGGGCGCCCGCAGCTACCTGGTCTGCGACGACGGGCGAGCGGTGGTGATCGACCCGGTCCGCGATGTCGACCGCTTCCTCGCCGCCGCGGGCCGTCGCGGAGTCCGCATCACGCACGTGCTGGACACCCACCTGCACCACGACCACCTCTCCGGTGGCTTGGAGCTGTGCCGGCTGACCGGCGCGGAGTACGGCCTCGCGGCGGCCGACCAGGTGTCTCACGCGCGGCCGCTGGTGGAGGGCGATGTGCTGGAGGTGTCGCCGCAGCTGCGGCTGCGCGTGCTGGCCACGCCCGGGCACACCTTCCACCACCTGTCCTTCGTGCTGGAGAACGCCGACGGCGCGATCGGCGTGTTCACCGGCGACTCGCTGCTTTCCGGCTCGACCGGGCGCACCGATCTGCTCGGCCCGCAGCACAGCGAGGACCTCGCCCGGCTGCAGCACGCCTCGGTGCGCAAGCTCGCCGAACTCCTGCCCGGCTCGGCTCAGGTCTGGCCGACGCACGGCGACAACGCGACCATCGGCCAGCAGCTGAAGGTCAACGCCGCGTTCCACCTCGACGAGGACGCCTTCGTCGATCAAGCCCTGACCTCGCTGGATCCCGTCCCCGGCTACTACGCGCGGCTGAGCGCCCGGAACCGGAGCGGGCCGGACCCGGTCGATCTGCGCGAACCCATCCGGCTGCGGCCTGCGGAGCTGGCTCGGCGACTGCGCACCGGCGAGTGGGTGATCGACCTGCGCTCCCGCCGGGAGTTCTCCCGGGCGCACCTGGCGGGCACGCTCTGCCTGGGCCTGGACGGGCCGCTGGCGCACTGGCTGGGCTGGCTGGCCGACTGGTCCGCGCCGATGACCCTGCTGGGCGAGACGGCCGAGCAGATCGCCGCCGCGAAGCGCGAGCTGGCGCGCATCGGCCTGGACCGCACGACCGCCGCGGTCGGCAGCCCGGACGAGCTCGCACCGGACCCGAGCCTGGTGCGCGGCCTGCCGTCGGCGACCTTCGCCGATCTCGCCGAGGCAGGGCCGGGAACGGTGGTGCTGGACGTTCGGATGCGCCGCGAGTGGCGCACCTGCCACCTGCGGGGTGCCGCGCACATCCCGCTGTTCGAGCTGCGCGACCGCTCCGACGAACTGCCCGACGGCGTGGTGTGGGTGCACTGCAGCGCCGGTTACCGCGCCGCGGTGGCGGCATCGCTGCTGGCCAGGGAAGGACGCGAAGTGGTGTTCGTCGACGAGGACTTCACCGCCGCGCACCGGACCGGCCTCGCGCTGGCCTCCTCCGATCGCTGAAACCGCCTGATCGGCCGAGCACGTCCAACATCGCTGCCCTGTCGTGCTCTGGACTTACCTCATCGGGTGAACGCGGGTCGCGGCGGGCCTACACTCGGACGCGACGTACTTCCGGTGAGTGCGGGTGGTCTGGCATGACAACCCGACGGGTGGGCAGGATTCCCGACGACCTGACGAGCTTCGTCGGTCGGCGCGGAGCGATCACGCAGGTCAAGCGGCTGCTGTCGACCTCGCGACTGGTGACCCTCACCGGAGTGCCCGGAGTCGGCAAGTCGCGGCTGGCCACCCGCGTCGCGCGCGATCTGCGCCGCGCCTTCCCCGACGGCATCCGGCTGGTGGAGCTGTCCGAGATCCCCGCGCACGGCAACCTCGCGCAGGTGCTGGTGAGCAGTCTCGGCCTGCGCGGAACCCCGCCCGCAGCGGCCGAGGAGCTGCTGGCCGAGCGCCTGGGCGACAAGCGGATGCTGATCGTGCTGGACGGCTGCGAGCACCTGCTCGACGAGTGCGGACCGCTGGTCAGCGGGCTGCTGGCGGCAGCTCCCGAACTGCGCGTCCTGGTCACCTCGCGGGCGCCGCTGGCGATCGCCGGTGAGCAGGTGTGGTCGGTGCCGCCGCTGTCGATGCCGCAGCTCGACCAGCAGGGCCGGGTGGTGCGGCGGGCCGTCGGCCACGAGGCGCTGGAGCTGTTCGCCGACCGGGCGTCGGCGGTGCTGCCCGGCTTCACCATCGGGCCGGACAACGAAGCCGACGTGGTCCGCCTGTGCCAGCAGCTGGACGGGCTGCCGCTGGCGATCGAGCTGGCCGCGGTGTGGATGCGGTCGCTGTCGGTGTCGGAGGTCCTGGCCCGGCTCACCGACCGGTACCGGCTGCTGACCTGGGGCGATCGCAGCGCATCACCGCACCACCAGTCGCTGCGGGCGGCGGTCGAGTGGAGCTACGACCTGTGCTCGCCGGTGGAGCAGTCCGTGTGGGCGCGGCTGTCGGTGTTCGCGCACGGCTTCGAGCTGGAGGCCGCCGAGGCGGTGTGCGTCGGCGACGGCGTGACCGTGGAGGACGTCTTCGTCGGAGTGGCCGGGCTGGTCGAGAAGTCCGTGCTGGTCAAGGAGGATCCGCAGCACGCGCGCACTCGCTACCGGCTGCTGCGGACGATCCAGGAGTACGGCCGCGAGCGGCTCGGCGGCGGCACCAAGGAACTGGTGCTGCGCCGCCGCCACCGCGATCACTTCCTGCTGCTGGCCGAACGCGTCGACGCCGAGTGGCTCGGGCCGGACCAGGTGGAGTGGCTGGTGCGGCTGCGGCTGGACCGGGAGAACCTGCGCGGTGCGCTGAGGTTCTGCTGCAACGAACCCGGCGAAGCCGACGACGCCCTGCGCATGGCAGCGGCGCTGCGGTTCTTCTGGCTCGCGGGCGGTACTCCCAGGGAAGCCGTCTCCTGGCTGGGCGAGGCCTTGCAGTCCTCCCCCGAACCGAGCCCGCAGCGAGCCCGCGCGCTGCTGGTGGACGCGCTGATCAGCGGCTGGCAGGGGGATTCCGGCACGGCGCTGGACCTGCTGGCCGAGGGCCAGGATGTGGCCCGCCAGGTGCGGGCGGACGCGGTGCTGGGCCTGGTCCCGCACATCGCCGGGCTCATCGACATGAGCCGCGACCAGCCCGAGGCCGCGATGGAGCGGTTCACCGAAGCGCTGGAGCAGGAGGAGGTCATGCTCCACGACGGGCTCGCGATGATCAGCATGGCGAGTCTGGCGTCGTTGCACGTCTTCCACGGCGATCTCCCGCGCGCGCTCGACCTGTGCCGGAGGTGCCAGGAGATCTGCGCGGAGCACGGCGAGAAGTGGGCGCGGTCGTGGTGCGAGCTGGTCCTCGGGCTGATCCGCTGGCAGCAGGGCGACCTCGACGCCGCCGTGTCCCACCTGCACGAATGCCTGCGGATCAAACAGCTCTTCGGCGATGTGCTCGGCGTGCTGCTGGCCGTCGAGATCGAGTCCTGGGTGGCCGCGGGGCAGGGCCGGGCCGCCCGGGCCGCGCAGCTGAGCGCCGCGGTGAGCCGGCTGTGGCAGCCGATCGGCAGCTACCTGTTCGGCCTGCGCCCGTACCTGACCTGGCATGCCGAGACCGAAGCGCGGATCCGCAACGCGCTGCCCACCGCAGACCTGCGCGCCGCGCGACGCCGGGGCTCGGAGTCCACATTGGACGAGTTGGTCCGGTTCGCGCTCGGCGAGCGGCACCCGGCGCCCGCGATGGACGCGTCGGTGCGGCTGACGCCGCGCGAGCGCGAGGTGGCGGCGCTGGTGGCGCAGGGGCTGTCGAACCGGCAGATCGCCGAGCAGCTGGTGATCTCCAAGCGGACCTCGGACAGCCACATCGAGCACATCATGGCCAAGCTCGGCGTCACCTCGCGCGCGCAGATCGCGGTGTGGGTCGCCGAGCAGGCGTGATGCGACGCGGACCCGGACCAGCCGCTCAAGCAGCCGCGCGCGGAGTGGTTAGCATGGCCCGGCGGGTCGCGGAGCAGACCACCTGGTGCGCGGGTGCCGAGAGGCCGAGGCGCGGCGGGGTGATCCAGCGCGAGTCGGCCAGCGGCGGCACTTCGAGCCGGGTGCCGTTCGGGATGGTCGTGAGCTCGGTCAGGTCGACCGGCATCTCAGCGCCCGGCTCGGGCTGGGTGAACAGCACCCAGTCCGATCCGTCGGCGAGCACCGGCCCGGCCTGCAGGTGCACGGCCAGCACGTGGTGCACGTGGGCGGCGAAACCGGCAGGTGCGCGGAGGGCGCTGACCCGGTCGCCGACGAGGATCGTGGTTCGGTCGGTGCGCGGGTCGTGGTCGACCCGCCAGCCCGCTGCGTGGAATTCGGAATGGCTGGACATGGGGCGGTTCGAGGGCCTTCTGGTATCGGGGGACGGGGGACGCCGCGGTGGGGTTCAGCGAGGCGGGTGGCGGCGGCGCCGTTGCCGCCTGTCGGACGGGTGGCACCCACCTCGCTGACGGGAGGCCGGACGATGAGCAGTTGCTCTCGTCCGGTCGCCGGGACCTCCTCCCTGTTGCGGCTGTGCCGGCAGTCCGCCCCACCGCGCCGGCCGGGTGGGCCGGAACCGGGGCGGCGGAGTCGCTTCCGGGGCTGCCGGGCAGGTCCTTCGCGGTGGTGCGCCACTGCTGGAGCGGTGCGCATCCGCGTCGGACGCAGCGGAAGCATGGACCAATGGCCCTGGTGCCCGAAGCGGGACAAGTACCGACGGCCATACCGATGCCCCCACGAACTTCACCCGATAGAGGGTCCCGACACACGTGCAGAACCCTGCTTGCGCTACCCGGGTTCCCCGTGCTCCGTACTTACTCTTCGAGGTGATCCGCACACCTGAGCGAAGAGGAGCACCCCATGCGCACCGTTTTCATCCACGGCGAGGCCGACCGGTTCGAGGCCGCCCGGGAGGAGCTGATCGCCCGGTTCGGCCGCAGCCGCCCCGAGCTGGACGCCACCGAGCTGCTCGACCAGCTGCTGACCGACAAGTTCGCCAGGGACGGCTTGCTGGCCTGGTGGTCCGAGGAGGAGCTGGCGAGGTTCCTGGTGGCGGTGGTGCCGCGCCGGTCGGTGCTGGCGGACTGGTCGCTGGCACCGGACTTCCTGCACCAGTGGATCGGCTTCCTCGCCGAGAACGACCTGCTGACCGGCCCGAACACGGTCTCCGAGCTGCACGAGGCGGTGGAGCGGGCCACCCCGGACCACCTGATCGCGATGGCCGAACCGGCCGAGTGGAGCTCGGAGAAGTTCTGGTCGATCACGATGCGGGAGCTCGGCGTGGACACCGAGGACCCGCAGGCCGTGGCGGAGTTCTTCGCCGCGGTGGACGCCGACGAGGTCGACGTGGACCACGACGTGCTCGAGGAGATCGAGCGCCGCGAAGCTCTGGAGCCGGGCGATCAGCCCGCGCTGTGGTTGCCACCGGTGGAGCTCACCGAGCTCGAACCGCACCGGGCGATCGCGGCGGGATCGCCGGTGGTGCAGCTGATCCACACCGTGCTGGAGTGGATCGGCGACGGCCGCGATCCGTCCGATGTGGACGAACTGGTGGCGGCGCTGGGCGGTCACGCCGAGGACGCCGATCTGCTGCTGGAGTGGGCCGAGCGGGCCGGCCTGGTCCGCCCGGCCGGAGACCTGCTGGTGCGCACCCTGATCGCCGACCCGCTGCTGGCCCGGCCGGAGCTGCTGTGGAGCCGGTTGTGGCAGCGGTTCGTGCTGGTGGACGACGTCTTCCGGGAGCGGTTGGACGTGCTGTCCGAGGGCGCCGACGCGCTGCCTGAGATCGTGCAGGCGGCGTTGAGCGTGCTGTACGCGCGGACCGACGCGGTGCCGCTGGAGCTGATCGTGTCGATGACCTGCGACCTGCTCGACGAGGCGGAGCCCGCGGCGCAGGAGGCGGTGCGCGATGTCGTCGGCCAGGTGCTCGCCCAGTGGGAGTCGATGCAGGCGATCCGCACGCACACCACCGCGCCGGGCGAGGTCGAGGTCGAGCTGCTGCCAGCGGGTCTGTGGGCGGCGCGGGAATCGTTGCGCGCCTTCGGGTTCCGGGTTCCCTCGGTGGACGATCTGGCATCCGCCCCAGCGGAGCTGCTGGCCCTGGCCCTCACCGACACCCCGGCCGACGTGCAGCCGGTGCTGATCGGGCGGTGGATCGAGCAGCGGGGCACCCGGCAGGCGAGCGGTGAGCTGGCGGCCCTGCTGCGCCGGGTCGACGACCCGACGGTCCGGCTGTCGGCGCTGGCCGTCCTGGAGCACACCGGAGCGGAGGGCGTGGCTGCGGCGCGCGAGCTGATCGACGATCCGGTGGCGGGCCCGGCAGCGCGCGTGTGGCTGCAGGCCAGGCCGTCGAGCACCGATGCCGCACTCCGGCTGGGCGACGAGCTGCTGTGCGCGCTGGACGGCATGGCCGCCGCGCTGGACGAGGACATCGAGCTGTTCCTCACCGAGTTCGGCAGGCATCCGGCGTCCGACCAGCTGTCCTTGATCACCGAGATCGCCGGCAGCGAGCACTCCAGCGCGACCGAAGTGCTCACCGTCATCGCCGAGCACCACCCCGAGGAGGTGATCGCGACGGCGGCTCGCACCGGGCTGGGTGCCTGATGACCGGGCTGGCCGCCTCGCCCGTCGAAGCGGCCAGCCACCCCGCACAACACCGAGAGGAGGTATCGCCCACCGCGGCCAGCACCCCGCCTTGCCCCGAACCGGCACATTTCAGCTGGTCGGCCCCTTGCGCAGGTGAGCCCGCTCATGTTCGTTTGGTGTGCTAACCAAATATTGTTAGCATTGCAAACGAAACTGCTACCTGTTGCGAGGGGTGTCGGCCGATGAGCGCCGGGCATGACGTTCGGTTTCTCGATGTGTTCAAGGGGCAGCCCAAAGCGGTGTGGATCACCGCTTTCGCCGCCGTGATCGCGTTCATGGGCATCGGGCTCGTCGACCCGATCCTGCTCTCGATCGCCGAAGCGCTGCGCGCCGGCCCCGAGCAGGTCACGCTGCTGTTCTCGTCCTACCTGGGCGTGCAGGTCGTGGCGATGCTCATCACCGGCGCGTTCAGCGCCCGCTTCGGCCCGAAGCGGACCGTGGTCACCGGGCTGGTGCTGATCGTGATCGCCACGGTGCTGTGCGCGCTCGCCGGCTCGATCGGCGAGCTCGTCGCGCTGCGCGCGGTGTGGGGCCTGGGCAACGCGTTCTTCATCGCCACCGCGCTGTCGGTGATCGTCGGCGCCGCCAGCGGCGGTCAAGGGGCCGCCATCATGCTCTACGAGGCGGCGCTGGGCATCGGCCTGTCCACCGGACCGCTGCTGGGCGCGCTGCTGGGCAACATCTCCTGGCGCGGGCCGTTCGCCGGGACCGCGGTGCTGATGGCGATCGCGCTGATCCTGTCCGCCGGTTTCCTGCCGAAGGACGGCCCTCGCTCCGAGCGGGCCAAGGTCCGGCTGCTGGACCCGATCCGCGCGCTCGGCCACGGCGGCCTGCTGCGGACCGCGCTGGGATCGGCCTTCTACACCGCCGCGTTCTTCATCGTGCTGGCCTGGTCGCCGTTCGTCCTGGAGTTCGGCGCGATCGCGGTCGGCCTGGTGTTCTTCGGCTGGGGCCTGTGCGTCGCCTTCGCCGGGGTGTTCCTGGCGCCGCGGCTGGCGGCCCGCTTCGGCGAGGTCGGCGGCACCATCATCGCGGTGCTGTCCTTCGCCGTCCTGCTCGGCGCGATGGCCGTCGGATCCAAGCCGGTGGTGGTCGTCGCGGTGATCCTCAGCGGACTGGCCTCCGGCCTGCTGAACACCCTGTTCACCGGCTCCGCGATGAGCATCAGCGACGCGCCGCGTCCGGTCGCCAGCGCGGGCTACAACTTCCTGCGCTGGCTCGGCGGCGCGGTCGCGGCCACCGTGGTCGGGCACATCGCCACCCTCTTCGGCTCGAACCACGCGCCGTTCGCCGTGGGCGCGGTGCTGTGCGTGATCGCGGCCGGCCTGCTCTCCCTGGAACTGCGCACCAAGGGCGACGCCCACCAGGTCCCGGCCGAAGCCGCCCTGGTCGGCGAGGAGTTCTGAGAGTCCCATCCCCGGACGGACCGTTCGCCTCGCCCGACGAGGTGAGCGGTCCGTTCGCCATCCCGGCAGGCGAGCCCGCGCTGAGCAAGATCCTGCCGGGAACCCACCTGCTTTTCCCGCACCCTGGCATACGCTCCAAAGTCGTCCAACTGCTTGGAGGTACCAGCCGAACAGCACGGACGACAGCACATTCCACCTGTTCGCCCCCACGGCGACGAGTTCGCTCATGGCCGCTTGGTGGCTGACCAGGAATTATCCGCCTCGCACACGCAATTGCGCGCTGATTCGAGGAATGTCGACCGATGAACGCCGGTGATGAAGCCCGGCTTCCCGAGGTGTTCAAGAGGTAGCGCAGCCGGAGATGAGTACTTTCGCCCATGCTGCTGCCCATTTCACGGTGGGAAGATCGTTGAGGCCCAGAGTCCCCGGTCTTCAGGAGATTCACCATGGCACCCCAGCATTCCCCCGCCATGACGTTGCGCCACGGCCTGCTCAATCCGGTCGCCTTGGGCTATCTGGCGGTCGTGGTCGTCGTGTGGGGCTGGATCGGCGTGGACGTGCTGCTCGTGGAGCACCAGGACGCCAGCTTCGCCCCTGTATGGGGATTCCTGATCACGGCCCCGACCTCGCTGCTGTTCTTGCCGCTTCCTTCCCCGTCCCCGTGGGTCGGTGTCGTCGTCGGTGCCGTCGTCCAGGCCATCGCGCTCGGCGTCGCGTACAGGTGGCTCACCAGCCTCCGGCAACGCCGCACCGACAGCGCCTGACGACGGCCTGCTGCAGCTCGACTTCCCGCGGTGCCTCGCTCCGGGCAAGCAACTGTCGGGAATTCACCTGTTTTTCCCGCATCTCTTGCTATTCGTTCACCTTGGCATACGCTCCAAGCCGTTTCTCGAACTGCTTGGAGGTACCGGTGCCACCACAGCCGGACGAACGTCGACTCCTGCCACTGCTCTCCACCGGCCGGGCGCGCTTGACCTGCCGGTACCGCTGCGGAGACCAGTGCGCCGAGCATCCGCCGAACACCACGGACAATCCGTACTTCGGCGACCTGCTGGCCACCGCGCTGAACCGGCGCGGGCTGCTGCGGGCAGGTGCTGTGGTCGCGGCATCGGCCGCCGTGCTCCCCGGGCTCGGCACCCGCTCGGCCGCCGCCGAGCCCGGACCGCCTCCGGGCCTGGACTTCACCCCGGTGCAGCCGAACAGCGCGGACGCGGTGGTCGTCCCGGACGGCTACCAGCACGACATCGTGATCCGCTGGGGCGATCCGATCCTGCCCGGCGCCCCGGAATTCGACTTCGACGCCCAGACGCCGGAGGCGCAGGAAGCCCAGTTCGGCTACAACAACGACTTCTGCGCTCTGCTCCCGCTCAAGGGCAAGCGGCGGCTGATGGTGAACAACCACGAGTACACCACCGAGGAGTTCCTCTTCCGCGGCTACGACCCGGAGAACCCCACCGAGCAGCAGGTCCGGATCGCCTGGGCGGCGCACGGGTTGTCCGTGGTGGTGCTCGAAACCGGTGACGGCGCACCGAAACCCGTGCTGGACCGGCTCAACCGCCGGATCACCCTCAACACGCCGTTCGAGCTGCGCGGACCGGCCGCGGGAAGCGACCACCTCAAGACCCCCGCCGACCCGACCGGCACCCGCTCCTTCGGCACCATGAACAACTGCTCCGGCGGCGTGACGCCGTGGGGCACCATCCTCTCCGGCGAGGAGAACATCCACTTCTACTTCGCCAACGCCGACCAGGTCACCGACCCGGCCACCCAGCAGCGCCTGGCCCGCTACGGCATCAAGGGCGCCGCCAGCGAGCGCAAGTGGGAGCGCTTCGACTCCCGCTGGGACCTCACCGAGCAGGTCAACGAGCCGAACCGGTTCGGCTGGATCATCGAGCTCGACCCCTACGACCCGGAGTCGACGCCGGTCAAGCACACCGCGCTCGGCCGGTTCAAGCACGAGGGCGCGAACATCCGCCTCACCGACGACGGCCGAGCCGTCGCGTACATGGGCGACGACGAGAAGTTCGAGTACCTCTACCGCTTCGTCTCCGACGGCAGGATGAAGCGCGGTGCCAGCGCGCACGCCCGCAGGCACAACATGTCGCTGCTGGACTCGGGAACGCTCTACGTCGCCAAGCTCACCGGCGACAGCCCCGGCGAGATCGACGGCAGCGGCAAGCTCCCGGCCGACGGCGAGTTCGACGGCACCGGCGAGTGGATCCCGTTGGCGCACAACGACACCAGCTTCGTGGACGGGATGACCGCCGAGGAGGTCTACGTCTTCACCCGGCTGGCCGCCGACCAGGTCGGCGCGACGAAGATGGACCGCCCCGAGGACGTCGAACCGCACCCGAAGACCGGTCGCGTCTACGCCGCGCTGACCAACAACTCCGACCGCGGCCCGGACGGCAAGGCGCCCGCCGACGAGCCGAACCCGCGCACCGCCAACAAGCACGGCCAGGTCCTGGAGCTCGACGACGACCCGGTGGGCGACCGCTTCTCCTGGCGCCTGCTGCTGGTCTGCGGTGACCCGGAGGATCCCGCCACCTACTTCGGCGGTTTCGACAAGTCGCAGGTCAGCCCGATCTCCTGCCCGGACAACGTGACCTTCGACGGCCACGGCAACCTCTGGATCAGCACGGACTCCTCGGAAGCCCTCGGCGCCAACGACGGCCTCTACGCGGTCCCGCTGGAAGGACCGCACCGAGGCCACGTGATGCAGTTCCTGTCCGTGCCCCGCGGCGCGGAGGCCTGCGGCCCGATCGTCGAGGAGGACCTGATCATGGTCTCCGCCCAGCACCCCGGCGAAGTCGACGGAGCCAACGCGGACAACCCCGTCTCCCACTGGCCCGACGGCGGAACAACTCAACCCCGCCCCTCGGTCGTGGCCGTCTGGCGCTGACCCGGTGACGGGCACCTTCAGGTCACTCGCCTGAAGGTGCCCGCCACCGCCCACCTATGCCCACTTAGGTCATCCGCAGGTCCAGCCGGTGGCCGACAGCACCTCCTCGGCGATCGCCGAGACCGACCGGCCGTCCGTGGGGATCCGGATCGTTTCCGGGCAGACACCCGCGTCCAGGACACGCGCCTTGTGCGCGCTGCCCGCCAGCTCCTGCGCCAGCTCCGAGCCGAGCTCCCGACGGGTCAGCCGCTCCCGAGCCGTGGCGTCGGTCGCGGTGAGCAGGACCCTGGTGGCCCGCACATCCGTGCCCAAGGCGCGAACGAACAACCCGGCCTCCGACGGCAGCACGCATGCGGTGTTCGTGTAGACGAGGCGGTGGTAGCCGCGCTGCGCGAAGTTCGCCCACACCGCGGCCAGATTCCGCTCGGTGATCTCCGAGCGGTCGGGGTCGTCGTCCGGGGCCGGGTGCACCTGGCCCAGGAAATCGCCGTCGATGATCGCGTGGGAGACCGCCGCTCGGCGCAGGAGTGCGGAGACCTCCCACGCCACGGTCGTCTTGCCGACACCGGCCCGGCCTCCGATGAGCAGCACTTCCGCTGAAGTCATGCGCGGAGGTTGTCAGCCCGGGCCGCCACCGCGCGATGGGTTTTCGCCCGGCCCGGCGGGCCGTGGAGCGCCGAAGCCCACGAGCTACCGGCCCAGCAGCCGGGCGAGGGGCGCTCTGATGTCGGCCGGGTGCAGGTTCAGGCGTTCGAACTCGTCCGCACTCGCCCACAGCAGCTCGAAGCTGTTGTCCGGACTGTGCTCCTGGGCCTCCGAGCCGGACAGGACAGCGGCCCCGGCGACGTCCGCCATGAGGAAGTACGAGGCAGGACGCCCGTTGTGCCGCCCGGTCCACAGCAGCCGGTCGATCCGCGCCCGCAGCGTGGTCTCCTCAGCCAGCTCCCGCACCGCCGCGTCTTCCGCCGACTCCCCGTCCTCGACGTGCCCGCCGGGCAAGACCGCGTAGTGGTGCCCGGGACAGCCCGACGTCCGCGCGTTCCCGCACATCGCGCACGCCGCGGCCGACTCGCGCCGCAGGTAGCGCTTGATGACCAGAGCACGCCGCCCGTCGACGACCACAGCAACCGCACGCGGAATCAGCACGCCTCCGATCCTGGCGGTGCTCCCGGAAGTTCCCAAGCGCCCATCGGTGTCGACTTCCAGCGCATCTACCAGGGAGAACAGCGTCGCGAAGATTTTTTGAAAAGTTCTGGGGTTCGTGTCGATCCGGGCCGGTCTTCTTCGACGCATGGGTGAAAGCGCCTCAAGAGCCCCGGAGAGGAACACCCGCCATGAGCATCCAGACCGCCCCCAAGACCACCACCACCGTCGCCGCCAACGCCGACCGCGCCCGCCCGATCGTGCTCGGGCTCTTCCGCATCGTGATGGGATTCCTGTTCCTCTGCCACGGCCTGCAGGGTTTCGGCTTCTTCGGTGGCATCGACGGCGCGGGCCTGGCGATGGCCTTCGGCGAGTGGCCGGGCTGGTGGGCCAGCCTGATCGAGGTCGTCGGCTCCGCGTGCGTGCTGGCCGGTTTCGGCACTCGCACCGCCGCTTTCCTGCTCTCCGGCGTGATGGCCTACGCCTACTTCGTCCACCACGCCCCGATGGCCCTGATGCCGATGCACAACGGCGGCGAGCCGGCGGCCATGTACTCCTGGGTCTTCCTGCTCCTCGCCGCCTTCGGCCCCGGCGCCTTCGCCCTCCGCCGCTGACCAGCCGAAGGGCACCGCCTGAGCTGCCCGCTCAGGCGGTGCCCTTCAGCATGCTCAGGTGTCGCGGAGGTTGCGGATGTTGGCCAGGAGGGCTTCGGCTCGTTCGCGGCCGCTGGTGGCTTCCGCGAGGCGGCGGTTGACCGTCTGGAGCTGGCGGCTGCGTTCCGCGGCGTCCATCTTCAACGCCTTGTCCACCTCGCGGAGCTCCGCCTCGATCGCTTCGATCCGCTTGGTCAGCGCGTCGTCCAGCGCCAGCGAGAGCTGCTGCTCGGCCTCGATGAGCTGCTCGGCCACCAGCTGGTCGAGCGCGGAGCGGGCGTCGGCGATCGCTTCGGTCAGCCACTGCTTCAGGTGCTGCTTGTCCGCCGCGTGCTTGCGGGTCCGGGCCATCCACCAGCCCGCGCCGAGACCGAGCACGATCGTCACCGGCAGCACCACCGGGTTCAGCGCCGCGATCCCCAGGCCCGCCAGCGGCATCGCCGCCGCACGCCCCACGCCGAGGCCGCCGGAGACGCCCATGAACACCAGGAGCTTGTCCTCGGCCGTCGGCGGGCGCTTGTCCGGCGGGCGCAGCGCGATCGGGGCCTGCGCGCCGCGGGCGAACTGGGAGCGGATCACGTCGAGCTCTTCCGCCGAGAACAGCTCCTTCAACGACTGCTCGGCGACCGAGGCCAGCCGCGCGGACAGCGCCGCCGCCACGCGCGTGGAGGCCATCTGCAACGCCACGTCCACCTGGCGGGGCAGCTCGGCCAGCTGCTGGCGGTCGGCGGCGTCGATGGCGCGGCGGA
Organism: Saccharopolyspora antimicrobica; assembly: GCF_003635025.1. Taxonomy (GTDB): domain Bacteria; phylum Actinomycetota; class Actinomycetes; order Mycobacteriales; family Pseudonocardiaceae; genus Saccharopolyspora; species Saccharopolyspora antimicrobica. The sequence goes on along the minus strand of NZ_RBXX01000002.1, from coordinate 2,873,798 downwards.
ACCAGTTCTGCACCTCGCGGACCTGGCGGGTCACCTCGTGGCTGGTCTCCACCCGGGTGCGCTGCACCTCGCCGCGCAGCCTGACCTGCCAGCCCCGGGTCGACGAGCGCCGGGAGGCGGACAGCTCGTCGCGGCGGGCGCGCAGCGACTCCGCCTCGTCCTCGCCGACGGTCAGCGCCCGCTTCTCGCCCTCCAGCTTCACCACCTGCTCACCGAGCACAGTGGACAGCGCGCGCATCGTGTTGGCCTCGCCGAGCATCGCGGAGCGGCCGCCGATCAGCCGTTCCAGCTCGCTGCGGAGCTCCGCGATGCCGGACTTCTCCCGCAGCATCTCCGCCGCCTGCTCGCTCGGCGCCTTCGCGGCCATCTCCTGCAACCGCGCCGACACCGGGAAGATCGGCACTTCGGCGAACCGCGGCGCGTGCTCGACCAGCAGCTTCCGGTTCGCCTCCAGGACCTGCCGCCAGCCGCGGTACTGATCGGTCTTGGCCAGCGCGAAGACCACCGTCTCCACCCGTTCCCCGGTCTTCTGCAGGAACTCCAGCTCGCCGCGGGTGAACGGGGCGGAGGCGTCGACGACGAACAGCAGCGCCGTCGCCGAGGCGGCGGCTTCCATCGCCAGCTCGCCGTGCATCTCGTCCAGCCCGCCGACGCCCGGCGTGTCCACCACGGCGACCTTGGCCAGCGCCTCCAGCGGCGCGGTGATCCGCACGTAGCGCGGCGGCAGCTGACCTTCGGGCAGATCGCGGCCCACGCTGGTCCAGTTCGCCAGCTCGGCGAGGTCGAAGGCCACCGGATCCTGCTGGCCCGGGTAGCAGGCGTGCGCCGCCCACTGCTCGCCGTGCTCGAACTGCAGGTAGGTGGCGGTGGCCACGTCGGCGTCCACCGGGGACAGCCCCGGGTGCGCGAGGATCGCGTTGACCAGCGAACTCTTGCCGCGGTTGGTCTCGCCGACCACGACGACGCTGGGCGTCCGGGGGCGGCCGCGCCGGACCTGCTCGACCCACTCGGCGGCGTCCGGGTCGACCTCCCGCAGCAGCCCGATGAGCTTGTCCCTGGTCTGCTTGACCTGCTGCGGAAGAGCCGCAGCCACCGCAACGCCGGGTGCCGTCATGCGCGCCCAGCTCCTTTCCCGCGATCCGGTCGAACCACCGGATTCTCCCCGACCGTCCGCACCCCCGGGAACCACTTCCGCAAACCCGCCATCGCCCGGGGCGGCGTCGACTTCGGCGGGTTACTGCTTGCGGAGTTGGTAGACGGTCACGATCGGAGCGCGCAGGATCCGGTCGCGGTCGGCGAAGCCGAGCACCTCGGTCTCCGCGATCACCCCGTCCAGGGCGGGATCGTCGGTGGGCAGCGTGCCGCCAGCCTCGTGCAGCGCCGGGTCGAAGCGGGTGCCGTCGGGGCGCAGCGGGGCCACGCCGATTCCGCTGAGGCCTTCGGCCAGCCGCTCCACGACTCCCGTGCTGCGGGCCCTGTCCAGGGCGTACATGCAGAGCTGGATCAAGGTCGCGCGCTCGGCGAGCGCCTGGCCGAGCGGATCCGCGGTCACGGCGGTCATGTCTGTCCCCAACTCCACGTCCGAAGTGCCCTCTTCGGTCTCAGACGTGCCGGCAACCTGACCGGTTCCACTTTCAGGTGAATTCTTGCGCCGCCAGCCCCACATCCCGTTCACCCCGAGCGCAGCTGCTGCCAGAGCAGGAAGTAGGCCCGGTGCACCACGTGCGCGATGCGGCTCTGCGCCGGAGTGGCGCCGAACGACGAGAACGAGCGCCACCAGTTCGCCCGCTCCAGGGCGTAGTCGGTCAGCTCCTTGCGGTGCCGCCCGGGCAGGCCGAGCTGCTCACCCGCGTCGGTGCTGCTGCCGACCCGCATCACCTCCTCGGCCAGGTCCGCGGGCATCGTCACCGCACCCGCCGCGACCAGCGTCAGCGCCTCCAGCACGCGCAGCTGGTGGGCCTCCGGCTTGGCCAGCAGCACCTCGATCGCGTCGTGCACCCGCTGCCGCTCGCCCGGGTCTCCCGATGAGTGCGAGAGCGCGGTCACCGAAGCCAGCCCGGCCGCGGCCTTGATCCCGTCCGCCCGCGCGCGGAACACGGTGTCCAGCCGCTGCAGCACCGAAGCCAGCCCGGAGGAGTCCAGCAGCCGGCGACGCAGCGCACCCGCGGTGATCTCCGGGTCCGCGTCGATGGCCTCCAGCGCGCTGCGGATCCCGTAGAGGTCCATCCGCTCCAGCAGGCGGGTTCGGGTGCCCGCCGGGACGTCGCACTCCCAGCTGGTGAACAGGTCCGCCGACATCAGCAGCGTCTCGCGGGTCGCCTCGTCGAGCTTGGCCAGTTCGCGCAGGGCTTCGGCGTCGTTGGCGGTGAACGCGCCCGATTCCGCGGTCTCGGCGAGCAGGCCGATCACCGGCAGCACGTCGGCGACCTTCGGCTTGAGCAGGTCGGCCTGCTTCTCGGCGAGCAGCGCGGCGGCCTTCCACACGTCCTCGCCCGCGCCGTCCACCGTGCTCGCCTCGATGGTGTCGGCCTTGTTCAGCACCGCGATCGCGTTGACCGGCCCGGCTTCGCGGCTGGCCGTGGCGGCGGTGAACGACGCCAGCGCGTGCTCGTCATCAGCGCGGACGCCCTGCGTGACCACGTACAGCACGGCTTCGGCCCCGGCGACGGCGTTGCGCGACACCGGGTCCAGCTCGCCGTCGGCGTCCTTGCCCGCACCTAGCAGCTCCTCGGTGCGCGCCACCGATGCGGCGTCCAGCGAACCGAGCCCGGGGGTGTCGATCACCGTCAGATCGCGCAGGACCGCGTTGGTCAGGTAGGCCTCCAGGTGCGAGACCTTGTCGATGTCCACGCCCAGGTCGGCGGGGATGCCGCCGTCGGCGTCGAAGGGCACCGCCTGCTTGGTGCCGTCGCGGAAGATCACCTCGACGCGGTCGACCGTGCCGTACTGGAAGCGGGTCACCAGCCGGGTGCACTCGCCCACGTCGGTGGGCGCCACCCGGCGGCCGATCAGCGCGTTCACCAGCGTCGACTTGCCGGACTTGATCCGCCCCGCGACGGCCACCTGCAGCGGCGCGGACAACCGGCGCAGCACTTCCGCGAAACCGGCCGCGGTCTGCTCGGACACCTGCGGCTGCAGCCCGGTGCACAACCGGGCGACCGCAGCGGACAGCGGGCCTGGCCAGTGCTGCTCGGATGCCGTGCTCAACCCGGACCTCTCGATGCCGATGCCAACTGCGCGCTCTGCGCCGCTACATCCTGCCACGCAGCGACCCGCCCGCGGGGGCGCACGTACGACCACAGGTTGACCCGAATCGAGCCGCTGGCATGACGTCACCGCAGGTCGGACCGCTCTAGGCTCGGGCGCGTGCGGAAACTGAGCCTGTGGTTGCAGGCGCATCCAGTGGTGGGCGACGGCGCGATCGCCGCCTTCATGCTGCTGCTGCAGGTCGCCGAGACCGGCTCCCAGAGCGAGCAGAACCGCCTGATGTTCTGGCTGCTGCTCCCGGTCCACCTGCTGGTGACCGTCCCGATCGCGTTCCGGCGCGTCTGGCCGATCCGGTCGGCCTACGCGGCGCTGCTGGCATCGGCGGTCCTGGTGGCCGTGCAGGAGGACGCCGTCGTCGGTGCCCTGGTCCAGTGCGTGATGATCTACACGCTGGTCGCCTACACCACCCGGCGCGTCGGAGCCCTGTACACGCTGCTGGTCGGCGTGCTGTTCCTGGTCGAGCTGTTCATCGGCCTGGAGCCGACGGACGACCTGGCCCAGCTGCTGATCGTCCAGATCATGTTCTTCGTGATGCTGGTCGGCTTCTGCTGGGCGCTGGGCGCGTTCATCGGAGCGCGCCGCGCCTACCTCGCTGAAGTGGAGCGGCGGCTGCGCAACCTGGAGTTCGAGCGCGACCAGCAGGCCCGCATCGCCGTCGCCGAGGAGCGCAACCGCATCGCCCGGGAGATCCACGACGTCCTGGCGCACTCGATCAGCGTGATGGTGACGCAGGCCGACGGCGCCGGTTACGCGATGAGCAAGAAGCCGGAGCTCGCCGAGCGGGCGCTGCAGACGATCAGCGCCACCGGCCGGGAGGCGCTCAGCGAGCTGCGCGGACTGCTCGGCGTCCTGCGCAATCCCGGCGAGCACGAACCGGACCGCATCCCGCAGCCCACCGCGGCCAACCTGCACGACCTGGTCGACCGGGTGCGCGCGCTCGGCGTGACCACCTCGCTGGAGCTGACCGGCGACTTCACCGGCCTGCCCGCCGGGATCGGGCTCAGCGTGTACCGCATCGTGCAGGAGTCGCTGACCAACGTGGTCAAGCACGGCGGAACCGGTGCGAAGGCCGATGTCCGCGCGGTCAACGACGGCCGGTGCATCGACATCGAGGTGGTCGACGCCGGAACCGCATCGCTGCCCAGCGACCTGGCCTCGGGCGGCAACGGCCTGATCGGCATGCGGGAACGAGCGGTGGTCTACGGCGGAACCCTGGAAGCCGGCCCCCGCCCCGGCGGCGGCTGGCGGGTCCACGCCGTGCTGCCCCTCGAACCCCCGTGAGCGGCCGCTACGACACCCCGGGCCCGCGCCGAACCGCAGCCGCTCGCCCCGGTCCGGGCACCCGCTCCCCGGACCGCCGGGCAGGACCGGCAGCGCTACGGTCGGGGACATGATTCGGGTTTTGCTGGTGGACGACCAGGAGCTCATGCGCATGGGATTCCGGATGGTGCTCGACGCGCAGGAGGACCTGGAGGTCGTCGGCGAGGCGGGCAACGGCGAGGACGCGGTCGAGCTCGCCGGGAAGCTGCGCCCGGACGTGGTGCTCATGGACGTGCGGATGCCGGTGCTCGACGGCGTCGAGGCGACCCGCCGGATCGTCGCGACCGACGCGGCGAAGGTCCTGGTGATGACCACCTTCGACCTGGACGAGTACGCGCTGTCGGCGCTGCGCAGCGGGGCCAGCGGATTCCTGCTCAAGGACACCCCGCCGGAGAACCTGGTCAGCGCGGTGCGGTCGGTGGCCAGCGGCGATGCGGTCGTCTCACCGAGCGTCACCAAGCGGTTGCTCGACCGCTTCCTGGGCGAGGGCGGCGGTGAGCTGCGCGACGCCTCGGTGCTCGACGCGCTGACCGAGCGGGAGCGCGAGGTGCTGGTGCTGGTGGCGAAGGGCCTGTCGAACACCGAGATCGCGGGCAAGCTGTTCCTGTCCGAGGCCACCGTGAAGACCCACCTCGGCCGAATCCTGTCCAAACTGGACCTCCGGGACCGGGTGCAGGCGGTGGTGCTCGCCTACGAGACCGGTCTGGTCAAACCCGGCGAGGCGTGAACTTCACCTCCAACCAGCCACAACGCGCGAACCGGCGGATAGCCTGCCCTGGTGACCGACGCCGCGTGGAAACCCCGACTCATCGCCCTCGACGTCGACGGAACCCTCCTGAACCCGGACACCGGGCTGATCTCGGCAGCCGTCAAGGCCGCCGTGCACCGCGCCATCGCCGGGGGCGGCCAGGTCGTCATCTCGACCGGCCGGACCGTGCTCGGTGTCGATCCCGTACTCGATGAACTCCAGCTGACCAGCGGATTCGCCCTGTGCTCGAACGGGGCGGTGCTGCTCGACGTGGCCACCCGGGAGGCGGCGTCGGTGGAGACGTTCGACCTCGCACCGGTGCTGGCGGAGCTGTCGGCCCGGCTGCCGGGCGTGATCTTCGCCGCCGAGGACCTCGGCATCGGCAACCGGGTGACCGCCGAGTTCCCGGCGCACCAGCTGGAAGGCCTGCAGCATCCGACCACAGTGGACGAACTGGCCGCCGTTCCGGCGCCGCGGCTGATCGCCAGCTGGCCCGGCCGACGGCCCGCCGAGGTCGTCGAACGGCTCGCCGGCGTCGAACTGCCGTCGTGCACCTACACGCTGGACCACTACGAGCCCTGGGTGACCGTGACGCCAGAAGGCGTGTCGAAGGGCTCGGCCTTGGAGAAGCTGCGCGCCCAACTGGGCGTGCTCGGCTCGGACACGTTCGCCGCCGGTGACGGCGACAACGACATCGAGATGCTGCGCTGGGCGGCGCACGGCGTGGCGATGGGCCAGGGTCCGGCGGCCGTCCACGCGGCCGCCGACGAGGTCGCCGCCCCGGTCGCCGAGGACGGCCTGGCCGCGATCCTCGACCGCTGGTTCGGCTGAGCCCGCCGACCAGCGGAGTCATCCTCTGGTCAGGGTCGTCTACGACCTGGGTCTGACCCCAGGTCGATACACCGGAACGATGCCCGCGCACCTGTTGAGCGGGCATCGTTGCTGTCGTGGCCCGGACGGGCCGCCCAGCGTTGTCCTCGGCAACAGGAGTGATCATGATCGAGGCGATCGGCCTCACCAAGCGCTACGGCCCGAAAGTCGCGGTGAACGACCTGTCGTTCACGGTGAAGCCCGGCCAGGTCACGGGCTTCCTGGGTCCGAACGGCGCCGGGAAGTCCACCACCATGCGGATGATCCTCGGCCTGGACCGCCCGACCGCGGGCGAGGTGCGCATCGACGGGAAGCGCTACCAGGACCTTAAGAACCCGCTGACCACCGTCGGCGCGCTGCTGGACGCGAAGTGGGTGCACCCGAACCGCTCGGCGCGCAGCCACCTGCGGTGGCTGGCCAAGTCCAACGGCATCCCGCTGCGCCGCGTCGACGAGGTGCTCGGCATGGTCGGCCTGGAAGGTGCCGCCAACCGCCGCGCCGGCGGCTTCTCGCTCGGCATGTCGCAGCGGCTCGGCATCGCCGGCGCGCTGCTCGGCGACCCCAAGATCCTGCTGTTCGACGAGCCGGTGAACGGCCTGGACCCGGAGGGCATCCACTGGATCCGCCGGTTCATGCAGGGCCTGGCCGCGGAGGGCCGCACCGTCTTCGTCTCCAGCCATCTGCTGTCGGAGATGGCGCTGACGGCCGAAGAACTCGTGGTGATCGGCCGCGGCGAGCTGATCGCGCAGTGCAGCACCCAGCAGTTCGTGGACAACGCCGGTTCGCAGGCGGTGCTCGTGCGTTCACCGCACGCATCCGACCTGCAGCAGCTGATCGCCGCGCAGGGCCTGAGCGTCCGCGCCACCGCCAACGACACACTCGTGATCGACGGCGCGGAGACCGAGCAGGTCGGCGAACTCGCCGCGCAGCACCAGATCGTGCTGCACGAGCTGACCGCGCAGCGCGGTTCGCTGGAGGACGCCTTCATGCAGCTGACCAGTGATTCCGTGGAATACCAGACGAATCTCGGCGTGGCCGCGCCGATCGCTCCGGGGGTGGCCCGATGACCCTGCTCGCCGTGGAACGGATCAAGCTCTTCTCCACCCGCTCGGCGTGGTGGTGCGCCGCGCTCGCCCTGGCGCTGACCATCGGGTTCGCGGGCCTGTTCGCCAGCCAGATGGACGTCATCCCGCTGGGGATGACGCAGGCCGGCTACCAGTTCGGCCTGATGGTGGTGCTGGTGCTGGCCGCGCTGTCGATCACCACCGAGTACCGCTTCGGCACGATCCGCGCGACCTTCCTCGCGGTGCCCAACCGCACTGCCGCGCTGGCCGCCAAGACCGTGCTTGTCGCGCTGGTGGCGCTGGTGATCGGCGAGCTCTCCGCCTTCGGTTCATGGGCCGTGGCGAAGGTGCTCGCGCCCGCCTCGGACCTGGCGCTGACCACTGCGGACGATTGGCGGATCGTCGCGGGAGTCGGCCTGGTGTTCGCCCTCGGCGCGGTGCTGGCGGTCGCGGTCGGCGCGCTGCTGCGGCAGACCGCGGGCGCGGTGACGCTGCTGCTGATCTGGTCGCTGCTGGTGGAGAGCCTGGTCGGCCTCATCCCGGGGATCGGCGAGACCGTGCAGAAGTGGATGCCGTTCAACCACGCCAGCAACTTCCTGTCCGGAATGCCTGCCGACGGTGCCGCGAGCATGCCGCTCGGACCGTGGGGATCGCTGGGCTACTTCGCGGCCGTCGTGCTCGCGATCTGGGTGATCGCCCTGGTCGTCGTGCAGCGCCGGGACGCCTGACCAGCGCGGATCGTCCGTGCTGGAACCCACCATGATCAACTCTGGAAATGCCCAGTTGGGCGGCGGATAGCAAAACGTTACCCGGCCCGGCCGAGAGTCTGATCACGTCAACCGATAGGATCGGCGGCAAGATCGAGCCGCAGCCGTCACCCGCTCGACGCACCTGATCAACGCGGCGCGAAGTGTCCTCAGTGGACATAGTGCGGGACTGGCGATGGCGCGGCCGACTGGCACAAGTGAATCGACCGACTGCAGCAGCGCTCGGGGGCGCCGGCGGTCGGGACGGGGGAGGGCCCGGGCTGTCATTCGGGGGATGGCCCGGGCCCTGTGCTTTCCGCGATAGGCAGCCGCGCCCGTGAAGCACAGCCGGATCCTGGACAAGCTAGTCGCCCGGCCCCTCCTCCGCACGACGGACGACGAGCTCGGCCCCATGCCGAAGTGGCGCGGTCGGTGATCCTGGTGGCGTCTTCGACGCCGACCCGAACACGAAGAACGTCGCCCGGGTGGCTCTCCACCCTGCCGCATCACCGCGAACGCAGAGGCACTGCGCCGCGCAGCACGGAACCGAGACCGGGCGAAGGGCTGTGGATCACGCCTCTTGAGCCCGCCGGACGACCTCTTCGGCTAGACCCCGGCGGAGCCCTCCCCGTCGGCCACGTGCTTTTGGCGAAGACGCCCTCAGACGTTCGGACGGACCACGAGCACCGGGCACGCCGCGTGCCGGACGCACTGCTCCGCGACCGAGCCGAGCATCAGCCCGGCGAACCCGCCGCGCCCGCGGTGCCCCACGACCAGCAGGTCCGCACCCTTCGACGCGGACAGCAGCGCCTGCGGCGATGGCGAGTGGACGATGTGGAACTGCACCTGGAGGTCACCGTGCTCGCCGAGCTTGGCGCTCACGACCCGCTCGGTGTCCTCCTGGACCGCCTGCTGGAAGGCGTCCATGCTCGGCATCACGTTCGGCGGGCAGTCCGCGGGCCTCGGAGCGGTGCGCAGGCTCCACGCGCGCACCACGTGCAGCACGGTGTTGCGCCGCCTCGCCTCCTCGGCGGCCGCGACGAGCGCACGCACCGACGACGCGGAGCTGTCGAAACCCACGGCGACACCGCCGTCGATTTCGACCCGTTGGATCATCTGGTCGGCCATCTGTCCACTCCAGGCGGTCTCGGGGCGGGTCGCCGGAGCGATCCGCAGCGGTCGGCAATGTGTGAATTCAGACACAATTGACTACATGGTGTCATTGATCGCATCCGCTGTGGTAAGGCATTGAGTAGGGATGTCCCGAACCAGCGTCGCTTGGGGGCATGAGCTGGTCGAGGGCGAGTTGGCGGCTCGCAACTTTCTCAACAGCAGAGGGGTGGGCCAATGGTGCAACCGCAGGAGGGCTCGGTCATCGGACCGGGCCGGTCGGCCGACGAGGTCCAGCTGGAACCGGTTCCCCGGTTGGAGTGGTCGCTGACGACGGAGGCGCATCCACCAGCGCTGGAAGCGGCCAAGCCCGCTTCGCTGCGCCGCAGCTGGATCCACACCGCGCCGGAACCGCAGGTGCTCGAACTGTTCCGCAAGCTGCACGGTGCCAAGCACCGGCTGCCCGCGCCGTGGTGGCTGCGGGCGCTGGACCGCGGTGAGCTGCCGTCCCGCGAAGCGGCGTTCGAGGTCGAGGACGAGGTGCACGCGGTCCTGCGCGCCCGCCCCGGCTGGGTGTTCGTGCCCTGGGCCGGAACGGGCGAGGCCGGGTACTGGGAGTACGCGCCGTCGGACCGGGCACCGATGCAGATGCCGACCACCGTGGCGCTCACCGACGAGCACAACGGCTGGCTGAACGTGGTGCCCGCGCACCACGACCCCGAGCCGGTCGCGATCCCGGTCAAGGGCGTCGCCGGGCTGGTCGCGATGCTGCCGCAGATCGAATCCTGGTGACCAGTACCGCGCTGCTCGGCGCGAGCGGCCGGTTTGCCATACTGGCTCCCCGTGAACGCCTCTGACCAGCAGGTTCCTTTCCGTCGTACCGTCGTGAGCTACGTCCAGCGGGGCGAGCGGATGACGGTGGGCCAGCAGCGGGCCTGGGATCGCCACTGGGCCGAACTGGGCTCCGAGGTGACCGCACTTCCGGCAGGCCCGCTCGACGTGGCGTCCTGGTTCGGCCGCTCGGCGCCGGTCGTGCTGGAGATCGGTTCCGGCATGGGGGAGACGACCGCGCAGCTGGTGGCCGCCCAGCCCGAGGCCAACTACCTGGCGGTCGAGGTCTACAAGCCCGGCCTGGCCCAGCTCATGCTGCGCGCGGAGAAGCTGGAGGTCGCCAACCTCCGGCTGCTGCGCGGCGACGCGCTCGTGCTGCTCCGCGAGCACCTCGAACCGGAGTCGCTGGACGAGGTCCGCATCTACTTCCCCGACCCGTGGCCGAAGAAGCGCCACCACAAGCGGCGGCTGGTCCAGTCCGAGTCGGTGGCGCTGATCGCCTCCCGGCTCAAGCCGGGCGGGGTGCTGCACCTGGCCACCGACTGGGAGAACTACGCCGAGCAGATGCTGGAGGTCTGCCAGGGCGAGTCGCAGCTGCGCAACCGCTACGCCGACGAACCCGGCGGCTGGGCGCCGCGGCCGGAGTGGCGGCCGGTCACCAAGTTCGAGAACCGGGCGCACGAGGAAGGCCGGGAGATCCGCGATCTGATCTTCGAGCGCATCTGACCGCGTACTGTCGCGGCATGACGGACCTCGCGCCACGGAGTGATCTCGGGCCGCCGGACATCAACACCGATGAGCCGACGATGCTGCTGGCCTTCCTGGACTACCTCCGGGAAGCCGTCATCGCCAAAGCAGCCGGTCTCTCCGACCAGCAGGCCCGCACTCCCGGAGTCACCTCCGGCACCAGCGTGCTCGGCCTGATCAAGCACCTGACCGCGGTCGAGGCGAACTGGTTCGAGTGGTCCTACGCCGGCCTCGACGTGCCGGTTCTGGACAACCAGGCTCGGCCCACCGCCGAGGAAACCGCTGACGAGCTGATCAGCGCCTACCGGCGTGCGATCCGGCGGAGCAACGAAATCGCTCTGGCGTGCAGCGACCTGGGCACGCCTGGCGTGCGCTCGGTGCTCGAGGCGGCCCCGCCATCGATGCGCTGGATCCTGCTGCACATGATCGAGGAAACCGCGCGGCACGCAGGCCACGCGGACATCCTCCGCGAGCACATCGACGGCTCCATCGGGCGCTAGATCAGTCCGAAGTAGCGTGACGCCCGTGGTGAGCTGGGATGTTCGAGCGGCTTCGGAGGTCGACGTCGAGGCGGTGGCCGAGCTGCGCGCCGTGGTGCTGCGGGCGGATCTGGAACGGCTCGGCCGGTACGACGAGCAACGCGTGCGGCAGCGGCTGCGCGACGGGTTCGACCCCGCCTGCACCCAGGTGATCGAAGTGGACAGCGCGTTCGCCGGCTGCGTGGCTCTGCGACCGGCCGAGGACGCCCACTGGCTGGAGCACTTCTACCTCGCCCCGCGCCTGCAGGGCAGTGGCATCGGTTCGGGCGTGCTGCGCCTGCTGCTTGAGCAGTGCGACCGCGATGGGCTCCTGGTGCGGCTGAACGTGCTGCAGGGCAGCCCGGCGCTGCGGCTGTACGAACGGCACGGGTTCTTCATCGAGTCCGAGGATCCGGTGGACATCTTCATGGCGCGCCAGCCCGCCTGAGCGCCTGGCCGTGGCTGCCCCGGGCAGCCGGTGACTGCCCGGGGGATTCGTTCGCGTGCCGCGAGTTCGGTTCAGCGATGCGGCGTTGCCTGCTCGGGCGTGCAGGCTGCGGCTATCGCCGCGGTGTCCCAGTAGAACGGCCGGACCTCGGCGATCCGGTCGTCCCGGATGGTGATCGTTTGCAGGATCGGGAATTCGAGCTCGCGGCCGGTGGCGCGGGAACGGGCCCGCACCTGGGTGAGCACCACCGCGGTCCCGGTGTCCTCGTCGGTGGCGACGAGCTCCTGCTCGACGAACTCGAACACCGCCCAGGTCCCGCTCATCGCGGCGAAGAACCGCTCCAAGTCCGCGTGGCCGCGCCAGATCCCGCCGTAGGGCAGCGCTTCGGCCTGGTGCAGCACGACCTCCGACGAGAAGTGCTCGGCGAGAGGTTCGAAGTCGGCGTTGCCGGGCCCGCCCGCCAGCAGGTACTCGGCCTCGGCCGCGTACATGCGCTTCAAGATCGTCTTGGTGTTGCTCTGATCGGTCACAGCACCCAGCATCGCCGTTGCGGACTCCGGCGGCTGGCGTCTTCCGGACCTCGCGGTCGCTCCTGGTGGCGGCGCAGCGAGCCGTCCGGCAACGAAGATCAACAGATAACGATTCGCTTGATTGAGCGATCAAGTTCAGATGCATACTGGCCGACGCCGTTCACGTCCGGTTGTCATGGCTACGATCGTGGCCAGGAATTTCACCGGAAAGAAGAGTGCCGCTGGAGTGACGAGTAAGCGCCGATCGCGACTACGTTTCCGGCCCGTGACGGTTACCCGTGATGAAGTGATCCCGATCCAGCAACGGCCGCCCGAGCAAGCCCTGGACGTTGCGTGCGAGGTCGGCGAGTCCGGCGACAGCCCTTCTTCGAGCGCGCTCGTGCGGACGGATCCGACCACGGACGTCTCAGCCGCCGAGGAGTTCCTGCGTGCCTTCCACGACGCACACCCGAAGGCCGGGTCGCTCGCCGAACGGCTGACCGAGGTGCGTCGCTCGATCGCCGCCACCGGCACCTACCGGCACACCGGTCCCGAGCTCGCCTACGGCGCGCGAGTCGCGCTCCGCGACAGCGGCTGGTGCACCAGCGGAGTTCCGTGGCGCCGGCTGAAGGTCCGCGACCTGCGCGGGCTTCGCAACGGCTCGGCCATCGCCAGCGAGTGCTTCGAACACCTCCGGCTGGCCACCAACGCCGGCCGGATCCAGCCGCTGGTCACCGTCTTCGCCCCGGACTCCCCCGGCAACCCCGGCCCGCGCATCTGGAACGAGCAGGTGGTGCGCTACGCCGGTTATGCGATGTCCGGCGGCGGAGTGCTCGGCGACGCCCGCTACAGCGGCTTCACCGCGGAAGTCCAGCGGATGGGCTGGAAACCGCCGGTTCAGCGCGGCCGCTTCGACCACCTGCCGCTCGTGGTGGAAACCGCCCACGAGGGCATCAAGCTGGTCACCCTGCCCCGCGACGTGGTGCAGGAGGTTCCGCTGGAACACCCGGAACACCCGTGGTTCGCCGAGCTCGGACTGCGTTGGCACACCGTGCCGCTGATCAGCAATATGCAGTTGGACATCGGAGGAATCCGCTACCCGGCCGCGCCGTTCAACACCTGGTTCGTCGGAACCGAGATCGGCACCCGCGGACTGGCCGACGAGAACGCCTACGGGATCACCAGGCACGTCGCCGAACGGCTGGGCATGGACACCTCCACCGAACGGACCCTGTGGCGGGACCGGGCGATCGTCGAGATCAACCGGGCCGTGCTGTACTCCTTCGACTCCGCGCGGGTCACGATCACCGATCACCACAGCGAAGCCCTGCACCGACTGGCCTGGCTGCGCTCCGGACAGCGCCCCAGCACCTCCCGGCCGATGTTCAGCGTCACCAGGGAAGCGAACCGGCGTGCCCGGCGGGGAGCACCGCGTGACTTCCAGTCCCCCGCACCGAGGCAACCGCGCTACGACGAGCTGTCGCGGCTGAACCGGCGCTGCCTCGGGACCGATCCATCCGCCGAGTGACCGCCTCGTCGGCGCTCTGCCGCGGCGCGAAGCGCTCCAGCAGGTCCGGCAGGACCGAGCTGATCGACATGAGCAGCAGCACGGCCACTGCGAGGACGCCTCCGATGATGGAAAAGATGGTGGTGACCATTTCAACCCCGACCTTCCTGGCTCCCGGCGCTCCGCTGCTCGCGCCCTTCCTCGTTGACACCACAAGCTTCTCCTCTTCCAGGGGGTCGGCGGATCGGTCAGGTGGCCGGGCCGGCTGACCGATCGGCCAGTCCCGTGCGGTGCCTGACTGGCCGATCGGCTGGCCGGGCACATGCGTGTGCGGGCACGGCCGTTCCCGACCGTGCCCGCACACCGACCTGCCGTTGGTCTACTCCTCGCTGATGCGCTCCGCGCTGATCCGGCGCAGCATCGGCCCGCTGCTGGCGGACGCGATCACCGCGACGGCCAGTCCGATGACCACCGGCGCCAGGAGCCAGCCGCTGAGCACCACCGGGTAGTCACCGAACAGCGTGAAGATCCCAGCTGCGACCGCGGTCCCTGCTACGCCCGCCCCGATCGTCGCGACCAGCGCAGGCAGCGCGGATTCAGTGCGCAGAGCTCGGCTGAGCACCCGGACCGGGGTACCTGCGGCGATCAGCGCGGCGAAGGTCTTCCGCCGGTCGACCACCGACGAGGCCGCCGTGATCGCCGCACTGCACCCGGCCAGCAACGCGGTCAGCCCGAGCCCGATGGCGGTGACCCGCTTGAGGTCGCCGAGCAACAGCTGCTGGTCGTAGAGCCGCAGCTCACGGCTGTTGAAGCTCTCCCCCGGCACAGCGGCCGCGAGCACCGTCCTCACCTTCTCCCGGTCCGCATCGTTCGCCGGGTTCACCGCCAGCGTCGATTCCCCCTCCGGGAACCCGGGCACCAGCGCGGGATCGACCAGCACCGTGTAGTCGAGGTCCGGATCCTCGTTGGCACCCAGCGGGCGAATCGGGACTTCCCCGGACAGCACGATCGACGGAGTTTCGTCGAAGGTGGCGCCCGCCAGCGGGGATGCCTGCACCTTCAGGCCCGAGCTGGGCAGCTGCTGGGACGCGGCGGCCCGGATCGCGGGTGGCCCGGCGCAGTCCCCGACGTTGATCCGGGTCAGCGCCGCCGCAGCCTGGCAATCGATCACGAGCCCGGAGACGGTCTGCCCGTCGGGCGCTTCCAGGAAGATCTTCTCAGTGCTCGCCACCGTCGCGGCTGTTCCGCTGGCGGCCAGCCCGTCCCTGATGCGCTTTTCCTGCTCAGCGGCCTGCGCCGCCGGGACGTCCACGTAGAGCACCGTGTCCTTGAACGAGCGGCCGCCGCCGGCGAACGCCTCGAAGCTGGGGAGCAGGGTCAGTGCCATCGTCCCGACGAACACCGCCAGCACGATGCCCGACACCGAGCGATAGGCGGCCTTCGGATCGCTGCTCAACCGCCTTCCGGCCAGCAGCACCGACGGTTTCCGCCACGCGGCGGCGAACAGCGAACCGAGCGTCCCGGTCAGCCATGGTCCGATGATGGACGCCGACAGCAGCACCGCTGCCAGCGAGGCGAGCAGGACGCCCATGCCGCCGGTCTCCTCGGCCGTGTAAAGCCCGAAGAGGAAGAACGCGCCCACGGCGACCAGCAAGAGCAGGCGCCACGCCTTCGGTCGCTTCCGCGTGTGGCTCATCGCCGCGCCGAGCGGCGTGCGGACCACCCGCCGCAGGCCCAGCACCGCGGCCAGCACGACCAGCGTCGGGATCAGCACACCGACCAGCGCGACGATGACCACCGACGGGGTGAAGTCACTGGCCAGCCAGGTGCCACCGCCCCACGGGACCTGCGTGCCGAGGTAGCGCAGCGGCCAGCTCAGCAGCAGCCCCACGACCGTGCCCGTCACAGCGGCGACGGCCGTCTCGGCGGTGACCACGCCGATCACCTGCCCGGGAGTGGCTCCGGCCAACCGCAGCGCGGCCAGTCGGCGTTCCCGTCGTGCTGCGGTGAGGCGGGCGGCCGAGGCGACCAGCACCATGCTGGGGATCGCCAGCAGCACGATGCCGACTCCAGCCAGGATGTCCAGCATGAGGTCGCTGTTGCCGACCGCCAACGCGCCGGCCAGCTCTGCCTTCTCCGCGGCCTCCGCCACGTCCAGCGCCCCGGGTGCGTGCCCGACGATCGCGACCAGCTGCTCGGGGAACTTCAGCGAGCTTTCGTCGATCGTGCCGACCACCTGGCCCGCGAACCGGTCGGCGAGTGTCTGGTCCGGATGCTGCTCGGCCAGTTCGGCCAGTCGCGGGGACAGCAGCACCTCGCCGGGGCCGGGGTAGTCCGGCGCCCCGCTGCCCGGCTCGGCCCGGCCGGAGACGTCCAGCCGCACGATGGGATCGTTCTGGAAGAAGTCCCGGTTGGCCATCGTCACACCGGACTCCGTCACCGAGCCTTGCTGCCATTCCGACCGCGCCAAACGGGCTTCCGTCGCGTTCGGGAGGGTCGCCAGGAACAGGATCAGCGCGGTGGCCACCGCGACTCCCGCGGCGGTGAGCACGGCGGACAGGCGGCTGCGCGAGTCCACGCGCAGCACCCGCAGCGCCAACTGCACCGGATTCATGCGGCCATCACCCCGCCGGCGATCAGCCCGTCGCGGATCTCCACGACCCGGCCGGCCTTGGCCGCCAGTTCGCGGTCGTGCGTCACGATCACCACTGCCGCGTTGGTGGCGGCAGCGGCGGCGAAGAGCGCATTGGTGGTCTCCTCACCGGTGCGCGTGTCCAGTGCGCCGGTGGGTTCGTCGGCGAAGATCACCTTCGGCTGGTGGGCGAGCGCCCGCGCGATCGCGACCCGCTGCGCCTGACCACCGGAGAGCTCACCGGGCAGCCGGTCCTCCATGCCGCCGAGGCCGAGCCGCCCGAGCCAGTCCCGCGCACCGGCCATCGCCTGCTTGCGGTTGGCGCCGGCCAGCAGCAGCGGCAACGCCGTGTTCTCGGCCGCGGTCAGCTCGCCGACCAGCATGCCCTGCTGGAAGACGAAGCCGAACTCGTGCCTGCGCAGCGCGCTGCGCTTGGCCTCGCCGAGCTGGTCGATGCGGTGCCCGTCGAGCAGGACCTCCCCGCCGTCCGGGCGCAGGATGCCGGCCAGCACGTGCAGCAGCGTGGTCTTACCGGATCCGGACGGCCCCACGATCGCGGCCACCTCACCGGCGCGGAGGGAGATGTCCACCCCGGCCAGCGCGCGGTACGCGCCGTAGTTCTTCACCAGCCCCCGTCCCACCAGGAACGGATCTCCGGGCCGCTGCGCGGCCATGGGAGCCGACATGTCTTCCTCCTGCTCGTGCGCACTGCTCTGGGTGATGGGGCGCCGCTGGGGGCGGGCCGCCGCGATGTCATCAAGACTGGTCGGCGGGCGCAGATTCCGGATCGGCCTGCGGGCCGCTGATCGTGCGCCGGAGGTCGGCCGATCGGCCAGGTTGTTCAAGCCGATCGGCCAAGGCGCTCGACAAGGCGCAGGGACTACCGTTTCGGCGTGAGCAGTTTCGCGACGCCCAACGAACCCGGACCGGACGCGCCCTGGTGGCACCGGTTCGGCAGCTTGCTGCGCGAGCAATGGATCTTCGCGGCGTTGCTCGGCCTGGTGCTGTGCGGCGACGCGCTGGCGCTGGTCAGCATCGGCGGTTACCAGCGCGGCGGGCCGCTGATGATCCCCGGCATCGTCGCGATGGCGCTGCTCGCCGTCCTCGGCAGGCGGTCCCCGGTCCGATGTGGACTGCTCGCGGCCCTCGCGCTGGTCGGCGACACCGCGGTGCTGGTGCTGACCCGCTCGGAGGTCTACCACCTCGGTCTTGCGGAGATCCTGCCGACGGAGAACGCCGCCGGGCTGCTGCTGGTCCTCTACCTCTTCCGGGCCAGCTCGCTGCGCAAGGCCATCCCGGTCACCGCCGTGCTCGTGCTGGCCTGCCTGGCCTCGGTCGTGGTCCGGATGAAGGTGGCGACCTATTCGGACGGCGACCTGGAGTCGACGCTGTCCTTCGGGTTCCTGCAACTGCTCCTGGCCACCGGCACCGGCCTGTACCTGCGCGGGAACTGGCCCGGCCGGAGCCGCTTCCAGGACTCCCCGATGCAGGGGCTGCTGCGGCGCCAGTGGCCGGTGATGGCCGCGCTGAGCATCCTGCTGTTCCTGGAGTTCAGCAAGAACGACAACCTGAGCTTCCTGTCGGGCCTGGTGGTGCTGCTCAGCGGCTTGGTCATGGCGGTGCTGGCCACGTTCGCCCCGATGCGGCCCACCGAGTCCGCCTACCTGGGCGCGGCGACGATGCTGCTGACGACCCTGGTGATGCAGGTGCTCGGGCTGACCGGCAGCCGGGGCAACATCCTGGGACCGGTGTCCCTGGCGGCGACCGGCGCGGGCATGCTGCTGGTGACCTACGTGGTCCGCCACGCGGAGACCCGGCGTGCCATCCAGGCCACCGCCACGCTGGTCGTGGTGACGTTGCTCTCCGTGTTCATGACCCCGAGGTACCGGAACGATCTCTACGAGTACGACCCGGGCAACACGAGCGAGCTAATGCCCGCGGTGTTCATGGGCGGGCTGCTGCTGGTGATCTCGGTCGGCACCGGGATGTACTTCCGCGCCAGGGACGAGGAGCGCGCCCGGACGGTGCACTCCGCGGTGGAGAGCGCGCAGCAAGCGGAGCGGATGGCCCTGGCCCGCGAGCTGCACGACGTGGTGGCGCACCACGTCACCGGCATCGTGGTGCAAGCGCAGGCAGCGCAGATGGTGGCCGAGAAGAACCCGAAGGCCGCGACCGACGCGCTCGCGCGGATCGCGGAGAGCGGCACCGAGGCGCTGACCGCGATGCGGCGGCTGGTGGGCAGCATGCGCAGCACCGAACCCGCCGGGGCTTCGGCCGCGACGGAGCAGGCCACCACCGACCTCGAAGCCGACCTGCGGGCGCTGGTGGAATCGGCCCAGCGCCAGCCCACGGAGCACAGCCGCCCACCGCGGGTGGACCTGCGGGTCGACCTGGTGCACCGCCCGGTTCCGCAGGAAGTGGCGCGGTCCGCGCTGCGCGTGGTGCAGGAATCCCTGACGAACTCGGAGAAGCACGCGTTGGACGCGAGCTTGGTCCAGGTCAAGGTGTGGGCCGACCACGAGAACCTGTACACGTTGATCACCGACGACGGCTCGGGGGTGCGCCGCCAACCCGTCGGTGGGTCGGGGGGATACGGTCTCGTCGGGATGCGGGAGCGGATCGAGTTGCTCGGCGGCAGGTTTCACGCCGGGCCGGGCGAGCACGTCGGTTGGCGGGTCGAAGCCGAGCTGCCGCTGGAAGACCAGAGCGGAGATGAGGGGCAGCGATGATCCGGGTGCTGATCGCCGACGACCAGGAGCTGGTGCGCGCCGGGTTCCGAATGATCCTGGAATCCCAGGACGACATCGAGGTGGTGGCCGATGTCGCCAACGGGGTGGACGCGGTGCGGGTCGCGCGGGAGAAGCGGCCGGACGTGTGCCTGATGGACATCCGCATGCCGGGCATCGACGGCCTGGAGGCGACCAAGCAGCTGGCCGGCCCCGAGGTGACCGATCCGATCAAGGTCGTGGTGGTGACCACCTTCGACCTGGACGAGTACGTCGACCGCGCCTTGCGCAACGGCGCGAGCGGTTTCCTGCTCAAGGACGCCGGTCCCACGTTGCTGCTCGAAGCCATCCGCGCCGCCCAGCGCGGGGACGCGCTGGTCTCACCGCAGATCACGGTGCGCCTGCTCAAGCACTTCTCCCAGCCGCAGGCGCAGCGGCGAGCGGTCCCGGACGTGGATCTCACCGAGCGCGAGCTCGACGTGGTCCGGGCGACCGCGCGCGGTCTGACCAACGGTGAGATCGGGCAGGAGCTGTTCATGTCCCTGTCCACGGTGAAGACCCACCTGGCCTCCGCGCAGAGCAAGATCAAGGCGCGGAACCGGGTGGAAACGGCCGCGTGGGCCTGGCGCAGCGGTTTGATGGACGACTGATGAGGTCGGCGGCCGGAAAATGAGTCCGCATCCCGGGCTGCCTGCTGTTAGGATCCCGGGCTGCGAGTGAGGCGTGAACGAAGGAGTGGCAGTGGCAGGGGTAGGGGACGACGACATCTCCGGGTGATTCCCGGGAGTGATCGGCCACGGGGAGGCGCGGGGCGCCGCCGCGGTGGCTGATTCGTCGCGTCACGTTTCCCCATTCCACATCGGGTCGCTTCAACGCGCCCGCATCACTTCCGAGGGCTCTCGCATGTCCGAAGCGTTCATCACGTGCTCCAACCTCTCCTTCTCCTGGCCGGACGACACCCCGGTGTTCGAGAAGCTGTCGTTCACGGTGGGCACCGGCCGCACCGGGCTCGTCGCGCCCAACGGCGCAGGCAAGTCCACCTTGCTCAAACTGCTCGCGGGCGAGTACCGGCCCAGCGGCGGAACCGCGTCCACCCGCGGCGTTCTCGGCTACCTGCCGCAGACCCTCCCGCTCGTCGGCGACCTGTCCGTCGCCGAGGTGCTCGGGGTGTCCGCGGTGATCGAGGCCTTGCACGCGGTCGAATCCGGCGATGCCGCCGAAGAGCACTTCACGACCATCGGCAACGACTGGGACATCGAGGAGCGCACCCGCGTCCAGCTGGACCGGCTCGGCCTGTCCGACGTGCAGCTCGACCGGCAGCTGCACACCCTCAGCGGCGGCCAAGTGGTCTCGCTGGGCCTCGCCGCGCAGCTGCTCAAGCGGCCCGACGTGCTCCTGCTGGACGAACCGACCAACAACCTCGACGGCGATGCGCGACGCCAGCTCGCCGGAGTGCTCGAAGAGTTCAACGGCTGCTTGCTGCTGGTCAGCCACGACCGGTCGCTGCTCGACCGGATGGACCGCATCGCCGAGCTCAGCAGCGGTGAAATCCGCTTCTACGGCGGGAACTTCACCGAGTACGAGGAAGCGGTCCGCGCCGAGCAGGAGGTCGCGGAGAGGAACGTCCGCAACGCCGAGCAAGAGCTCAAGCGCGAGAAGCGCGAGATGCAGCAGGCCCGTGAACGAGCTGCGCGGCGGGCCAGCAACGCAGCCCGCAACATCGGCAACGCGGGCCTGCCGAAGATCGTCGCGGGCGGTTTGAAGCGACGTGCGCAGGAGACCGCGGGCAAGGCGAACGAGATGCACGCCAGCCGGGTCGACGAGGCCAAGTCCCGGCTCGACGAGGCGAGCCGTGGGCTGCGGGACGAGCAGAAGATCGCGCTGGAGCTGCCCGGCACGCGCGTCCCGGCCGGTCGCGTGGTGTTCGTCGGCGAAGGGATGCAGATCAGCCGAGGTGGACGTGCCCTCTTCACCGGGGAGGGCGCCGACCTGGCCATCAAGGGCCCCGAGCGGATCGCGTTGACCGGCCCGAACGGGGTCGGGAAGTCCACGCTGCTGCGGCTGGTCGAGGGCCAGCTGGAGCCGGAGCACGGCCGGATCAAGCGGGCCGACGGCCGGATCGCCTACCTCTCCCAGCGGCTCGACCTGCTCGACCTCGACCGCACGGTGCTGGAGAGCCTGGTCCAGTTCGCGCCGAGGATGCCGGAATCGCAGCGGATGCACCTGCTCGCCCGCTTCCTGTTCCGGGGAGCCCGGGTGCACCTGCCGGTCGGTGCGCTGTCCGGTGGTGAGCGGCTGCGCGCGACGCTGGCCTGCGTCTTGAACGCGGAGCCCGCGCCGCAGCTCCTGCTGCTCGACGAGCCCACCAACAACCTGGACCTGGTCAGCGTCGGTCAGCTGGAGAGCGCGCTCAACGCTTACGAAGGCGCGTTCGTGGTGGTCAGCCACGACGAGCGGTTCCTGTCGGGGATCGGGGTCGATCGCTGGCTCCGGCTGGACGGCGGCCGCCTGATCGAGACCGGACCACCCGACGCGGGTTGATCGCCGTCACCCCTCCGGGGTCGGCCGGTCGGCCCGTCGGCCTTTCGGCAATGACCGATCGAACGAGGACGGCTGGCCTTTCAGCCGAGGTCATGGGCCTGCGGGTTCGCGACTCTGGAGTCATGACGAAGCGAACTCAGGACACCGTTCTCGTGGCAGTGCTGACCGGCATCGCGGGCTTGGCGGGGGTGATCATGATGCTGCTCATGAGCAGCTTAGGAACCGGATAGGCGTCCGGCAGAATGCGGGCATGTCGATCGCACTGCGCCTGCACGCACCGCTGGTCCTGCCCTGCGACCCGGGATGCTCGGTCATCCGGGATGCGGTGGTGGACATCGATGAGACCGGCCGCATCGCGTACTGCGGGCCGCGCAGTGCTGCGCCGGAACGTCCGAACGACGCGGACGTCCGGGAATGCGGCGGGATCCTGCTGCCGGGCCTGATCAACTCGCACGCGCACAGCCCGATGACGCTGCTGCGGGGGATGGGGGGCGACCTTCCGCTGCTGCGCTGGCTGCGCGAGGTGATCTGGCCGGCCGAAGCGAGGCTCCGCTCATCGGACATCCGGGCGGGCATGGAGCTCGGGTGCGTCGAGATGCTGCGGAACGGTGTCACGACCAGTGCCGAGATGTACTTCGACGGTGAGGCGGTGGCCGGTGCGGCCCTCGCGGTCGGCTCGCGCGTGGTGTGCGCTCCGGCGGTGATCGCCACTCCGGAGCTGGACAAGCTCGGCGGCTGGCAGGGCATGGTCAACGGCATCGACCGGTGGATCGACGCCGACGGGCTGCGGTTCGGCCCCGGTGACCGGGTGGAGCTCGCCTACGGCCCGCACTCGGCGTACATGCTGCCGCCGGAGGCGCTGCAGGCGATCGGGGAGTCCGCGCAGCAGCGCGGGGCGCTGGTGCACACGCACGTGGCGGAGACCCTCGCCGAGGACATCGAGCAGCGAAAGCAGTTCGGTTCGGTGCCCGAGCTGCTGGAGAAGCTCGGTGTGCTGGACGGCCGGGTGCTCGCCGCGCACGCCGTGCACCTGTCCAATGAGGACATTGAGTTGTTCGCACGCCGCGGGGTCGGGGTGGCGCATTGCCCCGGTTCCAACGCGAAGCTCGCTTCGGGGACGGCGCGGCTGGTCGACCTGCTGGCCGCCGGCGTCCCGGTCGGCCTGGGCACCGACGGGCCGTCCAGCAACGATGACCTCGACCTGTGGGAGGAGGTGCAGTTGGCAGGACTCTTCGCGCGCACCCTGAGCGGTGACGCCAACGCGCTGAGCGCCGGCGCGGCGCTGCTCGCCGCCACCCGGGGCGGAGCGGAGGCGCTGCACCGGGACGACATCGGCTCGTTGGAAGCGGGCCGGTGGGCCGACATCGTGCACCTCGACGTCGACAACCCGGCGTTCGCCACCGGACTGGACGTGCCGGACGAGCAGATCCTGGCGAACGTGGTGTGGGCGGCAGGTTCGCGTTGCGTCCGGGACGTCTGGGTCGCGGGTGACCGCGTGTTGCGCGACCGGGAACCCACGCAGGTGGACCGCCGCGCAGTGCAGGCGGCTGCCCGCACTGCGGCGCAACACGTCCGCGGCTGAAGCCGTCTCCGCGGGCTGAGCGGGGTGTCACCGCGCCTGGCCCGCGAGTCCCGGGCTGACGTCCGGACGCGTCGCAGCGGCCGGACGCCCGGGCAGGCGAGCCGTCCACCGTCGAACCAGGTTCCAGCTCTTCGCGGTACCTGCGCACTGCGGTGCACCCGCGCGAACGCGGACCTCAGCACTCGGCCGGCGGGCCCCAGCACCGCCGATCTTCGTCAGGCCGACGCTGAGGCCCCGCTAGCGCAGGTGCGCGGTCAGGACGGCCGGATGACGATCTCGGTGAGGTGGGCGTCGGCGCTGGCGCGCACGGCGGACACGATCGGGCCGGCGACCGACTCGGGACGCAGGTAGTGGTCCGGCTGGAACTCGGCGCCCTCCTGCTCGCGGATGCCGCGCTGCATGTCGGTGGCGGTCCGGCCGGGGAACACCGAGGTGACCCGCACGCCGTTGGCCGCTTCCTCGGCGCGGAGCACGTCGGCGAAGGCGCGCAGTGCGAACTTGCTCGCGGCGTAGGAGCCCCAGTTCGGCTTCGCGGACAGCCCGGCGCCCGAGTTGACCAGCACGACGTGGCCCTTGCTGGCGCGCAGCGCGGGCAGCAGGAGGCGGGTCAGCTCGGTGACCGCGAACAGGTTCAGCTCGAACGTGCGTCGCCAGGAGTCGCTGGTGGCATCGGCGACCGAAGCGAGCTCGACCAGGCCGGCGCTGTGCACCACGACGTCCAGCCGGTCGATGTCGGCGGCCGCGGCAGCGACGGCGTCGTGGTCGGTCAGCTCGACCGGCCACGGCTTGGCGCCGGGGAGCTCGTCGACGAGTGCTTGCAGCGCGTCGGCGTCGCGCCCGCCCAACAGCAGGTCGTGCGTGTCGGAAAGCGAGCGGGCGACGGCGGCACCGATACCACGTGAGGCACCGGTGACCAGGGCAATTGGGCGTTCGGGCATGCCTCAACGGTAACGTCGGCGGGTCGCGGCGCAGTCACCGGCTGTCCCAACCAGCGGGCAGGGCCTTGACCCATCAGGGGGATGGGACTTAGGTCACTCGCGTGAGCGGAGTCGAGGAAGCCCCTGCCGCGGTGCAGAACCGCATCCTGCGCAAGGTCGCAGTGCGGTTGATGCCGTTCCTGTGCCTGCTGTACTTCGTCAACTACCTGGACCGGGTCAACATCGGCTTCGCCGGCCCGAACGGGATGAACGACGAGCTCGGCCTGACCGCGACGCTCTTCGGCTTCGCCTCGGGCATCTTCTTCATCGGCTACCTGGTGCTGGAGGTGCCGAGCAATCTCGCGCTGCACCGGTTCGGGGCGCGCAAGTGGCTCGCCCGCATCATGATCACCTGGGGCGTGGTGGCGACCGTGATGGCGTTCGTGCCGAACGCCACGACGCTGGTGGTGCTGCGCTTCCTGCTCGGCGTGGCCGAGGCGGGGTTCTTCCCCGGCATCATCCTGTACCTGACGTACTGGTTCCCGGCGGCGCAGCGGGCGAAGGCGGTCGCGCTGTTCATGACCGCCGTGCCGGTGTCCAGCGCGATCGGCGCCACCGTGTCGAGCGTGCTGATCACCAGCGGCGAGGGGATCTTCGGCCTGTCCGGCTGGCGGTTCATGTTCCTGGTCGAGGGCGTGCCCGCGATCCTGCTGGCCTTCGTCACCTGGTTCTACCTGACCGACCGGCCGTCGGAGGCGAAGTGGCTCACCGCTGAGGAACGCACCTGGCTGACCGATCAGCTGACGGCCGAGCGCGAGCAGACCGAGGCCAAGCACAGCTGGCCGCTGCGCAAGGCGCTGACCCACCCGCGGATCCTGGCGCTGGCGTTCGTCTACTTCGGCATCGCCTACGGCCTGTACGCGCTCGGGTTCTTCCTGCCCACCATCATCAAGGGGTTCGAGCAGCAGTACGGCACCGAACTGTCCACCATGGAAACCGGCTTGATCACGGCGGTCCCCTACGTGATCGGCGCGGTGGCGATGGTGCTCTGGAGCACGCACGGCGACCGCAAGCGGGAACGCGTTTGGCACGTCGCGCTGCCGCTGCTACTCGGCGGCGTCAGCATCCCGATCGCCCTCTACCTGGGCAACCCGTTCCTGGCGATGGTCGCGGTGACCGCCTGCGCGGTCGGCGTCTGCTCCGCGCTGCCGACGTTCTGGGCGCTGCCCAGCAACTTCCTGGCCGGTGCTGCGGCCGCGGGCGGTATCGCGCTGATCAACTCGCTGGGCAACATCAGCGGTTTCGCCGCGCCCTACATCACCGGCGCGCTCAAGGACGCGACCGGCTCCCAACGCACCGGCCTCTGGGTGGTCGGCATCGTGATGATCGCGGCGGCCGTCACCGTGATCGCGCTCAAAGCGGCCCCTCGCACCGAATCCTCCGACCAGAACTGACCCGACGCAGCCGCGAAAACCGCTGCGCGGCACCACCGAAAAATGCCGCGACCGCGCACCGCCTCCCCTGCTAGCCTCCGCGGCATGTCCAGTGCTTCTGCTGCGGCCGCGGCCGCTGTGACCCGCACGCCCCGCTTCTAGCGGCGGCGCGGTCCTGCTGAACGTTCCGTCGCTTCGCGTCCAGACCGAAGCGGCTCTCTTGTGCTGCTCGGATTCGCATCGAGCAACGGAGTTCTCTCTTGCACGCGGACATTCCCGTCCAGCGCCGGAACACCGGCGCGCGGCCCTGGCTCCTCCTGAGTTCCCTGGCCATGCTGCAGTTCCTGATCGCCGTCGACGTCACGGTGGTCAACATCGCGCTTCCCTCGATCGGGGCTGAATTCGGCGTCGACGCGCGCGGGCTGACCTGGGTGGTCGTCGGCTACGCCGTCACCGGCGGCGGCCTGCTCATGCTCGGCGGCCGGTTGAGCGATGTACTCGGCCGGCGGCGGATGCTGCTGGTCGGCACCACGGTGTTCGGCGCGGCTTCGCTCCTCGCCGGCCTGACGCAGACGTTCCCGCTGCTAGTGGTCGCGCGATTGCTGCAGGGTGCGGGCGAAGCGCTCGCCCTCCCTGCTGCGATGGCGATGATCGTGCTGACGTTCCCCGAAGGGCCCCGGCGCACCCGCGCGCTGAGCGTGTGGGCGGCGGTGGCGAGCTCCGGTCTGGTGCTCGGGTTCGTGCTCTCGGGCGTCATCACCGAGCTTTTCGGCTGGCGGTGGATCTTCCTGGTCGCCGTCCCGTTCACCGCCTACGTGGTCGGCGCCGCCCTGGTCCTCGTCCCTGCGGACCCGCCGGGCGAGCGCAAGGAGCTGGACCTGCCCGGAGCCGCCCTGCTCACGGCGGCTCCCCTGCTCTTCGTGCTCGGAGTCGTCGATGCGCCGATCGCCCTGATCGGCGCGGTGCTCGCAGCCGGGCTGTTCGTCGTCGTGGAGCGCAAGGCGGCCAATCCGCTGGTCCCGATGTCGTTCTTCCGCAACCGCACACGGGTGCTGGCCAACATCGCGACCGCGCTGCTCAGCGCCGCGCTGTCCACGTCGTTCCTGCTGTTCACCTTCCAGCTCCAGCAGCGTGCGGGGCTGACACCGTTCGAAGCGGGCGTGGCTCTCCTGCCGCTGGCCGTGGCGCTGGTCGCGGCCGTGACGTTCGTGCCCCGCGTCGCCGGGCGGTGGGGCGCGCGCACCTGCGCCGTCATCGGCATCGCCTCGACCGCGGGCGGGATGATCGCCATCGCGGCGGGTGCGCAGTTCGGTGCCGGTGCGGTCGAGACGATCCCGGCGATGGTGCTGATCGCCGCCGGGATGGGCTTCGGGCTGGTCGGGCTGCAGCAGGCGGCGGTCACCGGCGTCACCGATGACGACGCGGGAGTCGCGTCGGGCGTTCAGCGCGCCGCCGACCAGCTCGGCGGTTCCTCGGGCGTCACGCTCTACATCGGAATCGGGTTCGCACCCGCGCTGGCCGGCGTCGACTCCTTCGCCGTCAGCTGCGCGCTGGCCCTGGTCGGGCTCGCCGCGGCCGCGCTGATCGCCTGGCGCATCGACTGAGGCAGACCGGGCAGGCGGCCACCGCCGCCTGCCCGGTCCCAACAACGCAACGAGGGCCCCCGGTCGCAATGCCCGGAGACCCCCGCGCTCGCAAGGTGAGATCAGCGGCGGCCGATCTCACCGCCGTCCTTGCGCCAGACCGCCACGACCGACGGACGCGGCTGCGAGTTGCCACCGTCCGGCCAGTGCGATGCCGGGTTGTCGGCGCTCGCGTCGTCCAGCTCGCCCGGGTGCTGCACGGACACGGTCACCAGGTCGTCCCGGACCACCGGGCCGCAGGTCTCCGCACCGTTCGGCACCGTCAGGAACTGCTTGACGAAACCGCGCTCCGGGCCGTCCACCGGCACCGCGAACAGGCCGTCGTTGCTCTTCAGCGCGTTGCCGTCGGTGGAGATCCACAGGTTGCCGTGCCGGTCGAAGGCCACGTTGTCCGGGCACGAGATCGGGCTGACCTGCGACTTGTCGAAGCCGCCGAAGTAGGTGCCCGCGTCGTTCGGGTCTCCGCACACCAGCAGCAGCGTCCAGCGCAGCGAGGTGCCGGTGGCGTCGTCGTCGATCTCCAGCACGTGGCCGTGCTTGTTGCCGACCCGCGGGTTGGCCTCGTCCGGCGCGGCGTTGCCGGTCGAACCGCGGTTGGAGTTGTTGGTCAGCGCGCAGTAGATGCGGCCGTTGACCGGGTTCGGCTCGATGTCCTCGGGCCGGTCCATCTTCGTCGCGCCGACCTTGTCGGCGGCGAGGCGGGTGAAGATGTAGACCTCTTCGGCGGTGAAGCCGGGCACGAACGACTTGTTCCCGCTGGCCAGCGGGATCCACTCGCCGGTGCCGTCGAAGGCGCCGTCGGAGGGCAGCTTGCCGGTGCCGTCGATCTCGCTCTCCGGGCTGTTGCCGGTGAACTTCGCGACGTACAGCGTGCCGTCGTCGAGCAGCGTCATGTTGTGCCGGCGGGCGTGGGCGCTCTTGCCGCGCTTCATCTTGCCGTTGGAGACGAACTTGTAGATGTAGTCGAAGCGCTCGTCGTCACCGGAGTAGGCGATCACCCGGCCGTCCTCGGCGACCTTGACCGCCGCGCCCTCGTGCTTGAAGCGGCCCAGCGCGGTGTGCTTGACCGGCGTGGAGTTCGGGTCGTGCGGGTCGATCTCGATGACCCAGCCGAAGCGGTTGGCCTCGTTCGGTTCCTGCGCGAGGTCCCAGCGCTTGTCGAAGCGCTCCCACTTGCGGTTGCTCGTGGCGCCCTTGAGGCCGTAGCGGGCCAGCCGTTCCTTGGCCTTCGGGTCGGTGATCGAGTCGGCGTTGGCGAAGTACTGGTTGAAGTTCTCCTCGCCGGACAGGATCGTGCCCCACGGCGTCATGCTGCCCGCGCAGTTGTTCTGCGTGCCGAGCACCTTGGTGCCGGTCGGGTCGGCGGAGGTCTTGAGGTGGTCGCTGCCCGCCGCCGGGCCGCGCATCTCGAACGGCGTGTTCAGGGTGATGCGGCGGTTGTAGCGGCTCGGCCGGACCTTGAGGCCGCCGTTGCGCTCCCGCTCGGTGTAGACGACCGACAGGCCGTGCGCCGCCCACGCGATGCGCACCTGCTCCTCGGTCGGGTTCTCCTCGTCGTAGCCGAGGAACATGTGCGTTTCGGTGGTGTACTCGTGATTGACCACCAGCAGGTTCCGCTTGCCGCTGCCGTCCAGCGGGACCAGCTCGGCGAAGTCGTTGTTGTAGCCGAACTGCTGCTCCTGCGCAGCCGCGGTCTGGTTGTTGAAGTCGAACTCGGGAGCACCGGGCACCACCGGGTCGCCCCAGCGGATGACCACGCCCTGCTCGTAGCCCTCAGCGGTGACCACGGCGTCCTCGGTGTTCGGGGCGACCGCGGTGAAGTCGGTTCCCGGAACGACCCGCTGGCCGTGGCCCGGACGGCGCACCGGCGCCGGAGCGGCGGCCGCGGTGCCGGACAGAGCGGCCGCGCCGCCGACTGCCAGCGCGAAGGCACCGGTGGCCTTCAGCGCGCCGCGACGGCTGAGCACGCTCTCGACGATGTCGCCGAAGTAAGAGTTGTCCGAGGTGTTGGGGGCTTCGTGCGCGCAGGCGTTGCCGCACCGGTACTTGCAGGTCACCGAGGAACGGTTCGCGGAGTGGTGGGGAAGCAGCGGAAGCGGGATGACCCGCCCGTTGTCCGGTCGGGGAGACAAGCGGACCTCCAAATGCACATCGGGAACACCCGGACATTAGGTCGATCAGGCGATGGTTCCCGTACGCCAAGGTGAACAGCGGCAGAACAAGCGACGCAGAGTTATCGAAACCCGCCGCTGATCTGCCGAAAGGGCAGCTCAAGGTAGCCGGATGACTACGGAGAGACCTACCCGACACGCTCAGCAGCACCGACGCGATCGAGCACGCCGCGCGCGGCCTGGGTTCACCGGCACCGCCGACCGCCGGAAAATCGGTATCGGCCGGGACGCCTCCGTTGCTAACTTCTGCGGCATGGCTTCTCCTGCCGCTTCCGCCTTCATCCGGCTGCGGTCCGCTTAGGCGGCGCAGCCAGCTCACCTCGCGCCGCCGCCGCGTCCGGATCCCTGCTCCTGACGCGCGGTCCGTCGTGCCCTGAACAACCACGCTGACCTGCGCTCGCGGGGGTCCGGTTCCCACCGGTCCGCGAAACGCAGGAGAAGCCCACCATGTCCTCCCGCCGCAGGTCGGCGCGCGATCGCGCGCGCCGCGAACTCGGCCAGAACTTCCTCGTCGACCGAGGCGTCGTCCGCCGCCTGGTCGATCTGCTCGAACCAGCCCCACTACCGGTCGTCGAGCTCGGCGCCGGAAGCGGCGCGATCACCCGCGAACTCCTCCACAGTGGACGCCAAGTGACCGCGGTGGAGCTCGACCCGCGCTGGGCGCAGCACCTCCGCGACGCCTTCCCGGACCTGAGCGTGATCCGCTGCGACATGCTCGACTTCCGGTTCCCCACCGCCGAGCACGCCGTGATCGGCAATCTGCCGTTCGGCATCACGACCTCGGTGACCCGCCGCCTGCTGACCGAGAAGAACTGGTCAGAAGCAGTGCTGCTGGTGCAGTGGGACGTCGCTCGAAAGCGCGCCGAAGGCGGCACCCAGCTGAACGCCCAATGGGCGCCCTGGTACGAATTCCACTCCTGCGGCCGAGTTCCGGCGCGATCGTTCCGCCCGAGGCCAGCCGTCGACGGCGGAATCCTGAAGGTGCGCCGCAGAACCCGGCCCCTGGTGCCGCTCGGCGAACAGCGCCGCTACCAGCGCTTCGTGGAAGCGGTGTTCACGGGCCGAGGGCGAGGCCTGACCGAGATCGTCCGCAACATCACCGGTCACCGACTCCGAAATCTCCCCGCGCTGCCAAGAGATCTCCCGCCCGAAGCCTGGCCGCGCCTCTACACCGAAACCACCTGACCTCACCGATCAGTTGAGCGGTGGAGGGCACCTTTCGGCGAGCAAGTTGCCAAAGGTGCCCTTCACCACGGCATTTCGACGCGTCGAAGCGGTTGGGCAGCTACGTCAGGCGTTGTTCGGCGGTCTGGCGGAGCTTGGCCGCGTTGCGGTAGCGGCGGTCCAGCCGAGCTTGGCCGACGGTCAGCATCAGCAGGAAGAAGAGGGTGCAGGCGCCGTAGAAGATGGATGTTCCCACTTCGCCGTCGCGGATCTCCTGGACCGTGACCAAAGCGCCCAGGGCGGTGGCGAGGAGGAACACGGTGCTCGTCAGCTTCTTCCAGCGGGGGAGGGACTGCAGCTGCCCGGCCAGTCGTACAGCGAGGGCGTTCGTCTCCGGGTCGGGACCCAGTTCGCCGTTGCGCATCAGCCGTCGCGCCGCGCGCACCCGTGCCGGATCGGTGTCCGACGGCAGCGGCTTCATCCGTCGCTGGAGCCGCACCACGAACACCACCATGACAGCGGCCCACGTACCTCCGCCGATGACGGCGACGGCGACGACGACAGGCCAGGACACCGACTCGGAACGTCGAACCGCCGACAGAGCCAGGATGGCGGCGACCAGCAACCCACCGATCGCGCCGCCCACCGCCACGTGACGCTTGGGACTGTTCTGGGCGTACAGCTGCAGCCTCTCCAGGACGTACCGGCTCACGACCACGTGCCCCTCTACCTCAGAACTTCGCCGCACCGAACCGGTCGGCCCGAACGGCGGCGAGGAACGACCGCCACTGCCGCTGATCCAGGGCTAACAGCCCACCGTCACGATCCTTGGTATCCCGAACCCCGACCTCATCAGCACCCAACCCGACCTCGACGCAGTTGTTGTTCGGCCCGCTGTAGCTGGACTTCCGCCAGATCTCCACGCTGTATCCCCTTCACTTACCGCGGTGCTGAGCGATGAGTTCCTTGCTCTGCTGCTCATCCAACGCACGCGTGCGCAGACGCTCGAACACTGTGCCAAGCGCAGTCACGGCTCCGGTGTCATCAACAAGGTGGCCGCCGACGGCGTACTCCTGGTAAGCGGACGACGGCCAGGTATCGGGCGGAAAGTCGAGCAGGGCAAAGCTTCCCGAAACAGACTCATGGAAGCCAGCACTGAAGGGAAGGATCTGGATAGTGATGTTCGGCCGTTCACTGGCCTCGATCAGACGAGTCAGCTGATCAACCGCGATCGCAGGATCTGCGCACCGGTAGAGCGCGGCTTCTGAAACCACTGCGTGGAGCTCAAGCGGATCCTGGTCGTTCAAGCGCTGCTGACGACGGAGGCGAGCAGCCACCTTGCGGTCGACTTCCGACGGCTCCGTCATGTGACTGCCGATGACGTTGATCGCCCTCGCATACGACTCGGTCTGAAGCAGTCCAGGAATCAGCTCCAGCTCGAAGGTCCGCACGCGGATCGCGTCGGCTTCCATCCCGACGTAGTCCTGGAACCAGGGCGGCAGTCGATAGGTCGACCACCATCCTCGTTTACGAGCTTCTTCCCGTGTCTCCTCAAGGACTTCTTGCTGATCAGCCGGGACCTTGTAGTGGCCCATCAGGACAATGAGCTCGGCCTTGGACGGAGCATTCCTGCCGGTCTCGAAGTGGCTGACCTTGCCCGACGAGCACCCGAGCAGCTTTGCGATCTCCTCGATCGAGGCTCCGCGCTCGATGCGGAGCCGCCGGAGCTCGGCACCGAGCGTCTTGCGACGCAACGTAGGGCTGACCATGCGCAGATCGTAGCTAGCACCAAATGATCACCCGTTTGTGGAGCTTCATTTTGTAGTTTCACAGTTTATATTCAAGGAACGATCAAGGCGGCGAGGAGGACGGGATGTGCGGAGGGACTGGGGTGGATTGGTTCTGGCGGCCCGTGGGGGTTGGGCGGCATGCGTTCGGGGTGAGCGCCAAGCGGGCGGGGCCGCACGACTCGGTGTCGTCGCACTGCGGGGTCGAGGTGGAGGCGTGGCGGGTGCAGCGGCTTCCGCCGGAGACCGAGTGGGTGCGCGAGGAGACCTGCATGGATTGCTGGCGGCGGATCAGTTCTCGCTGGTCATGACCGTGAGTACTTTCTGAGGCTATGGCACCAGAAAGTACTCACGGCAGTTGACCTGCACGAACACGACCTTCAACGGATAGGGGATGAGATGTTCTGGCTTCAGGTTTCGACGCTCGTGCTGGTCAACGTGCTGATCGCGAGCATGTTGTTCGTCCGGCCGCCGCGGGCAGCGCATGGCAGGGCCGGTGATGGGGCTCTCAGCGTTTGGCAGTTGATCGAGCAGGTCGAGACCGAGCGACAACGGCAGGCCGCTTCGAACGGGCGGCACCACATCTCTCCCGAGACGCTCGCTCGTCTCCAGATCTGATCTGCCGAAGACCTGGTCCGGCCGCATCCCTCCCCGCGCCGGGCCACATGGTGGCCGGGCGCTCCGCGCCCCCGACCCGGCGCCCGGCCACTGTTAACTCCCCGAAGCAACGACGTCGCTCGACGGCTTCGCCTCGCTGCGCGGTAGGAGGAAGGGCGTGCAGAGGATGAGGGCTCCGGCGACTCCCACCGCGATCCGGGGGCCGGTGATCGCGGCGAGCAGGCCTCCGCACGCCGTCAGGGCCGCGATGCTCGCGTTGCTCGTGATGGTCCAGGCCGACAGCGTCCGGGCGATGCGGTCCGGCGCCGTCTGCTCCAGGCGGTAGGCCGCGTACACCGGGGTGAACACTCCCGAGCTCGTGATCAGTCCGAACTCGATCAGGATCACGAACACCAGGCCCCACGGCCCCGGCGGGACGAACGCCAGCCCGATCGACCAGCACGCGCGGAGCGTGCCGCTGATCAGCAGCACCCGGTGCTGGCCGAACCTCGCCTGCAGCGGCTGCGCGAGGCGCGAGCCGATCAGGCCGCCGATGCACGGCACGCCGAACGCCAGGCCGTACTGCCACGGATCGAAGCCCAGGTCGCGGAGCAGCAGCACCGCCACCAGCGGCGATGTCGCCATGATCAGGCCGTTCACCAGCGTGGTGTTGAAGAACAGCAGCCGCAGCTGCGGGTGCCGCAGGATGTGCCGCCAGCCTTCGAGCACCTCGCCGGCACCGATCCGCTCCGCGCGTCGCGCCCGCGGCTCGGGCTCGCGGCCACCGATCGCCCGGACGCCCAGCGCGGACAAGAGGTAGCTCGTCGCGTCGAGCAGCACCGTCGTCAACGGCCCGAACATCCCGATGGCCGCACCGCCGAGCGGCGGGCCGAGCGCGGTCGCGGTCCACTGGGTGGCTTCGAAGCGGCCGGTCGCCACCACCAGGTCGTCCGGCTTGACCAGCGACTTCAGGTAGGCACCGCTGGCGGAGCTGAACACGATGTTCGCCGAGGCGGCGAGCACCGACACCACGACCAGCTGCGCGAACGTCAACATCCCGAGCAGGTGCGCGGCGGGCACCGACAGCAGCGCGACGAACCGGACCAGGTCCATCCCGATCATCACCGGCCGCTTGCGCCGGTACTCCACCCACGGCCCCAGCGGCACCGCGATCAACGCGCCCACCGCCAGTCCCGCGGCGGCCAGCGCCGAGACCTGCGCGGTGCTGCTGTGCAGCACGAGAACCGCGATCAGCGTGAAGGCGTCGAACGCGAGCCGGGTGCCGATCGTGCTGGCC
This sequence comes from Saccharopolyspora antimicrobica, assembly GCF_003635025.1. Taxonomy (GTDB): domain Bacteria; phylum Actinomycetota; class Actinomycetes; order Mycobacteriales; family Pseudonocardiaceae; genus Saccharopolyspora; species Saccharopolyspora antimicrobica. The sequence continues at coordinate 2,839,623 of NZ_RBXX01000002.1, read as the reverse complement.
GCGTAGGCGGCCCAAAGCCATCCGAACTCACGCCCCAGTGATCGCCGCACACCGCGACTATTCCGCACCGGGCCGACGAGTCAGCTAGTAGCCCGTTCGCCCCGCGTGACGACTACGGCGATCGCCGCGAAGGCCAGGCAGAGCCAGGGGAACCAGTCGCCGAGGTGGGCGTAAGGGGTGGGGCCGGGACCTGTCGGGACTTCGGCGACCAGGGCCGTGAAGCGGGTCGGGCCTCCGGCCGCAAAGGCGCTGGTCGGGTTGCGGAAGTTGACGTCCGCGCAGATCTCCAGGCCGAGGCGTGCGCCGGTCGTCGGCGGGAAGGCCTCGGCGTTCCCGGGTGGGCTGACCGTGTCGTGCTGCTTCAGGTGCGGGACCGGATCGCCGCCGAGCGCTGGGAACACACCACGACCAGCAGGAACGTCAGCGCGAAGCTGATGCTCGCCACGAGTCCCCACGGCCGCAGCGGGAGGTCGTGCGAGCGCGCCGACCGGCCCCAGAAGTTCGTCATCCCGATCAGCGACGCGGCGAAGACGACGGCCGCCGGACACCCGCGGCGCCACCAGCAGCACCGGCAGCGGGGCGAGCCAGGTCAGCGCGGGGAGCGGGGCGAGCCCGGTGCCGAAGTCAGAACAGCGCGGCCGAGCCGATCAGCGCTGCCAGCGCCTCACGTCTCCTCGATCCCATGCAGAACTCTCCGCATCGTTCGCTTGCACAGCGCGCGGAACTTGGGTTCGGGCAGCTCGTAGCGGCCGCCGAGGTACTGCTGCACCAGGCCCACGACCGGCATGGTCAGCGCGAGCGCGGTCTTCAGGACGTCGTCGGGCCGGAGCACGCCCGGCAGCCGGAAAAGGCCAGGTGCTTCTCCTCCGGAACCCCGGACCTCTACCCTGCGTCGTAGGTTTGCAGTGATCCGTGGCTGAGGGGTGTGGCGACGTGTACATCGAGGAGCAGGGGGCGGGCGACGGTGACATCAAGGTCACCGTCGAGGGCGAGGAGTACACCGCCGAGGCCAACTACGACCTCAACGGCGACGGGGTCGACGACACCGTCGCGATCATGACCGAGGACGGCTACGTCGCCTACGTCGACGAGACCGGTGACGGCCAGGCCGACATCATGCAGACCATCAACGCCGACGGAGTCGTCGTCGAGCAGGCGCGCTACGACGCCGGGACCGGCAAGTGGGCCGGTGAGGCGCCGCAGCAGCACCCCGGCGGCGTGGACCCGCAGCAGGACCAGGGCCGCGCCATGGTCATCGACACCCCGCAGGGCGACATGCAGGTCGGCCCGGCCACCGAGGACACCAACTCCGACGGCATCGCCGACACCGCCGTGGTGGAGACCGAGTCGGGCGGGACCATGCTGGTCACCGACGTGGACGGCGACGGGTCCGCCGATCAGGTGGTGGAGATCAGCCAGACCGGCGAGGTGACCATCTCGCACCACACCGGCGACGGGCAGTGGACCGTGGTCGAGCAGGGCCAGGTGACCGGCGACGGCCAGTACGCGCCGAGCCCGGCGGCCGGCGCCACCGACGACGCGACCTGGAACCTCGACCAGCCGAGCGCGGGCGGCGCAGGCGGCCCGGAGCACGCCGCGAACGGAGCGCAGGCCTCCGCACCCTCCGGCGCCAAGGGCGCCCGCCCCGACTCCGACGACGTCTGGGGCTGACCGCTCGAACGCTTCCGAAGAGCCCGTCCGGGAACCGCCCGGGCGGGCTCTTCCGTTTCCGCCGCGCCCCACCATCCGCCATCCGGGCGATGCCCCTGGTTCACCGGGCGTTCGCGCGTGCGTCCGTTTCGCCGGAAAACATCGTTTCCAGCGCGCCTCCGACAACGGAATCTCCGCCCGCGCCACCCGGAAGATCGCAACTGAATCGATTCCCTTATCGTTCTTGTGAGAGAACGAACAGGACTGATCTCCATCGCGCGCCGCTGTCCCGGCTAGCCTCGGTGCATCCCTTTTCAAATCGCCCGGCCTTCGGGACGAGCGAAGCATTCCCACAAACGTCGACGGACACCGTCGGCGACCAGTCCGGGCTGTGGCGCCCAGTCAGGAGACACGACGCGATGACCGCACTGACCATCCCCGGTCTCGATCAGGCACCGACCAAACACGAGCGTCTGCTGTCGTGGGTGCGCGAGGTCGCCGAGCTGACCACGCCCGACCGCGTGGTGTGGTGCGACGGCTCGCCGGAGGAGTGGCAGCGGCTGACCGACCAGCTGGTCGAGGCCGGCACCTTCACCCGCCTGGAGAAGAAGCCGAACTCCTTCTACGCGGCGTCGGACCCGTCGGACGTGGCGCGCGTCGAGGAGCGGACCTACATCTGCTCGGTCGAGGAGAAGGACGCCGGGGTCACCAACAACTGGATGGACCCCAACCAGATGAAGGCCACCATGACCGAGCTCTACCGGGGCTCCATGCGTGGTCGCACCATGTACGTCATCCCGTTCTGCATGGGCCCGCTGGACGCCGACCCGCCGCGGCTGGGCGTGGAGATCACCGACTCCGAGTACGTCGTGGTGTCGATGCACATCATGACCCGGATGGGCGCGAAGGTGCTGGAGCGCCTCGGTGAGGACGCCGACTTCGTACCCGCGCTGCACTCGGTGGGCGCGCCGCTGGAGCCCGGCCAGCAGGACGTGCCGTGGCCGTGCAACGACATCAAGTACATCACCCACTTCCCCGAGGAGCGGATGATCTGGAGCTACGGCTCCGGTTACGGCGGCAACGCGCTGCTGGGCAAGAAGTGCTACTCGCTGCGGATCGCCTCGGCGATGGCCCGCGACGAGGGCTGGCTGGCCGAGCACATGCTGATCCTCAAGCTGATCTCGCCCGAGGACAAGGTCTACTACGTCGCGGCCGCGTTCCCATCGGCCTGCGGCAAGACCAACCTGGCGATGCTGCGCCCGACCATCCCGGGCTGGAAGGTCGAGACGCTCGGCGACGACATCGCCTGGATGCGCTTCGGCGAGGACGGCCGCCTGTACGCGGTGAACCCGGAGGCCGGCTTCTTCGGCGTCGCGCCGGGCACCAACCGCAAGACCAACCCGCACGCGATGACCGCCATCGAGCAGGGCAACTCGCTGTTCACCAACGTCGCGCTCACCGACGACGGCGACGTGTGGTGGGAGGACATGGAGGGCGAGCCCCAGCACCTCACGGACTGGAAGGGCAACGACTGGACGCCGGAGAGCGACGTCAAGGCGGCGCACCCGAACTCCCGCTACTGCACGCCGATGTCGCAGTGCCCGATCCTGGCGCCGGAGTGGGACGACCCGAAGGGCGTGCCGATCTCGGCGATCCTGTTCGGCGGCCGCCGCAAGACGACCGTCCCGCTGGTCAACGAGGCCTTCGACTGGCAGCACGGCGTGTTCATGGGCGCCACGCTGTCCTCGGAGAAGACCGCCGCGGCCGCGGGCAAGGTCGGCGACGTGCGCCGCGACCCGATGGCCATGCTGCCGTTCATCGGCTACAACGTCGGCGACTACTTCCAGCACTGGGTGAACGTCGGCAAGGAGGCCGACGCCGGCAAGCTGCCGAAGATCTTCTACGTGAACTGGTTCCGCCGGGGCGACGACGGCCGCTTCCTGTGGCCGGGCTTCGGGGAGAACTCCCGCGTGCTGAAGTGGATCATCGACCGGCTGGAGGGCAAGGCCGCCGCCGCCGACACCGCGATCGGCCGGGTGCCCAACGCCGCCGAGCTGGAGCTGAGCGGGCTGGACACCCCGGCCTCCGACGTCGACGAGGCGCTGAAGGTCGACGTGGAGGAGTGGAAGGCGGAGCTGCCGCTCATCGAGGAGTGGTTCGACACCATCGGTGACGCGCTGCCGAGCTCGATGCGGGACGAGCTGGAAGCGCTCAAACAGCGTCTCGGTAACTGACCGAGCGACCCCCGGACGGGTGGTCTTGTCGGGGCAACGTGGGAAGCCCCGCGGCCACCCGTCCGGCGCGGAAGCCCGCTGAAACGTGCGCGAACGTGCGGCGTTTCCCCAAAGAACGCGAAGTTCTTTCGGGGAAGCGCCGCTTTTGCTTTCCGCTCAGGTGGATCTACCCAGCCCGGTGGAGTAGATCCGGCAATCGCAAACGATCAGCAACCCGACGGACACTGGAAGCGTCCCAGTGATATCCGCCGAGAAAAAGGGCGCCGAACCGAGGGGGTGTGTCATGGTCCACCTGGCCATGCTGGCGTTGTCCCTGATCGCGGTCGCTGCGGTGTTCCTCGCGCTGCGCACCGAGGACGACGAGTCCGGCGAGAAGTCCGAAGCCGGCGAGATCGACCGAATTCGCCGGGACCAGGTCGCGATGGCGGAACGAGCGAGTACGCCGTGACCTGCACGGTCTGCGCTGGAACATCGCGCAGGCAGCGGCGCTGAGCCGCTTCACGAGCACAAAACCGCGGGCGGTGCGGGGAATTTCCCGGCACCGCCCGCGGTCTTTCCCGGATCAGCCGAGCGCGCGGTCGATCGCGTCCAGCCGGTCCAGCAGGGTGCTGTTGTCCGTCGTCGCGAACGTGCTCACCGCGGGATCCGGCAGCGGCATGCCGTCGCAGGTCATTTCCGCCGGAACCTTCCCGTCGATCAGGTAGGCGTCCACCGCGTTGTCCACGCACGCGTTGCCCGCGCCGTAGACGCCGTGGTCGCCCTCATCGCGAACGGTGATCATGCGCGAGTTCTGGAACTTCCGGTGCGCGATCTCGGCACCTTCCAGCGCCGTGGCCGGGTCGTTCTCCGACTGCAGCATCAGCACCGGCGGCAGGCCCTTGCCGGTCGGCTTCCGCAGGTCGACGTCCGGGCGGTCCCAGAACACGCACGGCTGGAAGATCGTGTAGTAGCCGTAGAAGGGGTGCCGCTTGCCCTCGACACCGGAGCGCGCCACCACCGAGCCGGGGCTGCCGCGGAACGCGGTGTCGTTGCAGCGGATCGAGTACAGCGTGGCGACCATGCTGTCCTGCGGATCGGCCAGCATCGGCATGTTCCGGTCGCGGACCGCGGCCAGCGCGGCGACGGCCTGCTCGGAGCCCGTTCCCGCGCGCAGGTCCGCCAGGGTCTGGCCGACGAGCGGGAAGGCGTACTTCGAGTACATGCTCTGCAGCAGCAGGGAGTCCAGCACGTTGTGGTCGATCGGCGGACCGTCCGGAACCGGCAGCGGGTTCGCCTTCAGCTCCGCGCGGAGACCGTCCACAGTGGCCTGGACCTGCTCCGGCGTGGTGCCGAGGCGGTAGGTCGCGTCGTGCGCCGCCAGCCACGGCCGGAGGTCTTCGCGCCAGCGGCGCTCGAAGGCCATCGGCTGCCAGGAGAACACCTGCTGCCAGCTGCCGGTGAACTCGGCGTTGGAGTCCAGCACCACCTTGTCCACCGAGTCCGGGAAGTACGTGGCCAGGTACGCGCCGAGCCAGGTGCCGCCGGAGACGCCGTACCAGTTGATCTTGTCGTGCCCCTCGACCAGGCGCAGCAGGTCGAGGTCGGCGACGGTCTGCTCGGTGGTGACGTAGCGGCCGAGCTCGCCGCTGCGCTGCTGGCAGGCCGCGGCGAATTCGCGGGTCATGTCCATGATCGCCCGGATGGTCGCCGGGTCGCGGTCGCGGGAGTCCAGCCCTTGCCAGGTGTCCTCCGCGGGTCCACATGAGACGGTGCTGCTGGCGCCGGTGCCGCGCACGTCGATGCCGTAGACGTCGAAGTTGTTCGGCAGCGCGTCGCTTCCGTAGTTCAGCATCGCCAGCGGCATCGACAGGCCCGCGCCGCCCGGCCCGCCGGGGTTGGTGAACAGCGCGCGACCGGCCGGACCACCCTCCGGCGACAGCCTGCTGACCGCGATGCTGATCTCCTTGCCGTTGTCCGGGTCGTGCCAGTTCATCGGCGTGGTGAGCGTGCCGCACTCGAGCCGCTCGGAGCCTGGCGGGAGTTCCGGCGGCAGCTCGCCCTCGAAGCAGGGCGCCCACTGGATGTCCTGCTCGGCGAACTTCGCCGGAACGTCGAACGTCGGCGCGCCCGGCTTCGCCATCGCCGGCTGGCCGGTCGCGAGCAACGCCCCCAGCACCGCGGTGACGCCCAACGCACGTGTTGTGCTTCGCATGCAGTCCCCTTCTGCAGTGACCTTCGGTGATTCGAAGATCACTCAATCAGGTGACCGCATTGGCGGGTACTACCGTTAAGCACCACTTCCCGTGACAAATGTCAGGTCGTAGTCCGGCAGTTCGATGCCGGTGCTGAGGCCCTCGCCCATCTTGAGCATCTGCCTGAGCAGGAAACCGTTGCCCAGCATCACGTTCCGCGCCCGAGCGCCGAAACGGCCCGGTGCCAGGAACTTCCCGGTCCGTTCACCGCCGCCCTGGCACGCCTGCGCGTAAGGGCGGACTTTCGCCTCGTAGCGCGCGAAAGCAGCTCGGTGATCCCCGTTCGCGGCGACCAGCTCACCGGCGAGCACGTAGGCGGCGATGACGGCGGCACCGGTGCCCATGCCGCCGAGCGTCGCGCCGCAGGCCGCATCGCCGAGCAGCGCGATCCGGCCGCGCGACCAGGACTCGACGTCCACCCGGTTGATCGAGTCGAAGAAGAGGTCGTCCGCGGATTCCAGCCCCGCCAGCAGGCGCGGCGCCTCCCAGCCCACACCGGCGAAGGCCTGCGCGATCAGCGCGCGCTGCCTGCCGACGTCGTGGCGGCCGTAGTCGAGCTGCGGCGACTTGAAGATCGCGAACGCACCCGCCCGCTCGGGATCGCGGCGGTCGGCACCGACGGAGATGAACCGGCCCGGCTGGTTGTGGCCCACCGATCCCGGCGGCAGGTCCCGGTAGCGGGGCAGGTCCCAGGTAGCGACGTAGTAGCCGAGGTGGCTGATGAACCGCTCCTCCGGGCCGAAGGCGAGCCGCCGGATGCCGGAGTGCACGCCGTCCGCGCCGATCACGAGGTCGAACGAGCGCTGCGCGCCCGAAGCGAAGGTGGCCTCGACGCCGTCCGGCGTGTCGCGGAGGTCCACGACGCGGTCGCCGAAGACGTATTCGGCGACGTCCGCGCTGTGCGCGTGCAGCACTCGCGCGAGGTCGCCTCGGAGCACCTCGAGGGCGCCACCGGCGAATTCCGCGGGCAGTTCGAGCAGCGGGCGCTCGCGCTCGTCGACGAAGGTCATCGGGCTGCCTCCCGTCTGGACCTTCCGCAGATCCGCCAGGACGCCCATCCGCTCCAGCACCGTCAGGTGCAGGTCGCCGCGGAAGTCCACCGCAGCTCCGCCGCTGCGCAGCGCCGGGGCGATCTCCACGACCGTCACCTCGAAGCCGCAACGACCGAGCCAGCAGGCCAGCGCGGGTCCGGCGACGCTCGCACCCGAGATCAGAACGCTTCCTCGCATGTGCACACCTTTTCTGTGTCCGATGGAAACAGTTAATTTCTGTGTACGATAGACACAGTTACTCGGCGAGCACAAGGGAGGGCCGGTGGACGGCTACGAGGTCCTGTGGGGCGCCCGGCCAGCGCCGCGACGCGGTCCGAAGCCCGCGCTCAGCCTCGAAGGGATCGCTCGCACCGGCATCGAGCTGGCCGACGCCGAAGGGCTGGCCGCGGTCTCGATGCAGCGCGTCGCCGCCGAGCTCGGCTTCACGAAGATGTCCCTCTACCGCTACGTGCCGGGCAAGGCGGAGCTCGTCGCGCTGATGGCGGACCTGGCGATGGGTGCGCCGCCCGAACTCGACGGCGGCTGGCGCGAGCGGCTGGACGCGTGGGCCCGCGCGCTGCTCCCGCGCTTCACGCAGCATCCCTGGGTGCTCGAAGCGACGACCGGCCCGCGCGTCCCCGGCCCCAACGAGCTCGCGTGGACCGAAGCCGCCGTCGCCGCGCTCGGCGGAACGGGCCTGCGCGGCAGCGAGCGGCTGGACGCCGTGGTCGTGCTGGTCGGGCACGTCCGGGGCATCGCCCAGCAGGCCGCGGCGACGTCAGCGGAAAGCGTCGAGCAGCAGTTCAGCTCGGCGCTGATCACGCTGCTGCGCGAACACGGCGACCGCTACCCGTCGGTCGCCGCCGCCCTGACCGACACAGCGGGCCAGGACGAGGCGCTGGACTTCGGCCTCGCCCGCATCCTCGACGGCCTGACAACGCTCATCGCGACCCGCGCGACCTGACCCGGTGTCGCCGCTCCGGCTGGGTCGATGCAATTTCAATGGAAGTTGGACGTCTAATTTCCATTGAAATTGCACACAACCCGACGCGCCGTCGGCGTGTCGGGTCCCGACGCGCCGGAGGGGCACAACTTCCATTGAAATCGCACACCTAATTTCCATTGAAATTGCGTCGGTCTTCGTCCGCACGGCGGAACCCCCCCAGGAGGGGCGGTGGTTCAGTTCAGTCCTGAGGTGATGGTCCAGTCCTGAGGTGATGGTCAGTCCTGAGGTGATGGTCCAGTCCGGAGGTGACGGTCCAGTCCGGAGGTGAGGGATCAGTCCTGAGGTGAGGGATCAGTCCTGAGGTGGGGTTCGGTCAGGAGGTGGGGTTCGGTCAGGAGGTGGGGGTTCGGGCTTGAGGTTGGGTTTAGTGTTTTATCGCTCCGGCGAGGTTGAAGGCTCCTCCGAGGGAGCGGGAGACGATCAGGTAGAGGGCCACCACCGGGGTTGTGTAGAGGATCGAGTAGGCCGCCAGCTGGCCGTAGGCGATCAGGCCGCCTTGGCCGAAGAAGGTGAAGATGCCTACCGAGGCCGGTTGCTTCGCCGGGTCGAGCAGCAGGATGAACGGGACGAAGAAGTTCCCCCACGCCGTGATGAAGGTGAAGATCGCGACCACGCTCATGCCCGGGACGATCAGCGGCAGGACGATCGTGCGCAGCGCCTGCATCGCCGAGGCGCCGTCCACCCACGCCGCCTCCTCCAGGCTGATCGGCACGCCGTCCATGAAGTTCTTCGTCATCCAGATCGCGATCGGCAGCGAGGTGGCGGCCAGGAACAGCGTGGTGCCGAACATCGAGTCGATCAGCTCCAGCTGCACGAACATGCTGTACACCGGCACCATCACCGCGGTGATCGGCAGTCCGGAGGCGAACAGCACGACGTAGAGGAACGGCCGCCGGAACCGCAGCTGGTAGCGCGACAGCGGATACGCGCACAGCACCGCCGCCACCACCGAGATCAGCGCCGCACCGGCGCACATCAGCAATCCGTTCCACAGTGGACGGCCGCTCTGCTCCCAGCTGAGCACCTGCGCGAAGTTGTCCAGCGTGAACGTCTCGGGCACCTTGGCCGACAACGCGGCGTCGGCGTCGAAAGCCGCTGTGAGCAGCCACAGGAGCGGCGCGAGGAACGCCAGCGCGACGACCGCGAGCACCAGGTGCACCACCACCGACACCGAACGCCGCCGAGCAGAAGTCACCGCGACCATCAGACTCCGTCCCCCCGGGAATCCGGGTCTCCGAGGCTCTTGGCGTACACCAAGGCGAACAGCCCGCCGATCAGCAGCAGCACCAGCGAGATCGTCGCGCCGTAGCCGATCTCGTGGAACTCGAACGCCGAGTCGTACATCAGCAGCGGCAACGTCTGCGTCGCCGCGTTCGGGCCGCCGGCGGTCAGCACGTAGATCAGCGTGAACAGCCCGATCGTCTGCAGCGTGATCAGCATCAGGTTGGTCAGCACCGAGCGGCGGATGATCGGCAGCGTGACGTGCCAGAACCGGCGGAACGGCCCGGCGCCGTCCACCTCCGCGGCCTCCACCAGATCGCTCGGCACCTCCGACAGCGACGCCTGGTAGACCAGCATCGAGAACGCCGTGCCGCGCCAGACGTTGGCGAGGACCACCGCGAGCATCGGCACGGTGTAGAGCCAGTCGCGCGGTTCCAGGCCCATCGAGACCAGCACGTTGTTCAAAGTGCCTTCGGAGTTCAGGAACGCGTAGACCGCGAATGCCGCCACCAGCTCCGGCAGCACCCACGCCGAGACCACCACCGTGCCGACGGTGGTGCGCAGCCAGCGGTTGCGGTGCTGGGTGAGCACCGCGATCAGCATGCCCAGGCAGTTCTGCCCGATCACCGCCGAACCGACGGTGAAGACCACGGTCAGCCAGGCCGAGTGCCACAGCGCCGGATCGCTGAACAGCCGACGGAAGTTCTCCAGCCCGACGAACTCCGGCTCGGTCGCCGCGGCACCGGTCAGCGCGGCGTTGGTGAACGAGACGTAGCCGCTCCACAGGATCGGCCCGGCCACGAACAGGCCGAGCAGCAGCAGCGCGGGCGCCATCGGCACCAGCCACTGCCGCGCCCGCACTGCCATCAGCCCGCCCTGGTGTTGGCCGGCTGCACGATGCGCGAGACCTCCTGCGCCCACTGGTCGGCGACCTCGCCCGGCGGCCTGCCCGCCACCACGTCGAGCACCGACTGCTGGATCTGCTGGGAGACCTTCGGGTATTCCGGCAGCGCGGGCCGGTAGTGCGTGTTGTCCAGCAGGCCGATCCAGAACTCGTTCAGCGGGTTCGCCGCGAGCACCCGGGGATCGGCCGCGGCGTCCTCGCGGGCGGGGAGGTTCCCGCTGGCCGTGGTGTACTCGACCACGTTGTCCTTGGACATCGCCTGCTTGATGAACTCGAACGCGGCGTCCTTCTTCCCGCTGGAGGAGCTGATCGCCAGCGTCCAGCCGCCGGAGAGCGTCACGGTTCCCGGCGCCTGGCCGTGCTGGGTGGGCATCGGCGTGGCCGACATGGTCCGCGCCCAGTCCTGCCAGCCGGCGTTCTGCCAGTTGCCGGAGGCGAAGCTGCCGTCCAGCCGGATCGCGACCTTGCCGTCCCTGGCCAGCTCATCGCGCTGCACCTTGTCGTACTGCGCGTCGGCGATCTGGGCCTTGCTCTGCGTGAGGCCCTCCGCCAGCGCGGTGGACAGGAAGCCCATCGCGTCGGCGAATCCCTTGCTCGGCGCGATCCACTTCCGCTGCTGCTCGTCGTAGAGGGTGCCGGTCCCGGTGCCGTACAACAGCATCTCCACCGTCTGCATGCTCACCGACTCGCCCTCGGCCTTGCCCAGCGCGAGGTCCATCGCGATCGCGTCCGGGCGGCGCTGCTTGACCTGCCGGGCGGCAGCGAGCACGTCGTCCCAGGTGCGCGGCCGCCAGTCGGCGGGCAGGCCGACCTGGGCGAACAGCTCGCGGTTGTACCAGAGGCCGCGGGTGTCGGTGTCCAGCGGAACGCCGTAGGTCTTGCCGTCGGCGGCCTTGCCCGCCTGCTTGGTGGTGTCGATGTAGCGCTCCCAGTCCGGCCACTGCGCCAGCCGGTCGTCCAGCGGCTCCAGGTATCCGGCCGCGACGTCGGAATTGACGTTGAAGCTGTCCTCGTAGAGCACGTCGGGCGCGGTGGACGGCGAGCGCATCCGCAGCTGGAGCTTGGACAGGTACTCGGCCTCCGGGGCGACCACCGGGTCCAGCTTCACCGTCTTGCCCGGGTTGGCCTGCTCGTACTGCTGCTTGACCCGCTGCATCCACTGGTCGACCTGCAGCGTGTTGCCGTATCGGTGGTAGGCGACGCTGATCGTGTTCGGGTCGTCGGCGGCGCCTCCGCCGCAAGCGGCCAGGGTGAACCCCAACGTGGCGGTGATGAGCACGGACATCGCAGTGCGGCGCTGCATCGCGAGCCTCCTGCCAGCAGTGGTTGCGCGCGGCTTGAGATCCGGATCACACTCTGGGGTAGTTAATTCCATTCGATGGAACAAGTCAACGATCTCGCCGCCCCCGACCGGGCGCGCCACCGAGGAGCGTGCATGGCCGAAGCGTCCTGGCAGGGCACCAACCTTCCCCGCGTGGGCGGCTTCAACAGGGCCGTCGTGCTCGACACGATCCGCCGCCGCGGCGAGATCAGCCGGGTCGAGCTCGCCCAGTGCACGGGCCTGACCGCGCAGACGATGTCCAACATCGTCCGCGCGCTGATCGAGGACGGGCTGGTCACCGAGAACGGCCACGCGCCCTCCACCGGCGGCAAGCGCCGGGTGCTGCTGAAGGTCGCCGCGGACGCCTACTCGTCGGTGGGCCTGCACCTCGATCCGGAGCGGATCACCGGAGTCCTGCTGGACATGGCCGGAGGCGTCCGGATGCGCAGCACCCGAAGGCTGCCCGACGGCGCGACGCCGCAGGCCGCCGCCTCGGCGCTGGTCCGGACGTTGCAGCAGCTCGTGCGCCGTTCCGGCATCGACGAGGACCGGGTGCTCGGCGTCGGTCTCGCGGTGCCGGGGCCGCTGGACTCGGCCCACCGGCAGGTGCTCTCGCCGCCGAACCTGGCCGGCTGGGGAGCGGTGCCGCTGGCCGACATCGTCGCGGAGCGCGCCGGGCTGCCGGTGGTGATGGACAACGACGCGACGGCGGCGGCGATCGGCGAGCGCTGGGCCGGTGGCGAGCACCGCACGGGCTCGTTCGTCTACGTCTACTGGGGAACCGGGGTGGGCATCGGCGTGGTGCTCGACGACCAGGTGCACCGCGGCGTCAGCAACAACGCGGGCGAGATCGGCCACCTCAACAGCGGCGGCGGCCGAGGATGCCATTGCGGCCGAAGAGGATGCCTGGAGACGCACTGCTCGATCCGCGCGATCGTCGCGGACTGGCGATCAGCAGGCGGCGAAGCCGACGGGGAGTCGATCGCGCAGTCCTACGAGCAGCTCACCCGCCAGGCAGCGGACGGCGATGCGGTGGCGGGCAAGGTGCTGCGCGCGGCGGCGACCAAGCTCGGCCAGGCGCTGGCATCGGTGGTCAGCGTGCTCGACGTGGACCGCGTCGTGCTGGGCGGCCCGGCACTGCGCCACGTCTCCGAGCTGGTGCGCACCCAGGTGTCGAAGGTGCTGTCCAAACAGGTCTGGGCACCCGAAGTCCGCCCGGTCCAGGTCACCCCGGCCCTGATCGGCGAAGACGCCGGAGCGGTCGGCGCGGCCTCGCTCGTCCTCGACCGCGCCTACTCGCCCCGGCTCGCGACGCTCCTGGGGTCGTGAGCGACCTACCTCCTGCCGCGCAGGTTGAGATCCGTGTTCGGGGTGAAACCGCTGTTCGGATCGGCGTGCGGGTTGTAACCGGGATGGTTGTTGACGAAGTTCGGGTTGACGTCCTCGGTCACCGTCAACGAACCGGGCAGCGCGAACTTCTCGTCGTTGCGCTGGTGGAAGTATCCGTGAACGGTCACCGAGCTGTGGACGTTCTCCGGAGCGACGTGATGAACCGCGTCCCACTCCTTCTGCTTCGCCATCCGCTGCGCCAGGTCCGGCGGGAGGTTCTGCGAACCCGTGTGGATCAGGTTGTCCGTGGACTGGATCTTCAAGACCTGCCCGGACATCGAGAGGTAGTGCTTGCCGTCCTGCTGGATCACGGGGCCGCCGTCGGGGTACAGCCCGAACTGGTGCGCGACGTTGGGATCGGAGGTGAGCGAGACGTACCCGGAGTCGTTGGTACCGCTACCACCGTGCACGTGGTGCGGCAGGTCGTAGTTCTTCCCCCACGACGTCAGCCCGTTCTGGAAGAGACCATCGGGTCCGTTCACCGGTCGCGTGTCGCCGCGGAACATCCACTGCGGCCGCTGCGGATTCGGCCGCAGCTGCGGGTTGTTCAGCCCGCCGTTGCCACCAGTGCCACCCGATGAACTGCCTGCGCTGCAGTTCATGAGGCCGAGCGGGTCGATCCAGCCGGTCGGGTTGGGCGCGTAGGCGTGCGGGTTCGGCGAAGGGGCGAGGCCGAGGGGGTCGTGGGAGGTGTACCGCCCGGTGGTCGGGTCGTAGTAGCGGTTGAGGTTGTAGTGCAGACCGGTCTCGTGGTCGTGGTACTGACCGGGGAACCGCAGCGGTGTGTAGGCGTGACCGGGCGCTGTCCTCAGGGTTCCCCAGAGTGCGGTGTCCACGTGCCAGGCGAGGTTGCCGTCCGGATCGACCAGCTCCGCCGGGGTGCCGACGAGGTCCGTGACGATGGCGTGGAAACGCTGGTCGACCCATTGTTGCGGCATGTTCGGCGTGGCCAGGCGTTCAGTCTGGGCGAGCACGCGGTAGCTGTCGGGTTCCCACTCCCACACGGTGGCGCTCGTCCCGTTGTGCACCTGCTCGACGAGCAGGCTGTCGTCCCAGGTGAAGTCGACGTGCTCGGCGGCGCTGCCATCCGGCTGGAGGCGTTGCTTGGCGACGCGGCGACCGAGCGGGTCGTAGATGTAGCGCCAGCGCTGCCCGTCCGGGGTGACCACACCGGTGAGCTGGTTCTCGGCGTTCCAGCTGTAGCTCCAGGTTGCCTGCTGGATCCGCCGAGCTGTGATGCGACCTTCGGCGTCGTGCGCGTACTGGGTGTTCCCGGCGCGGGTGATCAGCGCTCCCGCGTAGTCCCGAGCGCCCACCGCCGCGTCGTCCGGGGCACCCGACCTCGGCCAATCGGCGTACGCGAGGTTGCCCGCCGGGTCGTAGGCGTAGCGTTCGGTCCACTGTGGACCGTTGACGGCGGTGACTCGGCCCGCGAGGTCGAGCTCGAAGGTGCGCTCGCCGCTCAGCTGATCGCGGACACCGACCAGCGCACCGTCCGGCCGGTAGGCGTAGGAGCGCTGCTGGATCGTGCGACCGGCGCCGACCAGGGTCTGCGAGGCAAGCCCGTGGTTGGCGTTCCATGCCTGCGTCAGCAGTGCGCCGGTTCCCAGCGTGCGCCGCACTTCGCGGCCCGCAGCGTCGTAGGCGAACCCCAGCGTGCGACCGGCCGTGTGCAGAGCGACCGGCCGATCCGCGGCGTCGTACTCCCAGGTGCTCTCCGCACCCGACGGCGTCCGCCGCCGCACTCGCCGCCCCAACAGGTCGTAGACCGACGCGACGGTACGACCGTTGACCGTCTCGGCCAGCACGCGCCCGAGCCGGTCGCGCTCGAACGTCAGCCGGGTGGTGTCGTTGGCGGCGCCGACCAGCCGTCCCATCAGGTCGTAGGTGAAGGTCGCCGTCGCCGTCGCGCTGCGGCGTTCCACGAGGTTGCCGAGCAGGTCATAGGCGAACCGGACGGTCTCACCCGCGCCGTTGGTGCGCTCCACCAGTTGCCCGGCCGCATCGTACTGGTACGACACCGCACGACCGCCGAAGTCGGTCTCCCGCACCAGGTTCCCGGCCGGATCGTACTCGTACCGCCAGACCTCGCCCCGCTCGTTGGTGACCGCGATCAACCGCAGCTCGGTGTCATAGCGGAACTCCCGCTTGACGCCGTCCGGGCCGGTCTCCACCGAGGGCAGGTCGAAAGCCGTCGTCTCGGTCGTCGTGGCCCGTCCGAGCCGGTCGACCTGGGTTCGGACGTTGCCCTCCCCGTCGCGGATCCAGCGCTCGGTGCTGCCGTCCGGCCGGGTCTGCCAGGCGAGCCGACCGTCGACCGTCCAGCCGAACCTGGTCGTACCGCCCACCGGATCGACCACCTCGGCCACCCGGCCGAAGGCGTCCCGGCGGTAGGTCGTAGCCGCACCGAGCGGGTTGGTGACCGACACCGGCAGACCCGTGGCGTCGGTTTCGATCCGGCGCACGTTGCCCAGCGCGTCGGTAATGCTGACCAGCACGCCCCGCTCGTCGTAGGCGTAGACCGTCACCGCCCCGGCGGGATCGGTCACCGCGGTGAGGTTTCCGTTCTCGTCGTACTCCCGGCGGCTCACCGCACCGTCCGGGTCGACAACTGTCACCGGCAGCCGGCGGTCGTCGTACTCGATCAGCTGCCGACTGCCGTCGGGCCGGGTGATCGCCGTGACCTCGCCCGCCTCGTCGTAGTCGTACTTGACGGTGCGGCCCAGGGGATCGGTCCGGGAAAGCAGCCGGTCGTGGGCGTCCCACTCGAACACCGTCTCGTTGCCCAGCGGGTCGACCTCGCGGATCGTCTGCTTCGCGTCGTTGAGGTGGAAGGTCCTGGTGTGGCCGAGCGAATCGGTGTAGTGCGTGACGTCACCGGCGTACTCGAACGTGCCGTTCAGGAAGCCGCCGACGCCTTCGGTGCGAACGCAGCGGCCTGCCCCGTCGAAGGTGTAGCGGTACCAGATGCCATTGCGGTCGGTCCAGCCGGTGATCCGGCCCGCGGCGTCGTAGTCGAACTTCAGCGCCTGACCGGACGCGTTGATCACCGAAGTCAGCCGCCGACCGGTGTAGGCGTACCGCATCAGCGGCAGATCCTCGCCGTCGGCCGCGCCCCGGAGGTGCAGTGCGGTGACCAGCCCGTCTTCGGTCTCCACCCGGATGCGGAAACCAGCGCTGTGCCGGATCTCGACCGGAGTGCCCGCTTCGTCGTACTCGAAGTGGACGAGGTTGCGGTGGCGATCGGTGATGCCGGTCAGCCGGAGAATCTCGTCACCGGGGGCGAAGTGCAGCGCATGCCCCTCACCGACCAGCATGACCGTGCAGCCGCCGTTGTCGTGCCTGGTGAGCGTGTTGGGCGAGCCCTCGAACGACACCGTCTCGCCCGGCGCCGGGGTCGGGGCGAACAACAGCTTCCCGTCGTCGGCGGCGAAGGAAACACCCGCGCTGCCGATCTCCAGTCGCTGGTCCAGCGTGGACGACCAGGAGGCGCCGAAAACCAGCCCGACCCGGTAGGAGGACAGGTGCGTGCGCCGCAGGATCAGCGGCAGTGCTGCGGCGATCTCCACGTCGACCTGCGCCAGCACCATCTCGCCAGTGGCGATGTCGACCGGGTCGGTCGCGCACCGGCGCTTGTCGACGTCCCGGCCCGGTGTCTGCGAATCGCTGGATGCCCTCCGCAGGTCACCGCCGGTGCCGCGGGAGTTGCTCCCGGTTCCGGCCGGGTTGGTCCGGGCAGGTGGAACTCCCGTCGAGGACGGGGAGTTCGGACCCGGTGATCCGCTGTCACCGAGCGAGCGGTTGGTGCTCTGCGAATCGCTGTTGCCCCCGGACCGGTCGGACGAGGAGCCGTTCGCGCTCTGCGAATGAGTGGACGCCGGGCCGTTGTTGCCGTTCGAGGTGGAGTTGTCGCCGGAGCCACCCCTGGAACCGCTTCCCTCGTTGCCCGTCGAGCGGGTCGGGGCCGGGCTGTCGGGCTTGTTGCCGGAGCCGCCTTCGTCCTTCTTGATCTTGTCGAGGGCCTTCTTCGCGTCGCCGAAGCCGTCGCCGAGCTTCTTCATCAGCTTGCCCAGCGACTTCATCGCCTTGACCAGCTTCGTGGTGAGATCGGCGATCTTGGCGACCGTCTTGGCCACCGCCGCCACGACCTGCGGAACCACCCAGGCCATCGCGATGCCCAGCGTGGCCAGAACCTGCAACGCCCACGACACGAGGTGACCGACCAGCTCGGCGATGATGTCGCGCACCAGCGTGCGCACCGCCGCCACGACTTCACCCGCCGTGCCGATGCCCTCTGACGCACCTTCGGCCGCTTTCTTGGCCGCCTCGATCAGCTTGCCGGTGTCCTCGCTGCGCTTGCGGTAGGAATCCGCCGCTTCCCCGGCCCAGTCGGCGACATCGCTGTTGACCATGTTGGTCATCTCGGTGTTGATCTCACCGAGCTCGGCAGCGACGTTCTTCCACGTCTCCGAGTGCGCCTTGATCTGATCCGCATCACCGGTCAGCGCGTCCAAAGCGTCCGACAGCGGACCGACGTGCTCCATCAGCCAGCCGACACCGGCCGCCAGGATCGACCCGAAGGGGTCCAGCGCCATCGTGAGCGCATCCAGGCCGGTACCGACCGCGCCCATCACACCGGAGGCCCAATCGCCGGACTCGATCGCCTTCTTGGTCTCATCGATCGATTCCAGGATCGGGACACCGCTGAAGGATTCGGTCGAATCCTTCCGCTCCGCCACCAGTGGATTACTCACGACAACACCTCGAAATCAGTACGGAGAGACCGTTCGGCAACAGGTTGGGATCAGGACCGCCGCCGATTCGCACGACATCCGGCCAGGGCTCTGGCCAGCGGGATCAGGGGGACAGGACCGGGAAGTACGTCAACGCCTCGCCCGTGGCCACGTCGTAGTAGCCCGCCAGTTCCATGCCGCGCCACATCCCCGACCAGGCTCCGGTGGCCTGGTCGTAGATCAGCTCCGGTGAGGCCCAGGCCCCGTCGCCGGCCTGCGCGACCTCCTGCTCGGACCACGAGACCGGGAAGTACGTGTGGTCCACGAGGTGCGGCGATTGGTTGTTGCGGGCCGGGACCTCGGTCGTCATCCTCGTCGGTTCCGGCAGGCCAGCGGGCCTGGCCAGCCCGGGCTCGGCGGCGGTGCCGATGAGGAAGTTGCGCAGCCCGTCGAGCACCGGCCAGAACAGCGACTGCGGGATGACGCACCGCTGCCACGTGCGGTAGAGGCTTTCCAGGAGCACCACGTCGTTGACGAAGTCGATCGAGCAACCGTTGCCGAGCAGCCTGCGCTCGATCTGCCTGCAGTGCCGGAGCTGCTCGATGAGACCGTCCAGGGCGGCGAGGTTCGGCTGGACATCGGTGTGCAGCCAGGCCGCCAGCGGGAGGAACGGCTCCGGAACGGAGATCCGCTGCCTGCGGTGCTCGTCGAAGGTGAAGTGGATCGAATCCCCGATCCCGAACATGGTCAACTCATCCACCTGCTAGTTCATGCCCGTGGCGTAGTAGTTGGTCGGCACCTTCAGGCCCTGCTGATTGGTCCTGTAGTTGCCCTCGATCGTGATGGTCCTGCCGTCGTACGGCCCACCGTTGATCCGCACGTCGTTGTAGAACGACCCCGTCGGGCCGGGCGGGTAACTGCCGTAGCGCGTGCCTCCGTTGTTCCACGCGGTGTTGGCGACCTGCGCGGTCTGACGGTCGTTCATCCCCGGCGGGAACAGGCCCGAGTTGTCCGACTGGGTCTTGTCCATCTGGCCGTGCTGGCCGAAGTCGATCTTCGGGTTCTGCAGGTTCTCGATGTTGTTGCCGGTGTAGTTGCTGTTGGACACCCCGTTGCCGAACCTGTTCGGATCGGGGTTCGGGGTCACGATGTCGTTCTGCCGGACGTGTCCGCCGGACACCGTCTCGACCGGCCCGTACTGGTGGTACTCCCCGCGAGCGGAGTGATTGTGGACGTGGTTGGGGATTCTTCCCTCACGACCGGGTGGCCTCGGCGTGACCAGGGTCGGCGGCCGCCACGGTGGCGGCTGGTTCGCAGGCGGATTGTTCTGCGCGCCGTTGTTCGCGGGCGGGTTGTTCGCAGGTGGGTTGTTGGCTGGCGGATTGTTCGCAGGCGGATTGTTCGCAGGCGGGTTGTTCGCAGGCGGGTTCGCGTTCGCGGCGTTGGTTTGGGCAGGACGATTTCCGCCCTGCGGCCTCGGCGGACCCTGACCCCAAGCACCCTGCGGCCTCGGCGGGCCCTGGCCCCAAGCACCCTGCGGAGCACCGCTTCGGGGAGTGTCTCCGCCCGGTCCGCTCCGCGGAGCGTCTTCGTTGCCCATGGACCGGGTCGACGCCGGGCCGCTCCGCGGAACGTCCCCGCCCGGTCCGCTCCGCGGAGTGTCTCCGTTGCCCGTCGAGCGGGTCGGCGCCGGGCTGTCGGGCTTGTTGCCGGAGCCGCCCTTGTTCTTCTTGATCTTGTCGAGGGCCTTCTTCGCATCACCGAAGCCGTCGCCGAGCTTCTTCATCAGCTTGCCCAGCGACTTCATCGCCTTGACCAGCTTCGTGGTGACATCGGCGATCTTCGCGACCGTCTTGGCCACCGCCGCCACGACCTGCGGAACCACCCAGGCCATCGCCAGGCCCAAGGTCGCCAGCACCTGAAGCGCCCAGGAGATCAGGCTCCCGACCAGGTCGGCGATGATGTCGCGCACCAACGTGCGCACCGCCGCCACGACCTCGCCCGCGGTGCCGACACCCTCCGAGGCGCCCTCGGCCGCCTTCTGCGCCGCCTCGATGAGCTTTCCGGTGTCCTCGCTCTGCTTCCGGTACGCATCACCGGCCGCGCCGACCCAGTTCGCGGTGTCGCTGCTGACGAGACTGGCCATCTCGGTGTTGATCTCACCGAGCTCGGCGGCGACGTTCTTCCACGTCTCCGAGTGCGCCTTGATCTGATCCGCATCGCCCGTCAACGCATCCAGCGCATCTGACAGCGGACCGACGTGCTCCATCAACCAGCCGACACCGGCCGCCAGGATCGACCCGAACGGATCCAGCGCCATGGACAGCGCATCCAGGCCGGTGCCGACTGCGCCCATCACACCGGACGCCCAATCGCCGGACTCGATGGCCTTCTTGGTCTCGTCGATGGATTCCAGGATCGGCACGCCGCTGAACGACTTCGTCGAATCCTCGCGCTCCGCCACCAGCGGATTAGTCACGGCACACTCCAGGATCAGATCAGGGCAACGTCACGGACGGCTTCGGCCGATCAGTCCCGCAGCGGGTCGAAGTCGGGGTCGTCGAAGTCGGGGTCGTCGTCGTCTTCGAAGTTGGGCCGCTTCTTCGGTGCCGCAGGCGGATTCGGTCCGGCGACCGGCGGCGCGGGCGGCGGCGGAGACGGCGTCGGCTCCTCATCGGCCGGGGCGTCCCACTTCGAGGAGACCTCCGGCTCGGCCGACTCGTCCTCGGGCTCTTCGGGGAAGCGCTCGCGGAGGTTGTCCAGCATCATCGTGCGCGTTTGCAGGTCCTCGTCGCCGAGGTGGGCCGCCATCGTCTCGCCGACCCTGTTGGCGATGTCGGCCTGCGCGCGGTGCATCGTGGACAGGATCTGGCTGGCCAGCTCCCTAGGCGGCAGCGAGCGGACCTTGTCGGTGAACTCCAGGTCCGTCACGCTGCCGTCGGCGCGCACCGTGACCTTGATGTGGCCGCCGTCGCTGGTCGCGGTCAGCCGCAGCTGCTCGGTCTCGGCCTGCACGGCCTGGTAGCGCTGGGCCTTCTCCTCGAAGCCCTTCGCCCACTCCTGGATCCGCCGCTCCGCTTCGTCCGGGTCGGCCCCGATCGCAGCGAAGCCGCCCTGGTTCTGGCCCGGCATCGCACTTCCTCCAAAGAACTCTTCATCTGCGAACCGCCTGCTGCCCCGGCTCGGGGTGGCGGTGTTACCTCAGCGGTTCGACCCGCTCCTGCGCCGATCAGGCCTCGCGATTCCGGACAGGTGCGTCGTAGGACGCCGGGATTCCCTGGTTCATCGGCCGCAACGCCTCCGAATCCCCAGCCGGAATCCCCTGCTGCACCGCGTGCAACGGCTCCGAATACGACGCCGGAGCACCCTGGTTCATCGGCCGCAACGCCTCCGAATCCCCAGCCGGAACTCCCTGCTGCACCGCGTGCAACGGCCCGGAGAACGACGCCGGTGTCGCCATCTGCCTCGGCTCGGTCAGGTGCGCGGGCTCGGCCATCTGCCGAGGCTCGTACCGCTGAGCACCTTCAGCCCGCTGGAAGGGCTCGGCCATCTGCCGCGGCTCGGCCTGCATCGGCTCCGACATCTGCCTCAGTTCCGCCCGCTGGAAGCCCTCGGGTGCCTGCCTCGGTTCCGCGTACGAAGCGGGAGTCATCTGCCCCGCCGAGTCCGAGTCCGAGCTCATCGCCGGTCCGGATGCCGCACGTCCGGCGAACTCCTGCGGCATGGCCTGGCCCGCGCCGCCGGACTGCGCGTTGTACCCGGAGGCCGTCGTGCCCGCGGGCTCGCCCATGTTGAAGCCGGTCGGAGCGGTTCCCGACGCACCGCCAGCAACGGCCGGGACGCCGAGCTGCGCCACGGCGGATTCCTTGACCCGCACCGCGTCGTCGAACTTGCCGAAGTTGTCCGCGCCCGCCTCGTCGGTCTCCTGGTACTCCTTGGCCGTCTGGCGCACGTTGTCCGCCGTCGTGGTCACGCCCTCCTTGGCGGCCTTGAGCGCCGCCATCCCCTCCTCCTCGGTGGGGTTGATGATGGGCGGCAGGAACGAGCACAGCAGACCGTAGGCGTCGTCGGACATCGCCGTTTCGGCCGCGGAGATCGCGGTGTCGAACCGGTCGGCCAGGCCGTCCAGGTGGCTGGCGTGCGCGGTCAGGTCCTCGGCTTCGACCTGGAACGTCATGGCTGTACCTCTTCAGCTCGTCAGTCGAGTTTGCCCAGGACTTCGGCCAGGCGGTGCTCGATGCGGCGGTTGTCTGCCGGGGCGATGCTCAGCCAGTCGCCTTCGCTGACCATCAGGTACCGGCCTTCGTTGGTGTCGAACCAGGTGACCAGCGTCGACTGCCGCTCGCCCCGGTGCGTGACGCCGAACTGCCCGCCACCGACGCGTGTTTCGACGAGCTCGGCCAGTGCCGCGGCCTCAGATCCGGACAGCCCGGCCCGGACGAGCGCGGTCTCGTCGTCGTAGTCCCCGCCGAACGGGTCGTCCTCGTCCTCTTCGAGCGCCTTGTTCAGCTGCTCCTTGCGCAGCGACAGCGTGCGCTTGCCGCCGGGTTCGCCGGGCGGCAGCACGCTCACCGCGGCCAGGGCCAGCGCGGTGGGCCGGATCTCGGTCAGCAGCAGCTGGTCGTCCGCCAGCTGGGCCAGCACGCCGGAACGCCGGGTGACCGCCGCGAAGGCCTGCACCGGGGCACCGAGGTGTCCGACCGCGTCCACCGAGGTGTCGTGCTCGACCAGCAGCCGGAGCATCGCCACCAGGTCCTCGTCGAGCTCGTCGCCCTTCGCGAGGCCGCGGCCCGCCAGCGCGCGGAACGCGTCGGCGGCGAGGTCGGCGCGTTCCTCCATCGTCCGGCCCAGACTGGGCACCCGTAGCGGGAACTTCGGGCGGCCGAAGCCGAGCGCGTCGTTGACCAGGTCGTACTCGGCGGCCGACAGCACGAAGTTCGGCGCTGTTGTCGTCGTCATTCCTTGTCCCGCTTCTTCCGCTTGCCCTCGCCGATCACCGGCGGCGGCAGGTCGGCGCCGGGCACCTCGACGATCTGGCCGCCCTGCACGTACTTCGCCCGGCGTTCGTTGTCGTCCTCACCGCGGCCGCGCTGACCGGCGGCGCCGCCCATCGGGCCGGCACCCATCCCGGCCGCGCCGGCAGCACCCGGCGTGCCGGGCGCACCGCCCATGCCGCGGCCGCCGAAACCGCCCTCACCAGGACGTCCGGTGCCCGAGGTACCACCGGGGGTCATGTTGGACGAGCCGCCGCCAGCGCCACCGCCGCCGAAACCACCGGCGCCGCCCGCGCCGCCGCCGACACCCGGGACCGGCGGAACCGGGCCGCCGCGGAACCCACCGGGCCCACCGGGGCCGGTGCCGACGGGGCCACCGCTCGGGCCACCACCGGTCGGGATCTGCGGGAGCGGGCCACGCCACGGCTGGGGGCCGCTGGTCGGGTTGTTGCCCGGACCGCCCGGCCGGTTGGTGTTGCCGGGCCGGTTGTTGGGCCAGCCGGTGCCCGGCACCGGCGGAACGTCGCCGAACGACCGCGGCTGGTACTGGTGATCCCCGCCGCCGCCCGGAACCGGGGGCAGGTTCGGCGGCCTGAAGCTCTGCGGGTTCGTGCTCTGCGGATTAGTGCCCTGCGGCGTCGAGCCGGTGACGTCACCCAGCGGCGGCATCTTCGGCATCGGCATCGCCTTGGTCGGGCCGTCGATCCCGCCGAGCTTGGGCATCGGCATCGCCTTGGTCGGCCCGTCGATCCCACCGGGCTTCCCGGGAACGCCACCGGGCACCCCGCCCAGCGGCGGCATGTTCGGGGCGCCGGGCGCTCCGGGGCCACCCGGCACGCCGCCGGGGCCACCGGGAACTCCGCCCGGACCGCCGGGCACGCCACCGGGCGCGCCCGGGCCACCGGCACTGGCCGCGACGGTGCTGTCCGGCACACCCGGCACCCCACCTGGTGCGCCGGGCCCACCCGGCGCTCCGGCGGGCACGGAATCCTCCATCGGCGTGCCCTGCTGCTGCGGTTCGACGCTGGGCAGCACGCGCTTCGCCGCGACCAGCTGCATCTTCTCCACCGGGTTCGGCGGGGGCTCGAAGCTCGGCGTGTCCTGGTCGATGTTGCGGGACTCGTTCTCCATCCAGGACATGACCTGGACGGCGCGCTCGTGCGAGTCGGCGGCCTTGGCCTCGTGGATCTGCAGGTCCACGGTGGCCCGCATGAAGCCTTCGAGGTTGCCCGCGGTGTAGGTGCCGATCAGCGCGGCGGCCAGGTTCTCCTTGCCCTTGACCGGCTCGGGCATCTCGGTCTTGGCGACCTCCATGATCCGGCCCTGGGTGCCGATCCGCTCCGACAGCGTGCCCGCGGTCGCACCCGCGTCGGTGTTCCAGTCGACCAGCTGCTGGATCGCCGCGCGCGCCGCGTCGGCCGCCTCGCCCTGCCAGCCCGACTCGGTGGACCGCAGCTGCTCCGACATCCGCTGCGAGGACTCGTCGATGTCGCTGCTCAGCGACTTCCACTCGTCGGCCAGCTGCCCGACCCGGCCGGGGTCGTTGTTGTTGTGCACCGCCGCGTAGAGCTCGTCGTGGCTGCGCGAGGCCCAGTTCTGCGTCTCCGTCAGAACGACGTCTTGGCCAAGCTTGGCTTTCGGCTCGGTCATCTCAGGCTTTCATCCCCTCGGCTGCGGCAGGTGAGCCCCAGCAACGGCGCCATCACATGGGGCGCTGGAACGCGTCATCGGCGATCTTGCGGAACGAATCCGCCGCGTACTCGTCGGCACGCTCGTAGGTGCGCATGGCCGCGTTGATCGCGTCCCGCGCTTCCTCGAGCACCTCGCGGTACTTCCTCAGCGCATCGTTGAACGAACGACCGGTGCCCTCGGCCCGATTGGCGAACTTCGTCGCCATCGCCTCCGCGACCGGGTTCTCGCCCAGCGGGGCGTTCACGGTGAGACCGCCCGCCCTGGACACCCAGGTGTCCACCTTGGACATCTGGTCCTCGAGCGCGATGCGGATCTGCTCGCCCGCCGCCGGGTCCAAGCGCAGCTGCTGCGATTCCACCGCTTGGCGCAACCGCTTCACACCCACGGCGGAGCGCTCCAGGTTCTGGACCGCCTGGACTTCCTCGGGTTCGCTCATGAATCCCCCAGCCACAACATCACCGCACTATGCTGGCAACCGCCGCCAACGTCGCACCAACGTCGCACCAACTCGTGGGGTGGCGAGGCGAGCGCGCCCGGTAGAGCACTCGAACGAGAGCGGATGTCTTCCCCCAGAACACCAACACAACTGCGAATACGCCTGCTGGGGCCTGTGGAAATGCTGCGGGCCGACGGCAGTGCGGCCGCGATCGGCGCGGCCAAGCGGCGCAGCATCCTCGCCGCGCTGGCCATCGAGCTCAACCGCGTCGTCTCCGCGGACCGGCTGATGGACCTGGCGTGGGAGGGCGCGCCGCCGCCCACCGCCAAAGCCGCCCTGCAGGGCCACGTCGCGCAGCTGCGCAAGGACCTCGGCGACGGTGTCGAACTCGTCACCCGCGCGCCCGGCTACCAGCTGCGCGCGCCGCGCTCCGCGGTCGACATGACGCAGTTCGAGGACCTGGTCGCCGCCGCCCGCGACGCGCCCGACGCCGAAGCCGTCGAACTGCTGGACACCGCGCTGTCCCTGCACCGCGGGTCGCCGCTGGCCGACGTCTCGGCCGAGCGGTTGCGCCGGGAGGTCGTGGACCGGCTGGACGAGTCCATGATCAACGCGGTGCACGAGCTGGCCTGGCGGCTGCACCGGATCGGCCGCGCGGCCGAGGGGATCAACCCGCTGCGCGAGGCCGTGGCGATGCGGCCGCTGCGCGAACCCCTGGTGGAACTGCTGGTGCTGAGCCTGCACCAGGCCGGCAGGCAGGCCGAGGCGCTCGACGTCTACCACGCGACGCGGACCCGGCTCGCCGAGGAGCTCGGCGTCGTCCCCGGTCCCGCGCTGCAGGCCGCGTTCCACGGCGTGCTCAGCGCCGCGGAGGAGTCCGAACCACCCTCCGCACCGGCACAACTACCCAGGGAGAGCACCGGTTTCGTCGGGCGTGCCGACGAACTGGCGCAGCTCGACCGGACCCGCGGCGACGGCGCCGTGCAGATCCTCACCGGACCGGCCGGCGTCGGCAAGACGGCGCTCGCGCTGCGCTGGGCGCACCGGTCGGCCGCGCAGTTCCCGGACGGCTGCCTGTTCGCCGACCTGCAGGGGATCGCCGAGGCCGATCCGGTGGAACCCGGCCACGTGCTGGGCGGTTTCCTCCGCGCGCTCGGCGTCGCCGAGGCCCGCATCCCGGACAACACCGACGAGCGCGCCGCGCTGTACCGCTCGATGCTGTCCAGCCGCCGGATGCTGGTGGTCCTCGACAACGCGCGCTCGGCCGCGCAGGTCCGCCCGCTGCTGCCCGGTGCCGGCTGCTCGGTGCTGGTGACCAGCCGGAGCAGGCTGAACGGTCTCGCCGCCATCGCCGGCGCGGTGCAGATCCCGGTGTCCCCGCTGAGCCGCGAAGCGGCCGTCGACGTGCTCCGGACCGTCCTCGGCGCCAAGCGGATCGACACCGAGCCGGACGCCGCCGCCGAGCTCGCCGAGCTGTGCGACCGGCTCCCGCTGGCGCTGCGGATCGCCGCGGCGCGCGCCCCGAACCGCACGATCCGCTCGCTGGTCGCCGCCACCGCCAACGATCGCCACCGGCTGGACACCCTCTCGCTGCCGGATTCCGGCGAAGGCGTCCGCACCGCCCTGGCCGCGAGCTACCGCTGGCTCGAGCCCGCATCGGCCCGGCTGTTCCGGCTGCTGGGCGAGCACCCCGGTGACAGCATCGACTGCTTGGCGGCCGCTGCGCTCGCGGGCGCCGCAGCGCACGAGACCCAGTCCCAGCTGGAGCAGCTGGCCTCGGTGCACCTGCTGCAGGAGAGCGGCCAGGGCCGCTACCGGTGGTCCGACCTGGTCCGGCTCTACGCGGTGGGGATCGGCCAGGAGGATCCGGTGCCGGAGCGCAACGCCGCTTTCACCAGGCTCCTCGAGCACTACATGCACATCGCCGACCGCGGCCTGCGGTTCGTCGTGGACTCCCCGTGGCACCGCTGGGTGTCGCCGGCTCCCACCGAGCTGCCCGATGTCCGCACCGCGCAGGCGGCGCTGAGCTGGTTCCGGGCGGAGGAGACCAACCTGCACCGGGTGCTCGAACTGGCGATCTCGCGCGGCGAGCACGCGCGGGCGTGCCACCTGGCGCTGTCGCTGGAGCGCTTCCACCACCGCCTCGGCGACCGGGAGGCGCAGACCGAGCTGTCCCGGCGCGGTCTGGGCATCGCCCGCGAACTGGGCGACACCCGAGCGCAGGCGATCTTCTCCGCGCACCTCTGCGAGAACCTCGCCTCCTGACGCCCAGCAAGAAGCCCCCGTGCGCGCGGGGGCTTTCTGCTGGTCACCTCAGGCTCGGTGGTCGGAGACCGCGTTCGCCACTTCTCGGCCGAAGGCCGCCATGCCGCGGGCGTTCGGGTGCAGCGGTGCGGCTTCCGATGTCGGGACCAGGCCTTCGAAGTACTTGTCCTTCGGGGCCGCGCAGGTGTCGTGGCCCACGCTCACCGGGCCCAGGTCCACGAACCCGGCGCCGTGCGCTTCGGCGCGCTCCCGCAGCATCGCGCTGAGCTTGTCCACACTGGACTGGACGTAGTCGGCGTCCCGCGGCCACATCGGCTGCACCGGATAACAACCGCCGGGCCGCAGGTAGGTTCCGTAGCCGACGAGCACCACCTCGGCGTTCGGCGCCAGGTAGCGGATCTGCGCGAGCATCTCGTCCACCTTCGGCACCAGCGCGTCGATCCGCGACCCCAGCTCGTCGCGCCCGCCCGCGGTGAAGCGGTCCGCGCAGGACTTGCCGAGCGGCTCGGGCAGCAGGTTCACGCAGGAGACCGCAGCCTGCACCAGCTGCACGTCGTTGCCGCCGATGGTGACCGTGACCAGGTCGGTCCGGCGGCTGAGCACGTCGTACTGCGGCGGCAGGATTCCGTACTGGCGCTGGGAGAAGTCGTCGATCTTCGCGCCGGAGCAGGTCACGTCGACGAGGTCCGCGCCGATCAGCGAGGCCGCCACCTGCGGGTAGTTCATCTCGGAGCGGAAGCAGAGCAGGTTCGGATCCTGGTTCGGGATGAGCGGGCCGGCTGCGGCGGAATCGCCCAGCGCGACGTACTCGAAGTCGTCGGCCGCGTGCGCGGCCGGGGCGAGCAGGGCTGCCGCGGTGGCTAGGGCGAAGGCGAGTTGGGGGAGACGACGGAATCGGACCACGCGAACCTCCGTGCCGTGGCTGAACAGGGGCGAACCTGATCTAGCACGGCTGATCCGCTCCGGCCCGGGATTTCACCCTTCCGTCGGGTGCACTCCACCGAACCCCGTACCAGAGCCCGAATTCCCAGGTGTGGGCTCCGCGCCCGGCGCGAAATCGACGCCGCCTCCCGTCACGGGTCGCGGCGCAGCGCTCGGGTGATGCCCGCTGCGACCGTGGTCGCCAGGATCCAGCCCGCCGCGATCAGGACCACCGTGATCCACTCCGAGTTGCCCTCGGCCCGCCACATCACGTCGTGGCCCAGGTTGATGATCGGCACCAGCTGGTCGACCGTGTACAGGAAGGGATTCCACACCGGGTGGTCCTCCTCGTTGATCGGCACCAGCTCGTGGAAGCTGAACCAGCTGGTGCCCGCCGCGGTGAGCATGACCAGCCAGATCAGCGCGCGCAGCGGGCGGAAGCCGTAGCTCACCGTGACCAGCTGCAGCATGCTCCACAGCCGCACCGGCAACCGGAAGACCGGCCGGGTGGCCGCCGCGATCGCCTGGTAGCGGCGCCGCTGCTTCTCGATCAGCACGGTGACCGCGTGCTCCTCGTTGCCGTTGCCGCGGAACACCTTCGCCAGCTGGTCGTAGGGCCCCGGCTGGTAGCGGCCGCCGGAGTTGGCGCGCAGCCAGCCCAGCCGCTCCAGCACGGTGGCGCGGTCGGTGGGCTCGATGGTCTCGGTGAAGTTGTCGTAGGTGAAGTCCTCGACGTCCACGCCGCCGGAGGCCGCCCACAGCTCCGAGTTGTCCGCCAGCAGCTCGCACTGCGCCTGCCGCAGCATGATCCGGCCCTGCGGCGCGGTCTCCGGCAGCAGCGTGAACTCCTGCACGACCAGGCCGAACGCGTTGATCGCGTTGCGGCTGGAGCCGTCGCCGAGCCGGCAGCCCAGGAAGTTGGCCTGCCGCCCGATCTCCGCGCGCCGCAGCTGCACCTCGCCCTCGGCCAGGAACGGCCGGTTGCCCGCCGCGCACACCAGGTCGCGCGCGATCTGCGCGGCGCGCAGGTCGACCGACGGCTTGTAGGCCATCTTGTGCCGGTGCCACGCGGGTTTGGTCAGCTGCGCCGAGCGCAGGTCGACGTTGGCGCCGATCCGGGCGCCCTGCAGCTGGACGGAGCCCGAGATGTCGGTCTCCCGGCAGTCCAGGTTGCTGCCCACGTTGATCCGGCTGGCCTGCACCACGTCGGTGCGCGGTCCGCGCAGCCGCGCGCGGTTGAGCTGGAAGCTGCCCGCCACCCGGACGTCGACCATCCGCACCTGGCCGTGCAGGTCGACGCGCGAGGCGTCCACGTTGCCGAGCACCTCGGTGCCGTCGATGTGCAGCGCGCGCAGCGGCTGCTCCACCGCGGCCTTCGCCGACCGCGACCAGCCCAGGTCGATGTTCGCGCCGGCCATCCGCAGGTCACCGCCGATCCGCGCGCTGACCATCCGGATGGTGCCGCCGCTGCGGAAGCCCTGGTCGATCTGCACGTCACCGCGGATGTCGCCGCGGTCGAAGATCAGCGTGCTGGTCGGGTCGTCGTGCTTGGAATCGCCGCGCCGCGGCGGCATCACGCCGGGTTCGAGCACCGCGTCGCGAAGCCGGACGTCACCCGCGATGTGCGCGCTGGGCAGGTACAGCACTCCGGCCACGGTGAACGGCCGCCGGGTCAGCGGATCGACGTCGCAGCGCAGGCTGCCGCCGATCTGGATCCCGTTGGCGTTCAAGGCGATCCGGCCGCGGTTGCGCAGCGCGCCGCCGGAGAGGTTGAGGTTGCCGCCGACCTTCGCGCCGGGGATGCGGATCTCGCCGGAGGTCTGCAGCCGCAGCCCGAGCAGCGCGCCGGAGACCGCCAGCCGGTCGCCGTAGACGGCCCGGCCGCCGGGGTTGCGCAGCTCGCAGTCGTTGAACAGCAGGGAGCCGCCGAGCTGCGCGTCCGCCAGGTCGATGCCACCGGTGCTGAGGCAGTGGCGCAGCACGGTGTCGTTGCTGGTGGTGAGGTTCCGGGCGTTGAGGCCGGGCAGTCGGCAGTGCCAGAGCACCAGCCCGGCGATGGAGGCCTGCCGGAGGTCGGGGACGAGTTCGAACCGGCAGCGGACGAATTCCAGCAGGTACGGCAGATCGGTGGCCCGCAGGTCGACGCGCCCGGTGATCACCGCGTTCTCGATGGCGATGACCGGCTGCTGGCCGGTGCGCCGGGAGAAGGGCCGCCAGCCGGTCTCGTCGAGCGACTCCACCAGGCGGCGGCTGAGGTACTCGCCGCGGATCACCCGGTCCGGGTCGTGGTTGACGGCGTGCACGTCCAGCGGTCGACCGGTGTCCGGTGCCGCGCGGTCGCCCCGGCTCTGCCGCAGCAGTTCCTCGAACCGCTGCTCGGCCGCGGTCAGCGGACCGTTGCTCTCCCACGGCTTGACGACCGCCACCAGTTCCCCCGACCGTGTCCCGTTTCGTTGCTCCACACGAAAGGTAGTCGATCTGCTACCCCGACAACTCCGACGTGCGACCACGAATGACGGTTGCGAACGGACCAGCAATGCAGCCGAACGGCCTAACCGGACGGTTCCACGTGAAACAAACCGTCGGCGTGTCGCAAGAACGACACGCCGACGGCAGGGACGACTTCCGCAATTTCAATGGAAATCGGACGTCTGATTTCCATTGAAATTGCGTCGCTCCGGGCCCCGGTGGGCGCTGCGGGCGACGGGATTCCGTTACTCCGCAGGGGTTTGCGGGTGGGTGTGGGTGGGGTCGAGGACCCGGGCGAGGAAGGTGCGGGTGCGCTCCTCCTTCGGGTTGCCGATGACCTCCGCGGGCGGGCCCTGCTCGACGATCCCGCCGCCGTCCATGAACAGCACCCGGTCGGCGACCTCCCGGGCGAACTGCATCTCGTGGGTCACCACCAGCATCGTCATGCCCTCGTCGGCGAGCTGGCGCATCACGCCGAGCACGTCACCGACCAGCTCCGGGTCCAGCGCCGAGGTCGGCTCGTCGAACAGCATCACCTTCGGGTTCATCGACAGCGCCCGCGCGATCGCGACCCGCTGCTGCTGACCACCGGAGAGCTGCGCGGGCATCGCGTCGGCCTTCTCGGCCAGCCCGACCCGCTCCAGGTTCTCCCGCGCGATCTTCTCCGCGGTCTTCTTGTCGCGCCCCAGCACCTTGCGCTGCGCGATCGTCAGGTTGTCCAGCACGGGCAGGTGCGAGAACAGGTTGAACTGCTGGAACACCATGCCGACGTGCCGCCGCGCGCCGTCCAGGTCGGTGTCCGGGTCGGTGAGCTCGGTGCCGTCCACCACGACCTTGCCCGCGGTCGGCTCCTCCAGCAGGTTCACGCAGCGCAGCAGCGTGGACTTGCCGGACCCGGACGGGCCGATCACGCACACCACCTCGCCGCGCTCGACCTGCAGATCGACGTCGCGCAGCACCTCGAGCGAACCGAACGACTTGGCCAGTCCGGAAATCTCGATCATCACAGTCCCGCCTCTCCGCGATCCACAGTGGTGATTGCGTTCGGAATAGCTCTCGCGTTTCGCGGTTTCTTGTGCGTCACGTTCCCCTGCGGTGCGGTCGAGCGGGACTGGAGTTGACACGGACTGGTCATGCCCCGGCACCTCCGTGGCCGCCCTTGGTCCGCACCGCGCCGCCGTACTTGCGCTCCAGCAGGTTCGACACCCGCGACAGCGGAATGGTGATGATCAGGTAGCACAGCCCGGCGATCAGCAGCGGTGTCAGCGAGGCGTACTCGTTCAGCGCCGCCCGGCCGTACTTGGCCAGCTCGTACTCGTTGCTGGCCAGGCCGAGCAGGTAGATCAGCGAGGAGTCCTTGGTCAGCAGGATCAGCTCGTTGGTCAGCGGCGGCAGGATGATCCGGAACGCCTGCGGCATCACCACGGTGATCATGGTCCGGGCCGGCGACATGCCCAGCGAGCGCGCCGCCTCGATCTGCCCCTTGGGCACCGCCTGGATGCCCGCCCGGATGGTCTCGGCCATGTAAGCGGCGCCGACCAGGCCGAGCGCGAGCATCGCGGTGGAGTAGATGTCGAACCGCAGCTGGAAGGCGATCGGCACGCCGAAACCGAGCGCGATGAACACCAGCAGCGCGGGCAGCCCGCGGAACAGCTCGATGTAGCCGGTGGCGATCCAGCGGTAGGGGCCGACCGACGACATCTTCATCAGCGCCAGCACGACGCCCAGCGCGAGCCCGAAGGCGAAGCCGAGAGCGGTGTAGATGATGGTGTTCACCAGCGCCGTGGTGATCACCGCGGGGAACTGCGCGATCGCCACGTCGACGTTGAAGAACGCCCGCGCGATCGAGCTCCAGTCCGCGACCACGGCCACCACGACGAGGGCCACGACCAGCACCGCGTACTGGATGCCCCGGTTCAGCCTCGCCCGCTGCCGCCGGCCCAGCTTCGACTTGGGTCGCTCGGTGTCGGTTGTCATGAAGTCTCCTGATCAGTGTTCGGGGCCGGCGGTTGGAGCATCCGCCGACCCCGCTGCTGAGAATTCGAGAACGCCGAGCTCACTCCGGCTTCTTGCCGAACCACTTCTCGTAGATCTTGTCGTACTCGCCGGTGTCCTTGAGCTTCTTCAGCGCGGCGTTGACGCGGTCCTTCAGCGCCGTGTTGTCGGTCGCCATGCCGATGCCGTACTGGTCGCCGGTGGTGAACTCGGTGGTGATCTCCACCTCCGGGTTGTTCTTGACGAAGTCGCCCAGCACGCTGTTGTCGTTGATCGCCGCGTCGACCTGGCCGGTCTGCACCGCGGTCACCGACAGCGGCAGGTCCTCGAACTGCACGACCTCGAAGCCGTTGGCGTCCTTGTTGTCGTTGGCGTAGGTCTCACCGGTGGTGGACAGCTGCACGCCGAGCTTCTTGCCGCGCAGGTCGCCCAGGCTGCGGATGGGCTGGCCCTTCTTGACCAGCAGCGCCTGGGTGGCGTCGAAGTACGGGTCGGAGAAGTCGAAGTTCTCCTCGCGCGCGGGCGTGATGCTCATGGCCGCCGCGGCGACGTCGCAGCGCCGGGTGTTCAGGTCCTCACCGGACTGGATGCCCTCGAACGGGGTGTCCACGATCTTCTGCTGGAGGCCCATGTCCTTGGCGATCGCGTCGACGAGGTCGACGTCGAAGCCGACGATCTTGCCCTGGTCGTGGAACTGGAAGGGCTTGTAGTCCATGTGCGTGCAGGTGGTGAGGAAGCCGGCCTCGATCACCGCCACCCCGCCGTCCGCGGTGCCGCCGCCCGCGGTGGTGGACTCGGCGCACCCCGCAGCGGCTGCGGTGGCGAGGGCGAGAGCGGGCAGCAGGGCCAGCACTCGTGTTGTTCTGCGACGCGCCACGATGTCACTCCTAGTAGGTGAGGACCTGAGTTCTCGAATGGTGCCACCCGATCGGTCGTAATCCCAATGCCGAATGTTGCGAAGCCATCAAAATTTCCCGCCGCCCCGGTCACCGGCACCGGCCAGGATCGGCAAACCTGGCGGCCCGGTGGCGGAGCAGCGAAAGGAATTGCGCCGAACCTCCCCCATTTCCGTGGGACATGTGCCCATCCCGACCGAGTGGCCCCTCAGTCTCATGTGGCGCGCGCCACTGGTCAACAGGGGACTCCGCGGGCGCGCGGGCGCCGTGCGCGCGTGAACTCGTGATCACCCTCCGTGCACAGATCATCGGCACGTGTGACGCCTCCGGCGCAGCGGCTGTCGAGAAGTCGCCACTACCCCATCCAGCGGTCGAGGGAATATCCGCAGGTGAGCAGACTGCAACGGGTGTCGCGCCGTTCGGCGCGAATCCCGAAGGAGGTCACGATGTTGCGTCGTTCGACCGTGCTCTGGGCGGTGGCCGCGCTCGCCGCGGCGCTCACCGCCGTGCTGCCCGCTGCGCACGCGCAGGCTCCTCGATCCTTCGACGTGCTCCAGCTCAACCTCTGCAACAGCGGCGACGAGGCCTGCTTCTCCGCGGGCCGGTCGGTCGACGCCGCGATCGAGGCCATCCACCAGCGGCGGCCGGACGTGGTGACGCTCAACGAGGTCTGCGCGTCCGACATCACCCGCATGACCAGCGAGACCGGCTACCGCTGGGAGTTCACCCCGGTCGGCGACGCGAGCACCGGCGACCCGGCCAGGTGCCGGAACGGACGCGGCGACTTCGGCGTGGCGATCCTGACCCACCCCGACGTGGGCGCGCCGGGAGAGCCGGTCGAGCAGCAGTTCGCCGCGCAGGACGCCAGCGGCGTGCAGCGCGTGCTGCTGTGCGTGCCGTACTCGCAGGTCTCGGCGTGCACCGCGCACCTGTCCGAGACCGACGTCCGGGTGGCGGCCGACCAGTGCCACGAGCTGTCCGGGGTCGCGACCGCGCTCGGCGCGCAAGCGGTGCTGGGCGGGGACTTGAGCCTGGTCTCCGGCGGCGAGCCCGACGTCCAGGGCTGCGTGCCGGAGGGCTGGTACCGCAAGGACGACGGCAGCGTCCAGCACGTGTTCGCGATGGACGCCTTCCGCTTCGAGCAGGTCGAGACGCTGCCGATCGACGGCACCGACCACCCGGGGCTGCTCGTCCAGACCACCCGCTGACGAAAAGACCGGGACCACGGCTCCAGCTGAAACCGTGGTCCCGGTGGTCGTCCCGCCGTCAGGCCGGCGGGGCGCCGCAGTGGATGATCGGCTGCGGCTCGTAGCGCGTGCGCTGGGTCTCGTTGCGGGTCTGACCGGTGGTGATGTCGCGGATGGTCCGCGTGTCGGTCACCGTGAAGCCCGGCGAGCCCTTGCTCGGACTGCACGGCTCGCCCGGCGGCACGACCTTCTCGTGCGGCTGCGTCGGGTTGGTGCGCTCACCGGTCTGCGAGGACACCTCGAACTGCTTGGTGCCCCACAGCTTCACCGTGATCGAGGACGGCGTCCACGTCGTGGTGATCAGGATGCCGCTCTTGGAGACGTTCTTGAACTTGACGTCGATGATGCTCGCCCCGCTCGGGCTCTGGAACACCGTCGCCTCGCGGCCCGCCGGGTAGCGGCTGATGTAGTAGCTGTGCGCCTTGTGCTCGACGTCCTGCATGCCCGCGAAGTACGAGGCGTTGTACAGCGTCGTGGCGAACTGCGAGATGCCGCCGCCGACCGCGCGCCCGGGCCGGCCGTCCTGGATGATCCCGGACTCCACGTAGCCCTGCGCGGTTCCGCGCGGACCGGTGTGGCCGTTGAGGCTGAAGGTCTCGCCCGGCTTGATGATCGCGCCGTTGACCTGCTCGGCGGTGCGGCGGATGTTCACGCCGGAAGCCGGTTCGAAGCCGCCGGTGGTGAACTCGCCGACGACCTCCTTGATGCCCATCTTGTCGGCCTGCTCGGTGGTGAACTTCGCCGGCTGGTGCTCGTAGACGGCCTGCACCGAGCGGTTCTGCGGGGCGCGCAGCACGTCCATGAGCCGCTCGAAGCTCTTGTCCCAGTTCACCCCGATGCCGTCGGTGGACGGCTTGACCACGGGCCGACCGCCTTCGAGCACGATCTCGGCGTCCTTGCCGGGCTTGATGGTGTCGGCCAGCTGCGGTTCGACGGCGCCGATCACGCTAGGCAGGTCGATGTTGGCCTTCAGGCCGCCCTCGACGCCTGGCTCGAACCGCAGCGCGGCGGCGATCGCCTCCGGCGCCAGCGTCGCGTTCTTGCCCTCGCCGCGCACCGTCACCGGCGACTTCACCGCGGGCTGGGCGATCTCGCGCAGCGCCCGCTGCACGCCGTCCGCGGTGGTGCTGACCGGCTTCTCGGTGAAGGGCACCTGCACGGGACCGTCCTCGGCCCAGTGCGTGAGCACCTCGTCGGTGGCCCGCTGCACGTCGATGAACTGGCCGGTCACCGGCTCGACAGCGACGGGCTCGGCGCCCTCGAAGCGGATGGTGCCCTCGGCGGGCTCGCGGTCCAGCTGCGGGCGGGTCTGCTCCAGCGCCTGCACCAGCTGATCCCGGTCGCCGTGGCTGACCGGCGCGACCTCCCGCGTGCTGAACAGCGAGGCGATCCGGGTGAAGGGGTTCAGCGGCTGCTCACCGGCCTCCGCCACGGTCGCCGACCAGTCCATCTGCAGTCCGGCGTCGGCCGGGTTGATGGTCGTCGAGCGGTCCGCGACCTGGAGCTGCACCGGCTGGTCGAGGCCCGGGCCGAGCTCGGCCTTCAGCGCGCTCTCGGCCGCGGCGGGTTCCATGCCACCGATGGCGACCCCGGCCACCACCGTGCCGCGCGGCACGGTTCCGCTGGTGAGGGCCAGGTCGCCCACGTAGAGCAGGGCCAGCACGCCGACCGCGGCACCGGCCGCGATCCCGGCGCGGATCAGGCCGCGCTTCTTGCGCTGGGCGGGCGACTGCGGCGGGACGGCCGCGCTCCAGCCACCGGCGACCTGCGGGATGGCCTGGGTCTCGCCGATCGGGAAGTTGCTGAAGTCGGTGGGCAGCGCGGCGATCTGCGCGGTGCGCTCGGCGTCCGACTCGGGCTCGGCGGTCGGCTGGATGCGCTGGGTGCCTTCGTCGGCCGCGGGCACCGGAGGGATCCGGGTGGTCCGCTCGACGTCGCGTTCCGGCTCGCTCGAGCGCTGGTCCGAACCGGTGTGGAGCCGTTCGGTGGACGGCTCCGCACCGCTCTGGTGGTCGTGGTTTTCCGGCACCGCTTCCCCTTCTCCTGATCGGTCGTGCGGTGGGGGGCGTCTGGAGCCGCTGCTCCTGCGCGTTCGCCGGCCGTCGCCGACCGACCGGGGTTGCCGACTACAGGTAGAGCCCGGTGCCCTGCTCGGTCTGCTCGCTGGCGACCGCGTGCAGGTCGCGCTCGCGCATCACGAGGTAGGCCTGGCCCTGGACTTCGACCTCGAACTGCTCGTCGGGGCTGAACAGCACCTGGTCACCGACCTTGACGGTGCGCACGTGGCTGCCCACGCCGAAGACCTCGCCCCAGACGAGCCGCTTGGCCACCTGGGCGGTCGCCGGAATCACGATGCCGCCGGTGCTGCGGCGCTCCCCGGACTCCGGGGAGATGCGCACCATGACCCGGTCGTGCAGCATCTGGATTTCGAGCTTGGCATCGGTCACCCGAAAAGTTTACTTGCCGCCACCGGATGACCGACCGGCCAGGGCAGGTGTTATGCACCTCCTCCCGACACAGCACCCGGCAACCCCCACCGGAACCAACGTTTCAGCTGGTCGGAGCCGTTCTGCCAACGCCCCGCACACCGGCTCCCGGGGGCGTCCGCGCCGGGCGAGGCGACGACCCGCCGTGCCCGACGAGCCCGCGGCACCACCCGATCAGGCGTACGAAACGCGTGCGGACCGTCACTCAGGTGGAGCAATCACGGGGGCCGGACACCGAGCGAACGGGCCCTCGCCTCCCCCTCCGAGACGGGCGGCCCGTTCGCACGGCTCCGAACTCCACACGGCCCGGAGCCCCCGGCTGGTTCAGCTCTCGGTGTCGAGGCCGCCCATCACCAGCGGGAGGCGCGTCGGGCCGGACGCCGCGATCTTGATCGGAACGCCCCAGTCCTGCCTGGTCAGGCGGCAGGCCGGGTGTTCGACGGCGGGGTCGTCGTCGCAGCTGGCGGCCTGCGCCACCACGTGCAGAACGCCCTGCTCGACGCCCTCGGCCAGCACCAGGCGACGGGTCAGGTCGGTGCCCACGCCCGCGCCCTCCAGCAGCAGGCCCTCCGGCGAGGAGCTGATCTCCAGCCGGGTCGACGGCCCGTAGCGCTCGTCGAGCTTGGTGCCGGGCGGCGGCGTGAACACCACCGCCAGCTCCACCGCGCCCGGAGCGATCTCGGTCGCGGGCCGCTTGACCTGCTGCGACGCCCCTTCGACCAGCCGCGCGGCGACACCGGGCGGAACCGGCCGCTCCAGCCGGTGCGCGGCGGAGGCGACCACCACCAGCTCGCCGTCCACCACCGCGGCGCCGGACGGTTCGGCCACGTCGGTCGCCAGCGTGGAGACCTCACCGGTCGCGGGCTCGTAGCGCCGGATCGCGCCGTTGTAGGTGTCGCAGACCGCGATCGAGCCGTCCGGCAGCACCGCCACGCCCAGCGGGTGCTGGAGGAGCGCCTGGTCGGCGGGGCCGTCGGCGTGCCCGAAGTCGAACAGCCCGGTGCCGACCGCGGTCCGCACCGCGAACCCGCCGTCGGCGGCCTCCACCCAGCGCAGCGCCGAGGTCTCCGAGTCGGCCAGCCACAACCGGTCGCCGCCGTCGGCCAGCCCGGAGGTCTGGGCGAAGAACGCCTCCTCGGCCGCGCCGTCGCGCAGCCCTTCCACGGTGGTCCCGGCGAACCGCCGCACCGCGCCGGACACCGGGTCGAACAGGCCCAGCGTGTGGTTGCCCGCCATCGCGATCACCACGCCACCGGCGGGTTCCCACCAGGCGACGTCCCACGGGCTGGTCAGCGGAGTCTCCGTCCCGGCGCCGGAGTCGCTGCCGTCGCGCCACTGCTCACCGGTCCCGGCGAGTGTCGTGACGTGCCCGTCCGCGAGCCGCACCCCGCGCAGCAGGTGGTTGACGGTGTCGGCGACGACCACGTCGTATCCGACCTGCTCGGCCAGCGGCGCGGGCAGCAGCGCGAGCCCGCCCGGCTCGGAGAACTCGGGAGCGGCCCCGTCGGCCCGACCGCGCGCACCGGTGCCGATCCGCCGCACGACGGTCTCGCCGTCGGCGGCGAACTCCACCAGCGAGTGGTTCGCCGAGTCCGACACCAGCAGGTTCCCGCTGGGCAGCGCGATGACCTTGCCGGGGAACCGCAGCGTCGTCGCGGGAGCCTCGGGCGGCACGTAAGGACCGTCGCCCCGGTGCAGCGTGCCCTTGGCCTCGTGCTCGGCGATGACCTCGGTGATGACGCTGCGCAGCGCCTCGACGTGCCCTTCACCAGCGGCGACGTGCACGACGTACCCCTCGGGATCCACCACGACGAGCGTCGGCCAGGCCTTGACGGCGTAGTGCTGCCAGGTGGTCAGCTCGGGGTCGTCGAGCACGGGGTGGTGCACGGCGTAGCGCTCGACGGCGGCGGCCAGCGCGGCGGGATCGGCCTCGTGCTCGAACTTCGGCGAGTGCACGCCCACCGTGACGACCTCGGAGGCGAACTCGGCCTCCAAGGGCCGCAGCTCGTCCAGCACGTGCAAGCAGTTGATGCAGCAGAACGTCCAGAAGTCCAGGACGAGAACCTTGCCCCGGAAGTCCTTGAGCCGAAGCTCCTCCCCACCGGTGTTCAACCACTGCCGCCCGACCAGCTCGGGAGCACGGACACGGGCACGACGTTTCTGCTGCTGAGCGCTCACGCCCGGAGTCAACAACACCGGACCGTGCGCTGTTCCGAGGGGGTGCCGGCCGCCGCGCCACAGCCCGGTCGGCGATAACCGTGGTCCGTGCGCAGAAGGACTGCCATCATGATCCGGACTTGCAGCGGGCACGAGGAGCGCGACATGAGCGATGACGAGTGCGTGTTCTGCGCAATTGTGCGCGGAGATGCGGAATCAAGCGTTGTCCACGACGACGCCGATGTCCTGGCGTTCATGGACCTTCAACCGGTGACACCCGGCCACCTGCTGGTGGTGCCGAAGAAGCACGCCGTGGGTCTCGAAGACCTCGACGTGGAAGACGGCCAGAAGCTCTGGGCGGTCGGCCACCGGCTCGCCAAGGCCCTTCGCCGGTCAGGGCTCCAGTGCGAGGGCATCAACCTGTTCCTGGCCGACGGAAAGGCGGCGGCACAGGAGGTGTTCCACGTCCACCTCCACGTGTTCCCCCGGTTCGCCGGAGACACCTTCCGCATCAGCGCCGACTGGCGCGTGCGCGAAAGAAGCGAACTCGACGAAACGGCTGCCGCCATCCGGAAAACCCACGCAGACCTCACCAACGCCGCACACCAGACGAGCTGACACTTCGTTCTGGAACGCCCAGAAGCCGAGGGCGAGGTTCCGAAGCTCTCCGCACCGGTGTTCAACCACTGCCGTCCCGCTCCACGAGATGGCCCCCGATCCCGAGCACCTCGGAGCAGAACCCGCGTGCCTGCTCGACTTCTGCGGCTGTGCAGTCCAGGAGAACCTTCAGCTCGACATCCCACTTCCCCGGATCAGCGGTCAGCAGAACCCCGACCACGCCCGCCCCACGAGCACTTCCGACGAAGACGTCGACCTCAGCCCCGTCGCCGGAACGCGAGTCCTCGAGGTGCCCGTAGTCCACCGGGTAGACCACATCCGGAAAACGCGGATGCGCCTGGCCGCTCCACCGATCGATGACCACCTCGGACTCGGCGACCAAGTCATCGAGATTCGAGAAGAAATCAGCCACAGCACCTCCGGACAGGAGTTGTCCGCTGGTCCGCTACATCCAGGCCGAGGCCCGATCACGCACTGATGGGCGTGATCGAGTCGAGTGCGTCACCGAGCTTGTCCTTGGCGATCGCCCGGTCGTAGTCGTCTTGCAGCCCGGTCCAGAAACCCTCGGACATGCTGAAGTAGCGCGACAAGCGCAATCCCGTGTCCGCGGTGATCCCCCGACGGCCGTGCGTGATCGCGCTCACCCGTGTCTGCGGGATACCAAGATCCTTCGCCAGCCGGTACTCCGTGATCCCCATCGGCTCCAGGAACTCCTCACGCAGAATCACCCCGGGATGAACGGGCGGCATAACGATGTCCATGTTCATACCCTCCCCTCTCAGTGATAGTCGGTGAACTCGACAGCTTCCGGTCCAGCGTCAGTCCAGCGGAAGCAGATCCGCCACTGTTGGTTCACGCGGATGCTGTACTGCCCGACGCGGTCACCCTTCAGTTGTTCGAGCCGGTTACCAGGCGGCACCCGGAGATCGTCGAGGGAGGCCGCCCGGTTGAGCATGGCGAGCCTGATGTAGGCACGTCGTTGCGTTTCGGGGTGCAGCCTGGCCCAGCGGCGCTCCCAAATCAACAATGTGCGTTTGTCGCACCTGCTCGCAGACATTCCCGAACTGGGCAGCCACCCGGTCGCTGCTTGTCTGGTGGTTGTTCAGGGTGCGTTGCGGGTGAGGACTCTGGCTGCTCCTGCGACCACTGCCGTGACCAGGACCCAGCCGCCGACGATCAGGGCCAGTGCGACGGCTTTGTTCCAGCCCGTGGGGTCCCAGGCCTTCTCGTGGCCGAGGTCGACCAGCGGGACCAGGAGGTCGAGGCTGAACAGGAAGGGATCCCAGGTCGGTGCCTCGTCCTTCTTGATCGCGCGGAGCGGGCCGGCCAGCGCGAAGTGCGCGGTCCCCGCGCAGAGCAGCGCGGTGACCCAGGCGAGGGCGAGCGCCGGGCGGTAGCCGAAACCGAAGGTGGCGTCCTGCAAAGCGCCCCAGAGCAGGCCGAGCGGTCCCAGGGTCCGGTGGCGGTGGCGTTCTTTGAAGCGCTGGACCTCGCGCGCTTCGCGGTCCATGCCGTCGGCGCGCAGTGCGGTGGCGAGCTGGGTGTACGGCGCCGGCGAGAACGCCCGCCGGCCGGCAGTAGTGGAACAGCGCTTCATCCACTCCAGTCGCGTGGCGATGGGGCAGGGCGCGAGATCGGTGCTCCGCCGGGTGAGGCGCTGGTAGGTCAGGCCGGTCAACTCGATGCGGCAGTTCTCCGGCCAGTTCGGCGGATCGTCGGTGATGCTCTTGAACCGTGCGTCGCGGAGGCTGACAGATCCCGCGGAGTCGGCGGCGGGGCGGAGCGTGACCAGACCCGCTTCGGCGTCGATGAGCAGCAGCGACCAATCCCCGGGGTTCTGCAGCGTCGTGTTCAGCAGGACCAGCGAACCGCCGATGCGCGCGCCCAGCAGGTGGACCGCCCCTCGCGCGACGACGTCCTGCATGCCCAGGTGAGCGGCGCAGGCGAGGTCGTTCGCCTTGAGCGCCCAGGACGGCCCGCTCAGGTGGGAGTCGTTGAGGGTCACCGGGCCGCCCACCCGTGCGTGATTCAGCACCAGTCCACCCTCCACTGTGGACTTGTAGCCGAAGATCCCCTGCTCGACCTGGACCCGGCTCGCGCGCAGAGCGGGTTCTCCGGAGGCGGTCAACCGAGCTCTCTCGAAGCGCAAGCGCCCGCCGATCCGGGCTCCGTCGAGGACGACCGGACCGCACCGGGCTCCGTCCAGATCGACGTCACCCGTCGCGTGGAGCTGCGTGGCTTCGAGAGCGGGAATCCGGCAGCCGGGCAGCCGGACCCGAGGCCACCTGCGCTTCGGTCAGCACCACGTCATCGCCGAAGTGGCAGTCGCGGAACTCGATGGGGAAGTCCAGTCGCGCCGCAGCCAGGTCCACCCGCCCATCGATGCGGGCCCCGGTGATCCGGACGGAACGCAGCGCCTTCGTCCCGGCCAGCGCATCGGCCAGTACCGCACCGCGAAGCCGCTGCTCACCGTCGAAATCCACCTCGACGCGCGCTCGATCCCGCACAGCCGACAGGACCCGGCGCTCGGCCGCGGTGTGCTCGATCATGCGGCCATTATCGAGTCGAGCACGGGGCCGTCGGGGCAGAACGAGGTGATCAGGGCGTCGGTTGCTGGTTGGTCTTGAAGTACTGGTTGGACGGGGTGAGGAAGATCAGGACCAGGAACAGGGGCATTGCGAGGATCACCATCAGCAGTTCGACGAGGACCGTGGTCGTGCCTGCCTGGTTGAAGATCACGGACAGCTGGTAGTCGGCCATGCTGAGCGTCACGAAGAGGCCGAAAAGGGCGTAGAGCAGCCAGATTCCGGCGACGACCGCGAGAGTGGTCCGGGCCCAGTTGCGGCCCGCGCGCATCCGGAGCGAGAAGAACACCCAGAGCCCGACCAGCACGAGGGTGCCCAGCGTGTTGGCCGTGTTGAACAGCAGCGGGCCCACCGCGTTGTCGAGATACCTGATGATCTCCAGCGCGAAGGCCACGTAGCTGATGACCGTCAGCAGCCCCGAGAGGCTCGGCACCACGATGCCGAGCACGGATGCGAAGGCCACCGTTGCGGGGGCCTTCGGCCGGTCGTTCTGCTGCGCTGTCACGCGAGGAGAGTAGGTATGCGCAGCGGCGCCGGACAAGAATCACCCGCTCACCGTCGCGATTCCGCAACCTCCGGCTGCGCGCCGGTGGCTCGCGTCAAGCTTCCAGGGCCGCGAAGGTCCTGGTGCGCAAGAGTTCGTACTCCTCGCGGAGGCGGTTGATCTCGGGCGGGCGCTCGATCACGACGGCGCCGGTGACGACTTCTTCCGGGTCGAACTGCTCCCGGGTGAGGTCGAGCTCGAGGCCGCCCGGGAAGCGGTTCCACCAGTGGTAGTCGACGCGGCGGCCGCCGACGTGCACCTCACCGCGGACGAGGTCGCCGCCGAGGAGGTCGTTGAGCACCAGCGCGGTGGTGCCGCACTGGCCGCGGGCCGGGTTTCCCTCGTGCCACTTGGGCAGATCCTCGGGGGCGCAGGTGTCCGCGCCCCAGGACGAGCGGATGGCGCGCTCGACGTCGGTCAACGTGAAGGCGATCATGCCGGGCACTCTGCCCGGGGGCACCGACATCACCGGCGGTTGCGGTCCCGGACGTAGTAGGGGGCGGCCGCCAGAGCCGGCACGAGAGCGCCGAGCAGGACGATCACGATTTCCATTTTCGACTCCCTTCGCGCAGCGATGCCCGGGAACGGTGCCGGGTGCGGCGGTGGTGAACTGGATGGCGGCAGAAGTGCCGGAGTTGGAAAGCCCCGCGATGCTGCCAGGTCGGGGGTCCGACAGCACCGCGGGGTCATGATGCATATCGACACCCACCGCCCGCTCGTTACACCCTTACAAACATGTGTTCCACGTCACCCTGAGGCACCGCTGCGGGCGGGTCCGATCGTCCTGTATCCGGATGTATAGCCAGATCGCTAGATTTGCTTATAGAGCACGATCACCTAGGGGTGGGATCCAGGCTTTCCCCCGATGACCTGCGGCTTTCGCGCGTCCACACTTCGAGGATCGCTCAGGAAGGTGGATCATGCCGAAGGCTCCCGAAGCGGTGCGGACCTCGATCCTGCTCTGGCTGATCGCGATCGGCGCCGGTGTCGTGGAAACGCTGCTCAACGTTCTGCCCTCGCCGCAAGACCTGCTGCTGGCGGCCGCGATCAGGATGCTCGTCTACGCCGCGCTGGTGGCGCTCGTTCTCCAGCTCCGCCACGGCCGGAACTGGGTCCGCGTCACGCTGGCCGTGCTGCTGGGCGGCGTGGGCCTGCTGAGCATGGTCGGGCCCGCGCTGGCCGGTGGGATCGAGCTGCCCGCCGGGCCGACCGACTGGGTCTTCCTCGTCGTGCGCATCGCGCACGTGCTCGCCGTGGTCGGCGCGGTGATCGCGATGTTCCGGCCCGCCGCCAACCGGTTCTTCAGTCCTGCGTGAGCAGGTAGCGGCCGAAGTGCGGCACGGTGAAGGCGATCAGGCCGCGCTCGCCGGAGTAGACCAGGCCCTTCTTGATCAGGCTGTCCCGCGCCGGGGACAGCGAGGACGGGCGGCGCTCCAGGTACTGCGCGATGGAGGCGGTCGGGGCCGGTTCGTCGCGGCCCTCCACCAGTTCCGCCATCGCCCGCAGGTACTCCCGCTCAGCCGGGGTGGCCCGCTCGTAGCGGGAGCCGAAGAACCCAGACGGCCAGCTCCGACTCCGCCTCCGGCGCGGCCAGCCGCACGTCCTCCGCGCCGATCTCGCTGCGCACCGCCGCGTCCCAGGTCGCCTTCCCGTACGACTGCACGAAGTACGGGTAGCCGCCGGAGATGTCGAACAGCGCGTCCAGGGCGTCCGGGGTGATCTCGGCTTCCTCGCGCTCGATGGGCGCTAGCACCGCGCGGTCGGCATCCGAGCGGTCCAGCCGGTCGATCCGCACGTACCGGAACAACCGCTCGGAATAGGACTTGCTCGCCGACAGCACCGCGGGCAGGTGCGGCAGACCGGCACCGACCACCAC
This sequence comes from Saccharopolyspora antimicrobica, assembly GCF_003635025.1. Lineage (GTDB taxonomy): Bacteria > Actinomycetota > Actinomycetes > Mycobacteriales > Pseudonocardiaceae > Saccharopolyspora > Saccharopolyspora antimicrobica. The sequence goes on along the minus strand of NZ_RBXX01000002.1, from coordinate 2,794,722 downwards.
CAGCGGCGCCCCCGACTGGGACAGCTCGTGGCAGGCCGCGCACAGCGCGGAGACGTCCTCGGTCGGCACGTCCTGCATCTCGTCGATCAGCAGCGCGATCCCGGAACCGACGTCGGCGGCCAGTTCCGCGACCTCGGTGAACAGCTCGACCAGGTCGATCTCGATGTCGCCGGAGTCGGCGCGGCCCTGCGCGGCGGGCACGTCGATGCCCGGCTGCCACCGGTCGCGGAGCTTCGCACCGTCGGGATTCGCCTTGAGCGCGAAGGCCTTGAGCACGGCCAGGACCTGCTCGACGCGGTCCGGCGCGCGGTGGCGCACGGCCAGGTCGCGGATCGCGCGGTGCAGCGCAGCGGACAGCGGCCGCCGCAGCCCGGCCTCCGGTCGCGCCTCGACCTTGCCCGCGCCCCAGCCCCGCCGGAGCGCCATCGACCGCAGCTCACCGAGCAGCACCGTCTTGCCGACGCCGCGCAGGCCGGTGAGCACCAGGCTGCGCTCGGGCCGACCTCGGGCGACGCGTTCGAGCACGACTTCGAAGGCGTCGAGCTCGCGGTCCCGTCCGGCGAGTTCGGGCGGCCGCTGCCCGGCGCCGGGGGCGAAGGGATTGCGAACCGGGTCCATAGCTCTCGGACTGTATCCAGCCGTCTAGCGCTGTCCCGATATTCGGCGAGAAGTCCCCATCGGCGTGTTGCACCCCGTTCTTGACCTCTCCTCGGCGGGCAAAGTAGCTTAGCAACTAAGCGAGTTTTGAAGGGAGTTGTCGATGGGCACCGGAGAACGACATGAGCGCGCCGCACTGGCCGCGGAGATCACCGGCCCGCTGTCCCGCAGGTACAGCACCGCGACCGTGCTCTGCCACCACGCGCTGGCCGAGCGCCTGGGGCTCGGTCCGACCGACCTCAAGTGCCTGGACCTGCTGCACGAACGGGCTCCGATGACCGCGAGCGAGCTCGCCGCGATCACCGGGCTGACCACCGGTGCGACCACCGGCGTGGTCGCGCGGTTGGAGCGGTCCGAGCTGCTGGTCCGGGAGCCCCATCCGCACGACCGGCGCAAGCAGGTGCTGCGCCCCACGAGCAAGGCGGTGCGCGAGGTCCAGGCGGTGTTCGACTCGCTGCCGGTCGCCACCGACGCGCTGGTCGAGGGCTTCGACGCGCACCAGTTGACCGCGATCTCGGAGTTCCTCACCCGCGTGACCGACTTCGCCTACCAGCGCGGTGCGCTGCTGCGCGCGCAGGCGCTCCCGTCGGGTGGCCGCCGAGCGACCACTTCTCCCGAACACGACCCGGAGGAGCAGCGATGACCGACGACGAGCAGATCACCGCGCTGTTCGAGCGCATGTGCACCGCCTGGACCGCCGGTGATGCCCGCGCCTACGGCGAGTGCTTCACGACCGACTGCGACTACGTCTCCTACGACGGCAACCGCGCGCAGGGACGAGAGCCGGTCATCGCCTCCCACGACAAGCTCTTCCGCGGCGTGCTCTACGACTCCGCCCTGGTCGGCCGGATCGAGTCGATCCGGCACGTCTCGGACGGTGTTGCGATCGTCCAGGCCACCGGTTCCGTGCTCACCGCCTGGCGGACCAAGCTGCCGAAGCGACGCCTCACCCGGAACACGATCGTCGCCGTCCGCGGCGCGGGCGGGTGGCAGTTCACCGCGATCCACAACGGACGGATCCGGCCAGTGCACCCGCCGGAGCCGGATTCCCCGCCCGCTCGACTGGCCCGGGCCCTCGTGCACGCCTCTCGACGACTCGGCCTCGGGCGCGCAGCCGCACCGGACCGGGCATCCAGCAGAACGGGGCAGTCGTGAAGGCCGTTGCCGCACCTCCGGCGCGCCGCGCTGTGGCTCACCTTCCTGCTCAACACGCCCGGCGGACCGGAACCGGGCCTGCAGATCTAGCGAGAAGTCGACAAATCACCAGTCGCCGAATATCCGGCTTTCTAGCGGAAGAGCTATAGAGCGCGAGAGAGCCGGATGAAGCGCTGTGATCTTCCGCGTCGGTTGCTGCGATCCGCAGGCTGCGCGCCGAAACTCTGGGCATGGCAGCGGAATGGCGTCGGACACTCGCAGGAGCTCTGGAAGCGCTGGGCATCGAGCGCAGCCCGGACGAGCTGGTCGTGACCGGTGAACTCGGGCACCTGGCGGCCAGGCTCCCGGTCGAGGACACCGCGATCGCGTGCATCGGAGCCGCGCTGCTGGCCGCGGGCCCGGCGGAGCTCGCCACCGGGCACGTCGCCGCCGCGGTGCGCAGCGAGGCCCACTTCCTCCTGAACGGCCAGTCGCCCCAGGACGGCTTCGCGCCGATGTCCCGGTTCTGGCGGGCATCCGATGGCTGGGTCCGGACGCACGGCAACTACCCGTGGCACCGCGAAGCCCTGCAGCGCGCGCTCGGCACGTCCGACGACGTCGCCGCGGTGGGATCGGCGATCGCGGAACTACCGGCGCGAGAGGTGGAGGCCCGCGTGGTCGCAGCCGGTGGAATCGCCGCCGCGGTGCGCAGCCCCGAGCAGTGGCGCGCCGAACCACCGGGACGGGCGGTGGACGCGCAGCCGCTCGTGAGCGCTCGCCAGGCAGGCGACGCGGCACCCCGGCGCGGCCGGTTCCGGGTGCTCGACCTGACCAGGGTGATCGCCGGTCCGGTGTGCACCCGGTTCCTCGCGGCGCTCGGCGCGGACGTCCTGCGCATCGACCCGCCGCACCGCCCGGAACGACCGGGGAGCCACGACGCGCTGCTCGGCAAGCGGAGCGCGGTGCTCGACGCCCGCACGCCGGAAGGCCTCGCGAGGCTGCACGAACTGCTCGACGGGGCGGACGTGCTGGTGCACGGGTACCGGCCGGGTGCGCTCGACCGGTTCGGGCTGGACTTCGAGTCGCTGGCCGACCGGCACCCCGGCTTGGTGGTGGTTTCCCTGTCCGCGTGGGGGAATTCGGGTCCGTGGGGCGATCGGCGCGGTTTCGACAGCATCGTGCAGGCGGCCTCCGGCATCGCCGCCGTCGAGTCCACTTCGGACGGTCCTGGCGCGCTGCCCTGCCAGCTCCTGGACCACGGCACGGGATACCTCTGCGCGGCAGCGGTCCTGGACGGCCTCCGCCGCCAGTCCGAGCACGGCGGCACCTGGCTGCGAGAGCTCTCGCTGGCCCGCACCGCGCACTGGCTCCTGGACCAACCCCGCACCGAACGCCCGGCGGCCCCGGTGAACGTCGAACCGTGGCTGACCTCGCTGGAAGGCGGCATCACCGCCGTTGCCCCGCCCGGCCGACTCGACGGCCGCGCCCTGACCTGGCCGTTCCTCCAGCCCTACGGCACCGCCGAGCCCGCCTGGTGAACTCGGCACCTCTTCGCGGTGTCGGGACCGCGACGAGGTGCTGCGATAGCACCCGGCTGCGGACAGGTGCGGAGTCGTCAGCCTCGCCGACGGCAGCGCCCGGGCGGAAATTCGGTGGCGCCGGGCGGGACGATGGGGGCATGTCGCGTTCGTTCGAGGAGTTGGTGGCCGAGGCCGCGGCCGCTCCGGTCGAGGGCTGGGACTTCTCCTGGCTGGACGGCCGGGCGACCGAGCAGCGGCCCTCGTGGGGCTACCAGCGGTTGCTCGGCCAGCGCTTGGCGCTGGCGTCCGCGGCGCTGGACATCCAGACCGGCGGCGGGGAAGTGCTGGCCGGGGTGCCGGGCTTCCCGCCGGTCATGGTGGCCACCGAGTCCTGGCCGCCGAACGTGGCGGTGGCGACGGAGCTGCTGCACCCGCTGGGCGCGGTCGTCGTCGCGGACCCGGACGAGCCGCCGCTGCCGTTCGCCGACGCGGCCTTCGACCTGGTGACGAGCCGGCATCCGGCCACCGTGTGGTGGTCGGAGATCGCCCGGGTGCTGAAGCCGGGCGGGACGTACTTCGCCCAGCACGTCGGTCCGGGAACCATGTGGGAGCTGGTGGAGCACTTCCTCGGTCCGCAGCCCGAAGCCCGCCGCAAGCGCCACCCGGATCTGGAGGCCGCGGACGCCCGCGCCGCCGGCCTGGAGGTGGTGGACGTCCGCAGCGAGCGCCTGCGCGCGGAGTTCTCCGACATCGGCGCGGTCGTCTACTTCCTGCGCAAGGTGATCTGGACGGTCCCCGGCTTCACCGTCGAGGCGCACCTCGACCGCCTGCGCGACCTCCACGAGCAGATCCGGCGCAACGGCGCGTTCATCGCCCACGCCACGCGGACGCTCGTGGAAGCCCGCAACCCCGCCAGCGGGTGAGCGGTGGATTCGCTCGTCAGGGGCGTTCGAGGACGGCGGTCATGCCCTGGCCGCCCGCCGCGCAGATGGAGATCAGGCCGCGGCCGGATCCCTTCTCCGCCAGCAGCTTCGCCAGGGTCGCCACGATCCGGCCGCCGGTCGCGGCGAAGGGGTGCCCCGCCGCCAGCGACGAGCCCACCACGTTGAGCTTCGCCGGGTCGATCTCGCCGAGCGGTTCGGCGCGGCCGAGGCGGTCCTTGCAGAACTCCGGGTCCTGCCAGGCCTTCAGCGTCGCCAGCACCTGCGAGGCGAACGCCTCGTGCACCTCGTAGAAGTCGAAGTCGCCCAGCCCCAGGCCGGTGCGGTCGAGCAGCTGCGGGACCGCGTAGGCCGGGGCCATCAGCAGTCCTTCGTCGCCGCTGACGTGGTCCACCGACGCCGACACCACGTCACCGAGGTAGGCCAGCACCGGCAGCCGTCGCTGCGCCGCCCACTCCTCGCTGGCCAGCAGGACCGTGGCGGCGCCGTCGGTCAGCGGCGTCGAGTTGCCCGCCGTCATGGTCGCGTCCTCGCCGCGGCCGAACACCGGCTTGAGCTTGGCGAGCTTCTCGGCGGTGCTGTCCGGGCGCAGGTTCTGGTCGCGGGCCACGCCCTGGTAGGAGGTCAGCAGGTCGTCGAAGAAGCCGCGCTCGTAGGCGGCGGCGAGCCGCTGGTGGCTGCGCGCGGCCAGCTCGTCCTGCGCTTCCCGGCCGATTTCCCAGGCCAGCGCGGTCTTCGCGGCGTGCTCTCCCATGGACAGCCCGGTGCGCGGTTCGGCGTTGCGCGGGATCTCCGGGACGATGTGCTGCGGGCGGACGCCGGTCAGCGCCTTGAGCCGGCCGGCTGCGGTCTTGGCGTGGTTGGCGCGCAGCAGGACGCGGCGCAGGTCGTCGTTGACCGCGATCGGCGCGTCGCTGGCCGAGTCGACGCCACCGGCGATGCCGACGTCGAGCTGCCCGAGGGCGATCTTGTTGGCCACCGAGACCACGGCTTCCAGCCCGGTCGCGCAGGCCATCTGCACGTCGTGCGCGGGAGTGCGGGGATCCAGCTTGGAGCCGAGCACGGTCTCGCGGGCGAGGTTGAAGTCGCGGCTGTGCTTGAGCACCGCGCCCGCCACGAACTCGCCGATCCGCTCGCCCTGCAGGCCGAAGCGCGCGACCAGTCCGTCCAGCGCTGCGGTCAGCATGTCCTGGTTGGCGGCGCGGGCGTAAGGGCCGCCGGACCGCGCGAACGGGATCCGGTTGCCGCCGATGATCGCGACTCGTCGAGCGGTGGCCATGGCCTGACTCCCTGGTTGCTGCGATGTTCCCTGGTCAATCTAACCTACCCGCGGGTAGGTTAGAAACCTGTCGGCGGATGCCGTCCGCGCCTCACAAGCGGCGGCAGCCGCTTTGAGCACGCACGCAGGTCGACCACCCGCGGGTTCTGAGTGGTTTCCTGGCGAGGACGACCCCTCCGCTGTGTACCGGGCGAGGGGCAGCCAGAGTCCAGGGAAGCATCAGTTCCGCCGAGCGACCGCCCAAGCAGAACAACCACTTACAGGCTCTTAGACGTCGAGCTACCGGACATCCGTGGGAGTGGCAATGGCCGACCGATACCAGCAGTTCACCTCGTCCGCGCTCGGGCGGCAGGTCGTCAAGCGACTCGGCCTGCCCGCGCCGACACCGCTGCGCCGCCACCGGCCGGGCGAGCCGGTGGTCGCCGGCCCGGTGCTGCTCGGCGGCGCCCCGAACGGTCGGCTCGGCGAAGCCGTCGCCGCCGTCGCCAAGGACGTCCAGGCCCAGGTCCACAGCGCGCCCGCGGAAGGTGAGCGCTACGCCGGGCTGGTCTTCGACGCGACCGGCATCAGCAGCAGCGAACAGCTGCGGGCGCTGCACGAGTTCTTCGGCCCGACGATCCGGCAGACCGACCGCTGCGGCCGGGTGATCGTGCTCGGCACGCCGCCGGAAACCCTGATCGACCCGCGGGAAGCGACCGCGCAGCGCGCACTCGAGGGCTTCGTCCGCACTGCGGGCAAGGAGCTCAAGCGCGGCGCGACCGCCCAGCTGGTCTACGTCGCCGAAGGCGCCGAGGGCGCGGTCGACTCGACGCTGCGCTTCCTGCTCTCCGCGAAGTCCGCCTACGTCTCCGGCCAGGTGGTGCGCATCGGCCAGGCCGAGGTGCCGGAGGTGGACTGGGAGAAGCCGCTGCGGGACAAGGTCGCGCTGGTCACCGGCGCATCGCGGGGAATCGGCGAGGCCATCGCGGAAACTCTCGCCCGCGACGGGGCGCACGTGGTCTGCCTCGACATCCCGGCGAAGGGCGGCGAACTGGCCGCGGTCGCCAACCGCATCGGCGGTTCGACGCTGCAGCTGGACATCACCGCCGACGACGCGCCGCAGCGGATCGCGGAGCACTTCGCGCAGCGCCACGACGGGCTCGACATCGTGGTGCACAACGCGGGCATCACGCGCGACAAGACGATCGGCCGGATGACCGAGCAGCAGTGGGACTCGGTGCTCGCGGTGAACCTGACCTCGCAGGAGCGGATCAACGAGCTGCTGCTCGCCGACCGCTCCCCGCTGCGGCCGGGCGGCCGGATCATCGGCGTGTCCTCGATGAGCGGTATCGCGGGCAACGTCGGGCAGGGCAACTACGCGGCCTCCAAGGCCGGGGTGATCGGGCACGTGCAGTCCAGCGCGCCGATCGCCGCGGGCCGCGGCGCCACGATCAACGCGGTCGCACCCGGGTTCATCGAGACCCGGATGACGGCGGCGATCCCGCTGTTCGTGCGGGAAGCTGGTCGCCGGATGAACAGCATGTCCCAGGGCGGCCTGCCGGTGGACGTGGCCGAGACCATCGCCTGGTACGCCAATCCCGCGTCGGCCGGCGTCAACGGCAACGTCGTGCGCGTCTGCGGCCAGAGCCTGCTCGGTGCCTGAGCGGAGGGAATGCCGATGCCTGAAGTGAGCACTGCGCCTTCGCTGGCCGCGCTGTACGCGAAGGCCGTCGCGACCGGGCCCGCGCGGCGCGGCGACCGGCTGCCGGACACCGAGTACGTGCGGCGCGACATCGCGATCGACCGCGACCACCTCGCCGAGTACGACCGCGTGTGCGGGTTCGGGCTGCGCGACGAGCTGCCGGTCACCTACCCGCACGTGCTGTCGTTCGGCCTGTCGGTGCGCCTGATGACCGATCCCGGGTTCCCGTTCCCGCTGGTCGGGCTGGTGCACGTGGCCAACAGCATCCACCAGCAACGGCCGCTGCTGGTGACCGACGAGCTGACCCAGCGGGTGCGGCTGGCGGACCTGCGCCCGCACCCGAAGGGCCGCCAGTTCGACGTGATCACCGAGACCGAGGTGGCGGGCGAAGTGGTGTGGCGCGAGGTCAGCACCTACCTGCGCCGCGGCGGGAAGCCCGCGGACGCCGCACCCGCGGCGGAGCGCCAGGCCGACGTCGCGGCGGTGCCGACGGCGAAGTGGCGGGTGCCCGGCGACATCGGCCGCCGGTACGCGGCGGTGTCGGGCGACCGCAACCCGATCCACCTGCACGCCCTGCCGGCCAAGGCCTTCGGCTTCCGCCGCGCGATCGCCCACGGCATGTGGTCGAAGGCCCGCTGCCTGGCGGCCATCGCCGAACGCCTGCCGGATCAGTGCACAGTGGACGTCGAGTTCCGCAAGCCGCTCCTGCTGCCCGCCACCGCGGATTTCGCGGCGCACCCCGCGGAAACCGGCTGGAACTTCGAACTCCGCGCCCGCTCCGGCAAACCGCACCTCCTCGGCACCGTCCGCTGACCCGACACGCCATCGGCGCGTCCGGCGCACGACGCACCGACACCGATGGACGGCTCCGCCGAACCAGGTGACGGACCACGCAATTTCAATGGAAATTGGACATCTGATTTCCATTGAAATTGCGGAAGTTGTCCACAGGCGTCGGCGTGTCGGAGTGCGACACGCCGTCTCCGTGCGATTTACATTGAAATCAGACGTCTGATTTCCATTGAAATCGCGTCGTCCCGGTCAGGAGTCCGGTGTCCAGGAGCGGCCTTCCACGAGGTCGCCGAAGCCCATCCAGACCATGTTCATCAGGCGCATCGCCATGCCGTCGGCCGCGTGCTCCGGGTGCTCGAACCACCACTCCACCAGCGCTTCGCCCGCGCCGACCAGCGCCGCCGCGAACGGCTCGGTCTGCTCCGCCTGCATCGGCTGCACCGAGTCCTCGGTCGCGCGGGCCAGCAGCGCCGAGATCAGGCTGGTCGCCCGCTCCCGCCACTCGGAGAGCTCGCTGACGAACGGTTCGCCCTGCACGTTGGCCTGCCGGTGCAGGACCGTCCAGCCCGCCTGGTTGGCCTGCACGTACTCGAAGAACACCCGCAGACCGCGCCACAGCTGCTCGGCCGGGCTGAGCCCGGCCTCCACCGCGGTGCCGATCGCCTCGATCAGCCGCGCGGCCTCGCGCCGGATGCAGGCGACGAACAGCTCGTCCTTGGCCCCGAGGTAGGCGTAGAGCATCGGCTTGGAGATGCCCGCGACCTCGGAGATCTCGTCCATCGACGCGGCGTGGAAGCCGTGCGCGGCGAACACCTCGACGGCGGCGTCCAGGATCTGCCGCTCGCGGACCTCCCGCGGCAGGCGCCGCGACCGGGGGCGGCCGTTGTCCTGAACCATTTCACCTCGCACGCTGATCTGCTCCCGGTCAGGCTAGATCAAAACCGGTCGCCGCAGGTCGCTTGCCTTCGAACCTACTCGAACGTAGTCTTACTCACGAGTAGGTAAGCGCGGGAGCACTGCTGGCGGAGCCGTCCGCTCTCGGGTGAGCGGCGCCAGCCGCTCGGGCCACCTACGCAGGGCGACCATCCGCTGGTTCTGAGTGGTTTCCGGCCAGGACGAGCCCTCCACCGTGTATTCGTTCATACATCAGGAGGAGCGGCCGCAGTCCCGGAGAGCAGGCAGGTTCCGGCAGGCGATCGCCCGAGCAACGCAACCGCCAACAGGCATTGAGAGGTGGCGACATATGCCCGAGACCGATCCGATCGCCGCGCTCGGCGAGGTCGATCCGAAGAAGATCGGCAAGGACGAGTTCGTCATGCTGCTGGAAGCCGCCTCCGAGATCGCGGACAGCGGCACCGAGGTGGACCTCAGCGTGCTGCGCCCGGAGCAGTTCGCCCGGCTGATCTCGCGCGCCTCGGACGATCAGGTCGAAGCCGTGATGGCCCGCCCGGAACTGCGCGAGCGCATCCTCGACGAGGTGTTCCGGCGGATGGGCGAGCACTACAAGTCGGACAAGGCGGGCAGGACCGAGGCCGTGGTGCGCTGGCGGATCGGCACCGACGAGGACCTGCTGCGCTACGAGTGCGTGCTGGCCGACGGCAAGTGCGAGGTCAGCAAGGACCCGCAGCACGAGCCGCGGGTGACGATCACGGTCACGCCCGCCGAATTCCTGAAGCTGGCCTCCGGCAACGCTTCCGCCCCGATGCTGTTCATGAAGGGCAAGCTCAAGGTCGCAGGCGACCTCGGTTTCGCCGCCGGGCTGACCAAGCTCTTCCAGATCCCCAAGGCCTGAGCTGCCGCTCGGCGGGAGTGCGCCGAGCGGCGGTGTCGCTCGGCGCGGCGCAAGCCATGATCGACTCCTGCACTGGCGCGGTGCGGGTGGATCGGGACGACTTCGCAGAGAAACGGAAGACGATGACTTTTTCCCTGGAGCTGAGCGAGGAGCAGCAGGAGCTGCGGGACTGGGTGCACGGCTTCGCCGAGCAGACCATCCGCCCGGCCGCGCGCGAGTGGGACGAGCGCGAGGAGACGCCCTGGCCGATCATCCAGGAAGCGGCCAAGATCGGGCTCTACGGCTTCGAGAGCCTGGCCACGTTCTGGGCCGACGACACCGGCCTGTCGCTGCCCATCGCCAATGAGGAGCTTTTCTGGGGCGACGGCGGTATCGGCATGGCGATCTTCGGCACCACCCTCGCGGTGGCCGGGATCTTCGCCGTGGGCACCCCTGACCAGCTCGCCGAGTGGGTGCCGCAGTGCTACGGCGACGCCGACGACCCGAAGGTCGCGGCGTTCTGCTCGTCGGAACCGGGCGCCGGTTCCGACGTCGCGGCGATGCGCACCCGCGCGGTCTACGACGAGGCCACCGACGAGTGGGTGCTCAACGGCCAGAAGGCGTGGGCGACCAACGGCGGCATCGCCAACGTGCACGTGGTCCAGGCGGTCGTGGACCCGGAGCTGGGCTCCCGCGGTCAGGCCGCGTTCGTGGTCCCGCCGGGCACCAAGGGCCTGGAAGCCCCGAGCAAGATCAAGAAGCACGGGCTGCGCGCCTCGCACACCGCCGACGTGTTCCTCGACGACGTGCGCGTTCCCGGTCGCTGCCTGCTGGGCGGCAAGGAGAAGCTGGACGAGCGGCTGGCCCGCGCCCGCGAAGGCGCCAAGGGCAGCGCGCAGGCGGCGATGAAGACCTTCGAGCTCTCCCGCCCGACGGTCGGCGCGCAGGCCATCGGCATCGCGCGGGCGGCCTACGAGACGGCGCTGGAGTACGCGCAGCAGCGCGAGACCTTCGGCCGCCCGATCATCGAGAACCAGTCGATCGCCTTCACCCTGGCCGACATGCGGATGGAGATCGACGCGGCCCGCCTGCTGGTGTGGCGCGCGGCGTGGCTGGGCCGCAACGGCGGCTTCACCGCGGGTGAGGGCTCGATGTCCAAGCTCAAGGCGGGCCGCGTGGCGACCTGGGCGACGGAGCGGGCGATCCAGGTCCTCGGCGGCAACGGCTACACCCGCGAGTTCCCGGTGGAGCGGATGCACCGCGACGCCAAGATCTACGACATCTTCGAGGGCACCGAGCAGATCCAGCAGCTGGTCATCGCCCGGGCCATCTCCGGCAAGCACATCGCCTGACGCAGGCGCCTCCGTTCCCGCTGTGTTCCGGCCGCGGGCGGAACACAGCGGGAACCCCCGTTTCGAGGACGGCACCGCGGAACTCCCGCGGCGATCATGCGTCGAGGTAGGGGCTGAAGTGGTCGGCGACGATCTCGGCGATCGCAGCGGCATCGCGGGAACCGTCGACTTCGATCACGCGGACTCCGAGCTGATGGGCGGCGCGGACTGCGTCATCGGCGACGAGCCGGTCCCGTGCCAGCCGGTTGGCCTGCGCTCGGGCCGGGTCGCTGACGCGGTGCCCGAGCGAAGTGGCCCGGGGCAGCTCGCGGACCTGCCGGTCGCGGAACTCGGGTGTGGGCACCATGACGACCATCCGGCGCGGTGAGTCGACGATGGGTGCGACGAGTTCGGGCCGCAGTCCCCAGCCTTCGGCGATGACCGGGCGGCCGGACACGAGTGCGCGCAGGTCGTCGAGCGCCCACTGGAACCGCTCCGGGAAACCCGCCAGGGTCTGGGCGGTCATCTCTTCGGGGGTGGTGTGGACCCACACCGCGTCCGCGTCGGGCTCGGTGGCGGGCTCACCGAGCCCGACGCGGCGGGCGATCCGGCGGTCGTTGTGACCGCGGGCATCGTGGTAGTCGTAGTGGTAGGCGGTGACGCCGTGGTTCACGGCCAGCAGCCGGGCGACGGTCGACTTGCCCGCCCACTGGCCGCCTCCGATCCACAACGCGCGGCGCAAGGTGCCGAAGGGATCCCGGACTTCATCGTCGTCATGGCTGGTCATCTGCTGTCCTCCTGCGTCGGAGCTGCGGCGGCCGACTCGGCGGCGAGAGGCCGATCATCGAGAACCGGTCATCGCCTTCACCCTGGCCTACCTGCGGATGAAGATCGACGCGGCCCGCCTACCGGTGCGATCGAGCTGCGGAGAACTCCACCTGCCGAGCGCTCGCGCCTGTCAAGATCGACTCCATGTTCGAAGAGTTCGTCGTGGCGTACCGCTGCACGAGTGCCGGCAGCGCGCCGGAGGTTCCCGATTCCGTCCACCCGGTGCTGAAGCCGCTGTTCAGCAGGTTCGGCGGCAGCACCTTCGACGACGGGCTGTACCGGGTGCACACCCCGGAGAGCGCGCAGGTGATCGACGGGTACGTCGTGGACGCCTTCCCCGAGCTGGCGGAGCGCGTGGCCTGCTTCGGCTTCGACTGGCTCGGGCAGCAGTGGGCCGTCGACGCCGGGACCGGCGCTGCCGATGACCCGCACGTGCTGCTGCTCAACCCCAGCACCGGTGAGGTGAGCCCCTTCCCGGTGCCGTACTCCCGGTTCCACGACAGTGTCCTGGTCGACATCAAGGATCTCGGCGAGGAGCAGTTCGGCCTCTGGACGGCGGACAACCCGGGGCACGTCCCGCTGGCGTTCGACGAGTGCGTTGCGAACACGATCCCGCTGTTCGCGGGCGGCGAGGACTCGTGGGCCAATCTGTCGAAGCAGAACCTGCAGGTCGTCTGGGGAACCCACAGCCAGATCCTGGCCCAGCTGCGTTGACGCGACAGCGGGCCCCGGCCGGTGGTCGGGGCCCGCTCGGTGCGGGGGCGCCGCAGGCCGAGGGAGGGGTTGCGGCCTGCGGCTGTCCTCGGGTCAGCTCCAGTCGACCAAGTGCTCACCGTCGTACGCGTGCTCGTCGTCGTGCGCGTACTCGTCGTCATAGACGTACTCGCCGTCGTACCAGCCGCCGAAGCACGCGAGGCTGCCGTACTCGACGTAGATGACGCTGCCGCCGGCCCACTCGCAGTCGGACGCGGTGACGCCCCACGAATCCGCGAACGCGGGTGCGGCCGTGGCCAGCAGCATGCCGAGTCCGAAGCCGGAAGCGACGACTGCCTTCTTGACGCGGTTGCCCATGATCACCGTCTCCCTTCGGGGCTGCCGGGACGCGGTGCCCCGGCCCTTCGAGGGTCAACACCGGCGCCCGCCCGATGCCGGGCGATTAGTCCGGTTGAGCGGGTTACCCGCGCTCGGGCTCCCGGCCGCCGGGCAGGGCGCGCCGGACCGTGTCGGGGTGCTCCGCCGGCCCAGCCGATCAGGCGGGATTGACGGAGGCTCGATCGCCCCGCGGCTGGCACTTCCGGTGGCCGCGAGTGGCGCCCGGGCCGGAAAACCCGGCCGAACCGGACGATCGGGCGACGACCGGACCGCGCCCCACCCGTTGGAGTGGTGCTCGACACGGTGCGGAATTGCACAAAGTGTGCGCGGGTTGGAGTGTTGCGAGGCACGATTTCGTGGGCCCTTGCCCCGGGCATCACTGGGCAAGTGCACCATGACGCTAGTCCGAATGGATGAATGTCGGCGCTGACCGCATCACCAACGGGGACGGTTGGCGTCACAACGGCGCAGCGCGGTGCCGGAAGTGGTACCGGGCTGCCCCCCACGAGCTCCGCGGGGAGGGCTCGGAACGGGGCGACGAGCAGCGAGAGCTGGCGGCGGCCCGGCCACAGCTTCGAGAGTGAACGGGAGGGCGAAGCGGTGAAGAAGACCACCCCTGACCTGGAGACACCCATCTTCCGGGAACTGAACGAAGAACTCGGCGCGCTGCCGGAGATCGACGTGCACGACTTCGACGAGCACGCCTTCGACTTCCTCCGCGAGTACGACGCGAACGCCGAGCGCGAGCAGGCCGAGGAAGCGGCCGAACCGGTCGCCGCGGCCTCGGGCGGCAAGTCCGGCTCCCGCCGCGGTGGCCGCCGCCGCAAGGGCGACTGACATCCGCCGAGCCCGCTGACCGGCTCGGCCCGCAGACGTGCGCGAACAGCTCTGCCGCCTCGTTCCGGCGAGGCGGCAGGGCTGTTCGGCGCTTTCCGGCCGGTCGCTGTCGGAGGTCGGTGCCACCATGTCGCGTATGTCGACGTGGCAGGAATTCGCAGAGCAGGCCCCGGAGCTGGCCGCCCAGGTTCGGGCACGGCTGGAGGCGTTCCGGCACCACGTGCTGGCGACGCTGCGGCGCGACGGTTCGCCGCGGGTGAGCGGGACGGAGGTCGCCTGGCGCGGTCCCGACCTGGTGTTCGGGTCGATGCCGGGATCGCGCAAGGCCGTGGACCTGCGGCGCGACGCCCGGTTCGCGCTGCACGCCAATCCGGGCGTGCCGGAGGACATGATGGGCGGCGTCGACGTGAAGCTGGCCGGCCGGGCCGTGGAGGTCACCGGCGACGAGCACCGCGCCTGGGTCGAGGAGGTCCAGCCCCCGTCCCAGGACTCGCACCTGTTCCGCCTGGACCTCGCCGAGGTCACCACGACGGGCGTCGCCGAGGACCAGATCCACCTGGCCATCACCCGCTGGACGCCGACCGAGGGCATCCGGGTGTACAAGCGCGCCTGACGAGACCTCGGAATCAGCGCGTTTCCGCTGGTAGGTGCCGTGAGTGCTTTGTGAGGCTATAGCAACACAAAGCACTCACGGGCCCTGACCTGCGGAACCAGCACCCACCGCCGAGACAGCGTTGGGGAGCCGGATCAGTACGTGATCGCCATCGCCGGGTTCGCCAGGAGGGCGCCCACGTCCGCGAGGAACTGGGAGCCCTGCTGGCCGTCGACCACGCGGTGATCGAAGCTGAGCGCCAGCTGGCAGACCTTCCGGGGCACCACCTGGCCGTCGACCACCCACGGCATGTCGCGGATCGCGCCGAGGGCGAGGATCGCCGATTCCCCCGGGTTGAGGATCGGCGTTCCGGTGTCGACGCCGAAGACGCCCACGTTGGTGATCGTGAAGGTGCCGCCCAGCATGTCCGCCGGAGCCGTCCTGCCCTCCCGCGCGGTGCTGGTCAGCTGCTCCAGCGACTGCGCCAGCTCCTTCAGGGACTGCTGGTCGGCGTCGCGGACCTTCGGCACCACCAGGCCGCGCGGCGTGGCCGCCGCGATGCCGAGGTGGACGTAGTCCTTGTAGACGATCTCACCGGGCGCTTCGTCCCAGGTGGCGTTGACGTCGGGTGTCCGGCGCACCGCCAGGCAGACCGCCTTCGCCGCGAAGGCCAGCGGGGTGATCTTGACGTCGCGGAACTCCGGGTGCGACTTGAGCTGCTCGCGCAGCTCCATCATCGGCGTGACGTCGACCGTCAGGAACTCGGTGACGTGCGGGGCGGTGAACGCGCTGGTCACCATCGCCTGCGCGGTGGCCTTGCGCACGCCCTTGATCGGCACCCGCCGCTCGCGCGCACCGGGTGCGGCGGTCGGCGCGGCCGGCGGAGCGCCCGCTGCGGACTGCACGTCCTCGCGGGTGATCACGCCGCCGGAACCGGTGCCAGCGAGGTTCGTCAGGTCCACGCCGAGCTCCTTGGCCAGCTTGCGCACCGGCGGCTTGGCAAGCGGGACGTACCCGCCCGCCTGCGCCACCGGCTCGGCCTTCGGAGCGGGCGGGGCCTCGACGACCGCCGCCGCGGGCTGGCCCTTGCGGGGCCTGCGCTTGGTGCTCGTCGCGCGCGGGCCGTATCCGACGAGGTTGGCGACGCGTCCGTTGGACTCCTCGCCGGTCTTGCCGCCGTTGTCCACCGGTTCGGCACCGCCCATGTCGATCGCGATGATCGGCGCGCCGACCTCCACGGTCGCCCCCGGGTCGGCGAGCAGCTCGCGGACCGTTCCTGCCCACGGGCAGGGCAGCTCCACCGAGGCCTTCGCGGTCTCGATCTCCACGATCACCTGGTTGACCGTGACCGCGTCGCCGGGCTTGACGCGCCAGCCGAGGATCTCCGCCTCGGTCAGCCCCTCACCGACGTCGGGCAGCGGGAATTGCTTGATGGCCATCGAAACGACTCCCTCAGTACGCCAGTGAGCGGTCTACTGCGTCCAGCACCCGGTCCAGGTCGGGCAGGTAGCCCTCCTCCAGCTTGCTCGGCGGGTACGGGGTGTCGAACCCGGTCACCCGGAGGACGGGTGCTTCCAGCGAGTAGAAGCACTCCTGCTGCACCCGGGCGGCGATCTCCGAGGTGATCGACGATTCCGCGGGAGCTTCGCTGGCCAGCACCAGCCGACCGGTGCGGCGCACCGACTCGAACACCGGCTCCAGGTCCAGCGGGGACAGCGTGCGCAGGTCGATGACCTCCAGCTCAGTGCCGTCCTCGGCGGCGGCGCTCGCCGCGTCCAGGACGGTGCGCACCATCGGGCCGTAGGTGGCCACCGTGACCGCGGAACCCGGCCGCACCACTCGCGAGGCGAACAGCGGCGCGGGCGGCGCGGTCGGGTCGAGCTCGGCCTTCTCGTAGTAGCGGCGCTTCGGCTCGAAGAACAGCACCGGGTCGTCGCACTCGATGGCCTGCTGCAGCATCCAGTAGGCGTCCACCGGGTTGGCGCAGGAGACCACCTTCAGCCCGCCGATATGCGCGAACAGCGACTCCGGCGATTCCGAGTGGTGCTCGACGGCGCCGATGCCGCCGCCGAAGGGAACCCGCACCACGACCGGCACCTTCACCTTGCCCTGGCTGCGGTAGTGCAGCTTGGCAAGCTGGGAGACGATCTGGTCGAAGCCGGGGAAGATGAACCCGTCGAACTGGATCTCGCACACCGGGCGGAAGCCGCGGATGGCCAGGCCGACGGCGGTGCCGATGATCCCGGACTCGGCCAGCGGGGTGTCCAGCACGCGGTGCTCGCCGAAGTCCTTCTGCAGGCCGTCGGTGATCCGGAAGACGCCACCGAGCTTGCCCACGTCCTCGCCCATCACGAGCACCTTCGGGTCGCGCTCCAGCGCGGAGCGCAGGCCCATGTTCAGCGCCTTGGCGATGGTGACCGTCTGGGAGCCTGCCGTCGCGGTCGGGCGTTCCAATGCGGGCGCGGCCATCAGCGCACACCTCCTGCCATCGCTTCGTCGGCGAATCCGGCCAGGTACTGCAGGTAGGACTCGCGCTGGGCGGCCAGCTGCGGGGTCTCCTCGGCGTAGACCTCGGAGAACATCCGCTCCGGTGGTGGTTCGGGGATGTTGAAGCAGAAGTCGCGGAACCGCGCGGCGAGCTCGTCTGCCTCGGCGTCGACGCCGTCGAAGAAGTCCTGCTCGACGCCCTGGTCGCGGACCAGGTGCACCCGGAGCCGCTCGATCGGGTCCTTGAGCTTCCACGCCTCGTGCTCGTCGGCGAGCCGGTAGCGGGTCGGGTCGTCGGAGGTGGTGTGCGCGTCCATGCGATAGGTGAACGCCTCGATCAGCACCGGGCCGTTGCCGTGGCGGCACTCATCCAGTGCCCACCGGCTCACCGCCAGGCTGGCCAGCACGTCGTTGCCGTCCACCCGGATGCCGGGGAAGCCGTAGCCGCTGGCGCGCTGGTACAGCGGGACGCGGGTCTGCCGCTCGACCGGCTCGGAGATGGCCCACTGGTTGTTCTGGCAGAAGAACACCACCGGGGCGTCGTAGACCGCCGACCACGCCATGGCCTCGTGCACATCGCCCTGGCTGGTGGCGCCGTCGCCGAAGAAGACCATGGTGGCCTCGCCGCCCTGGTCGCCGACCTTGCCCTCGAAGCGCTGGCCCATCGCGTACCCGGTGGCGTTCAGGCACTGGTTGCCGATGACGATCGTGTAGAGGTGGAACCGCTTGTCGATCGGGTCCCAGCTGCCGTGGTCGGTGCCGCGGAAGATGCCCAGGATCTCGGTCGGGTCGATGCCGCGGCACCAGGCGATGCCGTGCTCGCGGTAGCTGGGGAACGCCATGTCCTGCGGCTGCAGCGCGCGACCGGCCCCGATCTGGGCGGCCTCCTGACCGAGCAGCGGGACCCAGATGCCCAGCTGGCCCTGCCGCTGCAGCGCGTTGCCCTCGCGGTCGGCGCGGCGGACCAGCACCATGTCGCGGTACAGGTCGCGCAGCTGCGCGGTGGAGATGTCCAGGTCGAAGTCCGGGTGCTCGACCCGCTGACCTTCTGGGGTGAGGAGCTGAACCAGATCAGCTCCGCCTTCGCTCGTGGCGCGCAAACCGGCGATCACCTGCTCCCGTGTGGGTTTCGCTGCGGTAGCGGCAGGGGGGCCGGTGGTGCCGTCGGTTTCCGATCGCGTCCATTGCTCGGGGGACATGCGTGATCTCCTCGTCTCGCGCCGACCACGCCGCTTGTGGCGCCGCGGCCGACAGCCCCGGTCGTGACCGCCGGCGACCTGGTGGGTCACCTGGTTGCACGGCCTGGGCAGTTGGATCGCTCCCCGCCATCCTGGCACGAAACCGGCCCTCATCGTGAGCCCTGCCACAGGGGACCGGGCCGACCGCGGTGCGGCCTGCCTGCTCCCGCCGGATCACCGTAGTTCGCCGTCGATCAGGGCAAACTCGCAGGTCATCGAAGTAATGGAGGTCCGACTAACGCTTTCTGGACCATCGCAGTACCGATATTGCGCGGACCCTTCTCACTCTTTGTCCGTTTTGTTACATTGACCGCCACCTGCTCCCGTCGAGGAAGGGGTCGGCGCCATGGGGGATTCCGAAGGGCAGCGGCAGAGCTCGCCGACGACCAGCGACCTGAACGACCTCGCCCGCATCATCAGCAGCCTCGGCAGAGCGCTGACCCGGCGGGATTGCGACAAACTGGACGGGTGGGCGAGTACGCGAACCTGCTGACGCTGCCGGACGAGTTCGCGCTGCTGCTGCACAAGCCCAGCGGATCGCACGTCGCCGGCGCGAACTCGAACACCGGCACCGCGGCGGCCGAGATCGGCGAGCTGGTGCTGCGCGGCCGGATGTCGCCGCAGGGCACCGCGCTCCAGCTGCTCGACGCCGCATCCAGCGGCCATCCGTGGATGGACCAGCTGCTGGCGCAGTTCCAGCAGGTCGCCGGGCGCGAGAACCACCCGGTGGAGCTGAGCTGGTGGCTCCAGCTGCGCTCCAACGCGTTCCTCGCGCACCGAGCGGTGCTGGTCGATCGCGGGGTGCTGCGGGTGGAGCGGCGCAAGTTCCTCGGCCTGCTGCCCGACGACCGCTACCACCCGGACCGCTCGATCCGGAGCGCGCTGCTGGCGGAGCTGCACGGGTTGGCGCGCGGCGAACACCCACCCGACGGTCGCCTGGCGCTGCTGGGCGCGCTGGTGCACCGCAGCGGGCTGGAGCACGCGCTGGACTTCGACCGCGAGCAGCGCACCCGGCTGAGGGCGATCGCCGATCGCGAAGACCTCGGCGAAGGCGTGCCCACGCAGGTCGCGGCGATGCTGCGGGCCATGGCGACGATGCCCACCGCGATCGCCATGGCAGGCGGCTGACCCGGGAGATTCGGGCAAATCGCGGTGGAGGGTCGATGATCGCTGCCAGACTGTGGGCCATGACCTCGCTCACCCTGCCGGAAGAGTTCGTCCTGATGCTGCAGCGGGAGAACGGCTCCTACTACTCGGCGTCGGACCACGCGGGCGCGGCCGAGCTCGGCGAGCTCGTGCTGCGGAACCGCGTTTCGTTCACCGGCAAGAAGGTCCAGATGGACGATCCGAGTCCCACCGGCCTCGGCTGGGCCGACGAGTGCATCGCCTACCTGCAGCAGAAGGGCGGCCCGAAGGCCAAGCCGGTGGCGGCCACGAGCTTCATCCAGCACCGGCGCAAGGTGCGCAAGCAGCACTGCGCCGCCCTGGTCGAGCGAGGCCTGATGCGGCACGAGCAGCGGACGGCGCTGTTGATCCCCTACGACAAGTACTTCCCGGACCAGGTGGCGCGCACCGCGCTGATCGACGAGCTGCGCTCGATCGCCCGCGACGAGCGCGAGCTGGACAACCGGTCGGCGCTGCTCGCGGCCCTGGTTCACGCGACCGGTCTGGTCCGGCACTTCGGCTTCGAGCGCGCCGAGCGCAAGCGGCTGAAGGAGATCAGCAAGGGCGAGGAGCTCGGCAAGGCGGTCGCCGCGGTGATCGCGGCGGCGACCGCGGCGATCACCGCCAGCACCATCGCGGCGAGCTCGGCCGCGATGGGCGGCGGGAGCTGAGCTCTCCCCACCAGCGCTGGTCGCGGGCATAGGATCGCGGCGTGGATCGTATTGCCGTTGCGAAGACCGTTGATCGGGTGTGGGACGAATCCGTCCTGCCGAGCCTCTCGGAGCTGGTGGAGATCCCAGCAGTCTCCCCCGCCTTCGACGCCGGCTGGGTCGAGTCCGGGCACCTCGACGCCGCCGTCGAGCACGTGCGCCGGTGGATCGCCGAGCGCGGTGTCGAGGGCGCGACCGTCGAGGTGGTGCGGCTTCCCGAGCGCACCCCGCTGCTGCTGGTGGACGTCCCGGCCACCGAAGGCGCTGCCGAGGGCACCGTGCTGCTCTACGGGCACCTCGACAAGCAGCCGCCGATGGAGGGCTGGTCCGAGGGCCTGGGCCCGTGGACGCCGGTGGTCCGCGACGACCGGCTGTACGGCCGCGGCGCGGCCGACGACGGCTACGCGGGGTACGCGGCGATCACCGCGATCGAGGCGGTCCGCGCGCACGGCGGCGCGCACGCGCGCAGCGTGGTGCTGCTGGAGACCGGTGAGGAGTCCGGCAGCCCGGACCTGCCCGCCTACCTGGAGCACCTGTCCGAGCGGCTCGGCGACGTGTCGCTGGTGGTGTGCCTGGACTCCGGCGCGGGCGACTACGACCGGATGTGGCTGACCACCTCGCTGCGCGGCATGGTCTCGCTGGAGGTCACCGTGCGGGTGCTGGAGAGCGGTCTGCACTCCGGCATCGCCAGCGGCATCGTGCCGAGCTCGTTCCGCGTGCTGCGGCAGCTGCTGGACCGGCTGGAGGACTCCGCCACCGGCGAGATCCTGGTGTCCGAGCTGAACGTGGAGATCCCGGAGAACCGGATCGCCGAGACGCGGTCGGCGATCGAGGCGGTGCCCGGCCTGGTGCGCAACTCGGTGCCGTGGCCGGAGGGCCTGCGGCCGGTCGCCGAGGACGAGGTCGAGCTGGCGCTGAACAACTCCTGGCGGCCGACGCTGTCCATCATCGGTGCCGGTGGCCTGCCGGAGCTGCCCGACGCGGGCAACGTGCTCCGGCCCTACACCACCGCGCTGCTGAGCTTCCGGCTGCCGCCGACCGCCGATCCGGAGGCCGCGCTGCGCGCGGTGCGGGAGAAGCTGACCACCGACGTGCCCTACGGCGCGAAGGTGATCATCGGGCACACCGAGGCCGGGCTGGGCTGGAACGCGCCCGACCTCGCGCCGTGGCTGTCGGACGCGCTGGACCAGGCGGGCAAGGAGATCTTCGGCGCGGAGTGGCTGACGATGGGCCTCGGCGGCTCGATCCCGTTCATGGGCCTGCTGCACGACGCCTACCCGGCGGCGCAGTTCGTGGTGACCGGTGCGCTCGGCCCGGACAGCAACGCGCACGTCCCGGACGAGTCGCTGAACTTCCCGTTCGCGGCGAAGATCACCTCGGCGATCGCCTACGTCCTGGACGCGCACGCCACCCGCTGAGCAGTGGTCGATTCCGCGGGTGATTGACCGCCACCCGGGCGGACGCGGTTCGGACGGATGGTCCGGTCTGCTGGACGGCGTGTCCGGTGGGCGGTGGGCGCGGCGCCAAGACTCGGCTCCATGAGCAGAACAACGGAGATCGAGGCCGCACCCGCCGAGCCGCAGTCCCCCGCGCGGACGTCGTGGCCGGCCGTCATCTCGCTGATGGTCCTGACGTTCGTGCTGGACACCGCGGAGTTCCTGCCGCCCGCGCTGCTGCCCGCGATGGCGGCCTCGCTGGGCGTGTCCGAGGGGCTGGCCGGTCAGGCGGTGACCGCCACCGCGCTGATCGGCTTCGTCATCGCCCCGACGGTCGGGCTGCTGTTCCCGCGCCTGGACCGCCGGACGCTGATGACGGCGCTGGCGGTGGCCGGCGTGGTGTCGAACGTGATCGTCGCGGTCGCGCCTTCGCTGTGGGTGCTGCTGCTCGGCAGGTTGCTCACCGGGGCCGCGATCGGCGGTTTCTGGGGGATGTCGCTGGCGGTCACCGCCCGGGTGGCCGCTCCCGGCCAGCTCGGCCGCGCGCTGGCCGTGGTCTTCTCCGGTTCCACCACCGCCACCGTGGCCGCCGTGCCGATCGGCGCCTACCTCGGGGCGATCTGGGACTGGCGGGTCGTGTTCGGCGTGCTGGCCGTCATCACGCTGGCCGGAACGGTGGTGCTGCGGGCCGTGCTGCCGCCCATCCCGCCGGCGCCGAGCACCGGGCTGCGGACGCTGGCCGACACCTCGCGCGTGCCGGGCATCGCCGCCGGGCTCGGCGGGCTCGTGCTCATCGGCCTGGGCCACTTCGCCGGGTTCACCTACGTCCGGCCGATCCTCGACCAGGTCGACGGGCTCGGTGCGAGCGGCGCCGCGCTGCTGCTGGCGCTGTTCGGCACCGGTGGCTTCCTCGGCAACCTGCTGATCGGCATGATCGCCGACGCGCGCTCCCAGCAGCTGCGCTACCTCGTCCCGGCCGTCCTCGGCACCGCGGTCGCCTCGTTGCTGCTGCTGCCGGTCGCCCCGCAGCTGGTCTACGTCGCGGTGCCGGTCTGGGGCTTCGCCTTCGGCGCGGTGGTCATCGTGGTCGGCGCGTGGGCGCCGCGGCTGGCGCCGGACAAGATCGAGCCGATCGGCGGGCTCACCGTCGCGGGCATGCAGCTGGCCACCGCGCTCGGCGCCGTCACCGGCGGTCTGTTCATCGATCTCGGCGGCATGACCGCGACGCTGGTCTCCGCCGCGATCATCATCGCCGTCGGAACGCTGCTGCTCGGCTCCGCCCGCGAACCGGAGTGATCAGCCCGCGGCCGCGGTCTGCCGCCAGGAGGCGGGGTTGGTGCCGGTGTGGCGGCGGAACGCCCGGCGGAACCCCGCCTCCGACTCGTAGCCCATCCGCTGCGCGACCTCGGCGATGCTCGCGCCCTGCGCCAGCAGCTCCATGCCGCGCTGCACCCGCACTGCGGTGAGGTAGGCGGCGGGCGAGCAGCCCACGACCACGCGGAACTGCTCGGCGAACGCGGAGCGGGACATGGTGGCCTCCCGCGCGAGCTCGTCGACGGTCCACCCGCGACCGGGATCGGTGCGGATCGCGTCCACCGCCCGCGCCACCAGCGGATCGTCGAACCGCTGCAGCCAGCGCTCCGGCGCCAGCCCGCGCTCGGCCCAGGACCGCACCGCCGCGGACAGCACCGCCGAGGCGATCTGCCTGCAGATCAGGGCCTCACCGGCACGCGCGGGCTCCGGTGCGCACACCATCTGCTCGATCAGCCCGGCCAGCTCCGGCTCGTGACCGGCGAACCCCGGCACCGCAACGGTTTCCGGCAGGAACGCCATCACCTGCCGACCGGGTTCGTCGTGGTCGAAGAAACCGCTGACCACGGTGGCGTCGCCGGTGGCGTGCAGCTCGTGCCGACGTCCGGTGCCGATGAGCAGCAGATCGCCGACCGCCAACGACCACCGCTGATCGCCGACGCGCACCTCGGCGCTCCCGCTCGACGCGAAGTGGAAAGCTCCGGAGCCCGCGGGCAGATCGGTCCACTGCCCGGCGGGCAGGACCGTCCGCCGCGCCATGCCCAGCGTCCACTGCAGCGACGCCAGCGCGCGGTCCAGCGCACCGGGCCTCGTCTCGTGATCCACGTCGTGCACAACCCGCCTCCGCCGTCCGTTTGTTCCCGTTGCGGCGGCGGCATCGTGCGAGGAGGTATACCTGTGGAGGCGGTCTCCACTGGTGGGCAGGGGGTTCTGGGTGGTGGTCCGGGAACTCGCCGGGGTGGTCAAGAACTTCGGGGCGCGGCCGGTGCTGCGAGGTGTCGACCTCTCGGTGGCGGCCGGTGAGGTGATCGGGGTCCTGGGCACCAACGGTTCCGGGAAGTCGACGCTGCTGCGGATCCTCGCGGGCGTGTCCAAGCCGTCCGGCGGCACCGCCTCCGGACGGCCGCGCACCGGGTACGTGCCCGACCGCTTTCCCGCGCGGCAGCGGATGAGCGCCCTCTCCTACCTCTGCCACCTCGGCCGGATCAGCGGCTTGTCCACCGCCGAAGCGCGGCGGCGGGCCGGCGGCTGGCTGGAGCGCTTCGCGCTGGCCGGTGGCCCGGACGCACCGCTGCGCGATCTGTCGAAGGGCAACGCGCAGAAGGTCGGCCTGGCGCAGGCGCTGCTGCCGGAACCGGATCTGCTGGTGCTGGACGAACCGTGGTCCGGACTGGACGCCGGAACCCGCGCGGTGCTGACCGAGGTCGTCGGCGAGTCCGCGGCACGAGGCGCCGCCGTGGTGTTCACCGACCACCGCCCGGATCTCGTGCGCACCACCGCCACCCGCGCGCACCGGCTCGTCGACGGGCGGCTCCAGCCGCTCGGATCGGAGGTGCCGACCTGCCGGATCCTGTTGCGCGGCGGGACGGACGAGGAGTGGAGCGGCGTGGTGGCGCGGCGCGGCGACGACGTCGAGCTGGAAGTCGCGGTGGCAGAACGGGAAGCGCTGCTGCTCGAAGCCATCCGGCGCGGCTGCGCGGTGATCTCGGTGGATTCGCGGGTGGGGCGATGATCGCGCTGATCCGCTACCGGCTCGCGGAACTCGGCCACTCGCAGCGCTACCTGCCGCCGGTGTTGCTCCACATAGGACTGCTCGCGGTCTTCTACAGCGACGGCGCCGGCCCGGCGCTGCCGGGTCATGCGGTGACCGCCGCCGCGCTGCTGGTGGTGTCGGGCTGGCTGACGATCGCGCTGGTCGACGTGGAGGACGTCGTGCAGCGCACCGTCACCCGCGCGCACGCGGGCTCGGTGCACCGGATGCTGTCCGGCACCGTGCTGAGCGTGCTGTGCTGCGCGGGCGGACTGGCGGTGCTGTCCACCGCGTGGTCGCAGGTCGCGTCCGGATTCGCCCACCTGGCAACGGATCTAGCCATCGGCCTGCTCGGGCACCTGGTGTGCGCGGTGTTCGGCATCGCGGTCGCGCTGCCGTGCTCGGGCCTGGTCATCCGGCGGACCGGCTACTCGGTGATCGCCGCGGCGGCCCTGCTGACGATCACGCTGCTGGCCGAGTGGCTACCGCTGGCCCACCCGCTGCTGCTCGCGCTGAGCTCCTCGTCCGCACCACCGCACCTGCTCGTGCAGTCCACGCTCACCGCCGCAGGCGCGCTGATCGCCAGCACGGTGCTGGTCGCCATCCGGGTCACCCGCCGCACCTGAAGCTCAGCGCTTCGGGATGAGCACCCAGAGGACCAGGTAGACCAGGAACTGCGGGCCCGGCAGCAGGCAGGACACCAGGAACAGGATCCGGACCGTGGACGGCTTCATGCCGAAGCGCTGGGCGAGTCCGGCGCACACACCGGCGATCATCGCGCTGTCCTTCGGGCGGGCCAGGGGCATTCGGTAGGTCGTCATGCTTCCAGCATCCGTGCCGGGCAGCGGCCGCACGTCAGGGGCGAACCCCTAGTTCCCCCTGAACGCCCGTGGTCCTGCCGAAGGAACGCGGCGCGGGCAGGACGAAGCGGTCGTGGGCGCCGTCGAGGAAGCCGCCGCACGGGTCGTCCAGCGCGTCCGGCACGCGGCCCGGGCGCACCGAGAGGGTCGTCCGGACCTTGTCGCGCGCCGGGTTCAGGATCTCCCGGACGATCAGCACGCACAGGGCCACCACCATGACGTCCCGGATCACGACCGCGCCCAGGAACCAGCCCTCGGGCAGGCCCTTGTTGGCCGTGCCCAGGTAGTAGTACATCCGCGGCGCCCAGACCACCGCGTCGACGAGCATCCAGGCCAGCAGCAGCCGCCAGCGCGGGATCGCCAGCACCGCCAGCGGCACCAGCCACAGCGAGTACTGCGGGCTCCACACCTTGTTGGTCAGCAGGAACGCCGCCACCACCAGGAAGCACAGCTGCGCCAGCCGCGGCCGGGTGGGCGCCGCCAGCGCCAGCCACCCGATCGCCGCGCAGGCCAGCAGGAACAGCGCGAGGCTCACCGAGTTCAGCACCGTCGGCGTCGCGCCCGGCGGCAGCTCGCCGTCGAACCCGGCCCACCCGGTGAAGTGCATCAGCACGTTGTACAGCGAGTCCGGATCGGCCGCGCGCTGGTTGTTCAGCCGGAAGAACTCGCCCCAACCCGCCGGGTAGAGCACCAGGATCGGCACGTTCACCGCCAGCCAGGCCAGCGCCGCGGCCAGCACCGCGCGCACCGCCTCCGGCACCTTGCCCGCCCGCCAGGCCAGCACCAGCAGCGGGCCGAGGAAGAACAGCGGGTAGAGCTTGGCCGCCCCGCCGAGACCGATCAGCACCCCGGCCAGCACCGGTCGGCGCCGCGCCCACGCGAGCAGCCCGGCGGTGCCCAGCGCGGTGGCCAGCGCGTCGAAGTTGGTGAAGGCGTGCACCAGGACCAGCGGGGAGAGCGCGGCTATCGCGACGTCCCAGACCCGCCTGCGGCACAGCCCGACCAGCGCCCAGATGGTCACCAGCCAGGCCGCGGCCAGCCAGAACGCGGTGAGGTTGAAGTACAGCACGCTGGTCAGGCCACCGGGCAGGAAGCCGAGCTCGGCCAGCGTCGCCCACCCGTCGGCGGCCCGCGCGTTGATCCACTGGAACACCCCGGTCAGCACCGGGTACTCCATGTACCGGACCTTCTCCTGCGGTGTGCCCGCGTTCTCCAGCCACGGCGTCTTGTACGGGAACGCGTCGTCGCGGGCCAAGTCGCCCATGCCGTAGCGCGGGATGATGTCGGTGTAGCACATGGCGGTGTACTGCTTGTTGTTCCGCCAGTCCAGCTGCGGTCCGCTGCCGGTGTCGTAGGTGAGCTGGCAGGGCGCCTTGAACAGCCACGCCGCGGCCAGCACCAGCACCGCGAACAGCAGGATCACCCGCAGCGGTGTCCAGAACCACTGCCTGCCGACCTGCGCGTGCCTGCCCAGCCTGCCGCCGAACGGGCGGCTGATCTGCTGCGCCAGCGGCTCCGACCAGGTCGGCGCGACGCGGTCCTCGGGACCGAGCGAGTCGCTGTCCACCGCCGAATCCGGACGCCGGTGGGGCGTCGGCGGTTCACTGCTGGCGGGCTCGGTCGTGGGGGACACGCCCGGATGCTACTTGGCGCGAACAACGCACGAGGGGCACCCGCCGCAGCGGATGCCCCTCGTGCTCGAACCCGGTCGTCAGCCGTAGTACCTCGGCCGGTCCGTCGGAGCGACGTTGTTGGGCCCGCCGCCCCCGTCGCCGCTGTCACCATCGCCGTCACCGTCACCGTCGCCCTGCCCCGGCGGGCACGGCGGGGAGAAGATGCCACCGCAGTCGCGGCTCGGCCGTCCGGCGCTGGAGGTCGGGTCCTCCGACTCGTCCGGATCCCGGGAGTTGCTCGGGTCCATCGACTCGCTCGGGAGCATCGACTCGCTCGGCGCCTCGCTCGTCGGCGGGGGCGGCGGCGGGGTGTCCTCGAACTGCCCGATCTTGCCCGGCGTCGGCAGCTTCTCCACCTTCTTGCCCTGCAGGTAGGAGTTCATGAACTTCTGCCACACCTGCGACGGGTACTTGCTGCCGTAGAAGGTCTTGCCGCTGGAGTCCTTCAGCGGCTGCGGTTGGCCATCGTTGTTGAGCATCGCCACCGCCGTGGAGACCTGCGGCGTCGCGCCGATCATCCAGGCGTTCCGGTTCAGGTTCGTGGAACCCCACTGGTGGGTACCGGTCTTGGCGGCCACCGGACGGTTGTTGTTGAGCGGCACCTTGGAGCTCGAGGCCACGTTCTTCATCGACTCGGCGACGTCGGCGGCGATGTCCGAGCTCTCCTCGGCGTCGCTGCTGAAGGCCGGCTCGGGTTCCGGGATCTTCAGGTTGTACGGGCCGGTCACGGAGCTGACCGCCTCGGACACGAAGTGCGGCTTGACCCTCTCACCGCCGTTGACGAACGTCCCGTACGCCGCGGCCATGTCCGTCGGGCGGACCGGGTACTGGCCCAGCGCGATACCGGATTCGACGATGCCGTTGTTCGACAGCTTCGTCGATTCCGAGATGCCCGCCTCGTGCGCGGTCTCAGCGACCTTGGGGGTCCCGACCTTGTTGGCCAGGTGGACGAACACGGTGTTGACCGACTTGGTCATCGCCTCGCGGATCCCGCAGTGCGTCGGGACGTCGCACGCGATGCCTTCGGAGTTCCGGAACGGGGTTCCGGCGATCACCTGGTTGTCGCTGCCGTCGTAGTACTCACCGATGCCGATGCCCTGCTTCAGGCCCGCCGCAACCACGAGCGGCTTGAACGACGAGCCCGGTTCCTGCTCCTGGCTGGCCCAGTCCAGGTCACCGCGGTTCTCCTTCGAACCGTAGTAGGCCAGCACCCCGCCGGTCTTCGGGTCGACCGCGACCAGCGAGGTCCGCAGCGTTTTCGGCTGCTCTTCCATCACCGAGTGGACGGCTTGCTCGGCCTTCTCCTGCGCGTCCGGGTCGATGGTGGTCTTGATCCGGTAGCCACCGCGGGACAGCTCGTCCTCGGTCAGCCCCTTCTCGTTCAGCTCGGCCTGGATGGCCGTCCAGATGGCGTCCTGCTCAGGGGTGAGCCGGCTGTCCTTCCGCCAGTCCCCGCGCGGGAGGGTTTGCGGGTACTGCATGGTCTCCCGCTCGCCCGGCTGCAGGAAGCCGTTGTTCTCCATCTGCCCGATGACGTAGTCCCAGCGGGCCTTGGCCTTCTCCGGGTTCTGGCCGGGGTCGTTGCCGCCGTACGGCGCCTGCACCACGCCGGCCAGGATGGCGGCCTCCGCGTTGTTCAGCTGGCTCGGTTCCTTGCCGAAGTACGCCTTCGAGGCGGCCTTGATCCCGTTCGTGCCGCGTCCGTAGCTGGCCGTGTTCATGTACGCCAGCAGGATCTCGTCCTTGGACATGTCGTTCGTCAGCTTGTAGGCCAGCACGATCTCTTTGATCTTGCGGACGTAGGTCGGATCCTTCTTCAGGTCCTGGTCCAGCTTGAGGAACTGCTGGGTGATCGTCGAGCCGCCACCGATGCCGGAGCCGGTCGCCATGAAGTAGACCGAGCGCGCGATGCCCTTGAAGTCAAACCCGGGGTTCTCGTAGAAGGTGGCGTCCTCCGCGGCGAGAGTCGCGTTGCGCATCGCCGGGGAGACCTCGTTGATGCTGTTGATCACCTCGCGCGTCTTGTCGGTGGAGACCCGCGCCATCGGTTCGCCGTTGGCGTAGAGCAGGTCGACCGGCCGGTCCGCGTCCATCACCTTGGCCTGGCTCGGCGCCTGCCAGGACACGTAGCCGTAGATGAACACCGCGACGGGCGCCAGGATGAACAGCGCGGTAGCGACGTAGCAGGCCCGCCGCACCCGCTTCCAGAGCACGCTGCGCTTGCTCCGACGGGCGCTCATCTCGTCGTCCGGGTCGTCGTCGGCCGGGCCGAAGTCGTCGAATCGGTCGTCGCCATCGCGATCATCCCCGTTGCGGGCGTCGCCACGTCCGTCGTCGTAGCCGCGCCCGTCGTCGTAGTTGTCGTACGGGTCGTCGTCGAGCTGGTCGTCGGCGTAGTAGTTGTAGCTGCCCTGTTCCTGGTGCGTGAGCAGCTGCGGCTCGCGGGGGTTTCCCGCGCCGTTCGCCGCCGCTCCACCGGCCGCACCTGCGGCTCCACCGGCCGCTGCGCCAGCGGCACCACCAGCACCACCGCCCGCTGCACCGGCAGCTCCAGCTGCTCCGGCTCCGGCGGCCATGCCGGCGGCAGCCGCGCCTGCGGCCGCAGCGCCCGCGGCGGCTGCGCCACCAGCGCGACGGCGGTCGTCGTCACGCCCCGGCTGGGGGATGTTCTGAGTCGGCTGCTCCGCGCTCGGCGGCTGCGGCGGCCGACCGGGCGGCGGGCCCTGGCGGGTCTGCTGCGCGCTCGGAGGCGGTGGCGGCCCCTGACGGCCACCCGGAGGCGGCGGAGGCGGGCCCTCCCGGCCAGGTCCGTGCGGCGCGCCTTCGCGGCCGCCGTTCGGCGGCGGGGGCGGTGCGCCTTCGCGGCCGCCGTTGGGCGGCGGAGGCGGCACCGGGGTGTACGCGGTCGGCAGGTCGAGATTGCCGCGCCCGTTGTCGCCCGAATCGCCCGAATCACCGCTCAGCCGCTTGGACAGCGCGGAGTCGTCATCGTCGTCATCGTCGAACGACGGCGTCCACGCGCCGGTGCGCTCCTGCGCCGACTCGCCCTCGGGCCACTTCGCGTCCGGACCGGAGGGCACCGCGGGCTGCTGCTGGGTCTCCTGCGCGTCCGGGTTGCCGTTCGGCCACTGCTGGTTCGGCGGCCCCGGTCGCGGAGGCGGAGGCGGAGGGCCCTGCCTCGGCCCCGGTCGCGGTTCTTCGCTCGGCCACGCCGGCCCGCCCGGCCCCGGCGGCGGTCCGGTCATCGGGCGCTGCGGGGGACGCGCCTGGTCGCCGGGATGCGGCGGACCGGGGCGCTGAGGCGGCGGGGGTGGCGTGCCACGACCATCGGGCTGGGGTTGCCTTGAGTGGCGGCCTCGGGGGTGGTCGTCACGCTCGTCGTTCACGAGTGGGCCTCCAGGACAGGCGTCGGGCGACGCCATGTGATGCGTTCACGTCGGGGTTGCACCGCACCGGGCGCGCGGTCGTGAGTCGGGGCACGACCGGATTCACTCCGCAGCAGTCTTGCGCTGGGAACGCCGCTCGTTCAAGCCGCCAGTTCCCAGGACGTACGACTGCACCAGGTGGTTCCAATTACATGTGCGGCATACCTCTACGACGTAGACGTTGAACTCCTCGAACACGGCGGCCATCCGGTCCAGCTCCTCGGGTGCTCGCGCCGTACCGGACGCGTGCTTGAGGGCATCGCCGAAGACCCACGAGACCAGGGTCAACGGCTCCTTCCGACACACCGGGCAGGTCACCCCGCTCGGCTCACCGTGGAACTTCGCCGCCCGCAGCAGGTACGGATCGGCGTCGCAGACCTCCATCACCCCGACGCGGCCAGCGTGGACCTGCGCGAGCAGCGCCCTGCGCTGCAACGCGTAGTCGACCACTTGCCGTTGGGTCCGCACGACCACAGGGTACGTGGCGGTGACGACTACTCCATGCGCCGTTCAGGGCAGGCGTGCCCACCGACCGCCACGTGCAGTGACGACGGCCACCTCAGCGCCGCTCGATCGTGGTCCCCGATATATCGCCGCGATATACTCCGCCAGGTGGTCTAGCGGGTGGTGCGCGGCAGCGCGGGCCGGTTCCGCACGAGGCCACCGGTGATCCTGTCCGAGGAGGGTGCGGATGCTCGAACTCGCCGTGCTCGGTCTCCTGCACGAGGCCCCGATGCACGGCTACGAGCTGCGGAAGCGGTTGCACGACGCACCGGGTGCCTTCCGCGCGCTGTCCTGCGGAACTTTGTACCCGACGTTGCGCAGGCTGCAGCGCGCCGGACTGATCGAGGAACAGCCCGAGACCCCCGACGCGCGCGGCTGGGGTCGACGGGCACGTCGCGTGTACCGGGTGACCACGGCGGGCGAGTTCCGCTTCGCCGAGCTGGTCGGGGACTGCGGGCCGCAGGCGTGCGACGACAACGCGTTCGGCGTCCACGTGGTGTTCTTCTCCCGCACCCCGGCCGAGGCCCGGTTGCGGATCCTGGAGGGCAGGCGGCGGCGCGTCGAAGAACGCCGTGAGGGCCTGCGCAACGCGCTGGCCGACGACGACCGGTTCGACCGCTACACCCGGGAGCTGCACCGCCTCCGGCTCGACCACAGCGAACGGGAGATTCGCTGGCTCGACGAGATCATCGAACACGAACGCGCCGAGCAGGCAGCTGCGGCGCGCGAGCAAGAACTGCAAGGACACGACAGATGACCAAGAAGGAGGGCCCTGCCATGGGCGGAGATCGGCCCGGTCGTACGGTGCGAGTGGCGATCGTCGGCGTCGGGAACTGCGCGGCATCGCTGGTGCAGGGCGTCCACTACTACGCCGATGCCGACCCGAGCACCAGGGTGCCCGGTCTGATGCACGTCGAGTTCGGCGAGTACCACGTGCGGGACGTGAATTTCGTGGCGGCCTTCGACGTGGACGCGAAGAAGGTCGGCCGGGACCTCTCCGAGGCCATCGTCGCCAGCGAGAACAACACGATCAAGATCGCCGACGTGCCGCCGCTGGGCGTCACCGTGCAGCGCGGGCACACCCTCGACGGCCTGGGCCGGTTCTACCGGGAGACCATCGAGGAGTCCGACGAGCAGCCGGTGGACGTCGTGCAGGCGCTCAAGGACGCCGAGGTCGACGTGCTGGTGTCCTACCTGCCGGTGGGCTCCGAGGGCGCCGACAAGTACTACGCGCAGTGCGCCATCGACGCCGGGGTGGCGTTCGTCAACGCGCTGCCGGTGTTCATCGCGTCCGACCCGGAGTGGGCGCAGAAGTTCACCGACGCCGGCGTGCCGATCGTCGGTGACGACATCAAGTCGCAGGTCGGCGCGACCATCACGCACCGCGTGCTGGCCAAGCTGTTCGAGGACCGCGGCGTCCACCTGGACCGCACGATGCAGCTCAACGTCGGCGGCAACATGGACTTCCTGAACATGAAGGAACTGGAGCGCCTGGAGTCGAAGAAGGTCTCCAAGACGCAGTCGGTGACCTCGCAGGTGGACCGCGACCTGGGCAAGCGCAACGTGCACATCGGCCCGTCGGACTACGTGCCGTGGCTGGACGACCGCAAGTGGGCCTACATCCGGCTGGAGGGCCGCGCCTTCGGCGACGTCCCGCTGAACCTGGAGTACAAGCTGGAGGTGTGGGACTCGCCGAACTCGGCGGGCATCATCATCGACGCGATCCGCGCGGCCAAGATCGCCAAGGACCGCGGCATCGGTGGCCCGATCCTCTCGGCCTCCTCCTACTTCATGAAGTCCCCGCCGGAGCAGTACGCCGACTCCGCCGCCTACCAGGCGGTCGAGGACTTCATCGCCGGGACCGTGGAGCGCTGAGCGCACCGCACCGACGTCGACAGGGGCACCCGCGCGGCGCGGGTGCCCCTGTTTCTCCTCAGGGTCTCCAGACCCACGCGGCACCTCCCTTCCCATCGGAGTTCCGGCAGCAACTGCGAGGCGCAACATGCGCCGCAGGCGCATAGCCCGCCCTCGCAGCTCGCACCGCCGCGGGTTCTCAGCGTTCGCCTGGCGAGGACAGCCCGAGCGCCGTGTATCGGACATACATGAGAACGGGATCCCGGAGCCAGGCGGGCGCTGAGGTTCCGCCACGCGAACCAGCCACTGGAACACTCGTGATCAGTGCTGCAGCTGTTGCTCGGCTCTTGCCAGGACCGAGTGGACCGGGGCTTGGCCGTCGGTGGTCACCCAGGAGACGCGGAGGCCGGGCCGGACCTGCTTGCGGCCGATCCGCAGCGGCCAGCCGGCCACCTCGCGGGCCTGCTCGGCGATCGTCTCGCCGGTGCCGCTCGGGTGCTCGGCGACCACCGCGAACTCGTCGCCGCCGTAGCGGGCCACGGTGTGCTCGTCACTGAGCCCTTCCCGGAGCCGGCCGGCCAGCGTGGTCAGCAGGTCGTCGCCGCGGTCGAAGCCGTGCTCGGCGTTGAAGGCCGCCAGCTGCTGCACGTCGATCAGCACCAGCGTGGACAGCGTGCCGCGGCTGCGCGCCCGCACCAGGGACTGCTCCAGGCGGTCCAGCAGCAGCACGCGGCCGGGCAGCCCGGTCAGCGGATCCAGCAGGCCCCGGCTGTGCGGGACGTCGGTGTGCACGGGCTGCAGCAGGATCAGCACGCGGCGGCGGCCCTGCACCTGCACCGCGTGGTAGTCCGCCCAGATCCGGCTCAGCGGCTGGCCGCTGCGGGCGATCACCATCGGGATGGACAGCGGGCTGCCCGCGCGCAGCACCTGACCGGCCAGCTCCGCCCAGTCCGGCATCGCCGCGCCGGTGTCGTCGCGCAGGCGCCAGCCCGCGGGCCGGACGCCGGTGAGCAGATCGGACTTGGACAACTGCATGAGTTCGGCGGCGACGTCGTTGGTGGCCAGCACCTGCCCGCGCTCATCGGTCAGCAGCACGCCGACGTTGAGCCCGCTGATGTAGTCGTCCCACACCGACGCCAACTGAGCTGATGCGGCTACCTCGACGACACTCATTCGGCCCCCTCCTCCCCACCAAACGGAGCAGTCCGTCTGAGCCTCCCCTGCCAGCAAGCCCCTTTTCAAGAGCACGGCGACCACCCGTAATGGTGGTATTCACGCTGGGCAGATAACGCTCAGTGAGGCATTGGCGATGCATTCCCCGACAGTTCACCTCGCCGACCGGAACTTGATGATTCGAGCAGGTGAACATGCGACGTGGTGCCGATCCCAAACCGGCCCCGCATCGACCCCCGCGGACACCCGGATCTCTACGCTTGTCGGGGCAAGGCACCCAGGCTAGGAGGACGAATGACACCCCCTGTGTCAACCGGAGTCCTGCTCAACCGCACCTCAGGGGACCGTGATGCAACCCAGCCACAAGAAACCGCACAACGCGAGATCGATCCCGGACGCAACCACCACTGAAAATCGCGGAGAGGCGGGCTGCCCGTGACCGGTAGCGCGCGAGCACGGCTGGCCGACCGGTTGCGCGAGCACCGGTCGCTGCTGGCGGTCATCGCGGTCGCCGAGCTGATCGCGGTGATGGTCGTGTCGACCGTCAACACCCACGACCACATCGACGGCGAGGTCTACCGGCTGGGCGCGAAGGCGCTGCTGGGCGGCCGGGACCTCTACAACGACCTGCCCGCGACCGAGTCCGGCCTGGAGCTGCCGTTCATCTACCCGCCGTTCGCGGCGATCGTGTTCGCGCCGCTCGGCCTGATCCCCAAGGCCGCGTCCACCGCGGTGATCATGCTGGTCAGCCACCTCGCGCTGCTGACGACGCTGTACGTGGTGCTCCGCGCGGCGCCCTTCCTGCAGGAGCACCGGGAGCGGGTGCTGCTGGTGACGGCGGCGGTGCTGCCGCTGGCCACGATCAGCGAACCGGTGCTGGAGACGATCACCTACGCGCAGATCAACATCGTGCTGATGGCGCTGGTCGCGGTGGACTGCCTGTGGCGGGTGGACGGGGCGAAGAAGCTGCCCTACCCGCGCGGGCTGCTGATCGGCCTGGCCGCCGGGATCAAGCTCACGCCGCTGGTGTTCCTGCTGCTCCCGCTGCTGCGCCGGGACGTGCGGACGATCGCCGTCGCGCTGCTGACCTTCCTCGGCACCGCGCTGCTGGGCTTCGCGCTGACCTTCGACAATGCGCGCCGCTTCTGGCTGCAGGAGATGTTCGCCAGCAGCAACGTGTCCTTCGGGCCGAAGTTCACCGGCGACGCCTCGGTCTACGCGGGCAACCAGTCGCTGCGGTCGCTGCTGACCAAGGTGGGCGTGCCGCACCTGACCGTGTTCTTCGCCGTGCTCGCCGTGCTCGCCCTGGTGCTGGTGGTGCTCGGGATGCGGCACGCGGTCCGACGGCGGGACCTGCCGACCGCGGTGGTGCTCAACGGCGTGTTCGGGCTGCTGATGTCGCCGATCTCCTGGTCGCACCACTGGGTCTGGGCGATCCCGGGGCTGGTGCTGCTGCTCGGCGCCGCCTGGACGCAGCGGAACTGGGCGCTGCTGCTGGCGACCGCGATGATCACCGGGTTCTTCATGATGGGCCCGCACTGGAAGGTGCCGCAGGGCAAGGGCCTGGAGCTGACCTGGAACCTCCCGCAGAACCTGATCGGCAACGCCTACGTCTACTTCGGGCTGGCCTTCCTGCTCTACAACGCGATCCTGTGGTGGCGCGCCCGCCGCGTCGCACCGGTCGGGACCGCCCCGACCCACGAGCCCCCGCTCCCGGCCCGAGCCCGCTGATGCCTGGGCCGCGGACGTCGTTCTGACTGGTAGATGCCCGTGAGTGCTTCGGGGTGCTACAGCCCCACAAAACACTCATGGCCCATCCACCACCGAACGATCTCCACTCCCAAACGCAGAACCGGGGCGGGAGCTCGTGCGCTCCCGCCCCGGTTCTCGTCCGGTGGATCAGATCCGGCTGAAGACGATCGTGTCCGCGTTCTCGAAGCCGCGCGGCGTGGCCTGCTGAGTCAGGCCGGGCAGCGGCAGGGTCTGGTCCTGCACCGCGGTGATGTCCGGGACGCCGCCGTCGAGCACCGGCAGGGACATGCCGCCGCTGCGCGGGGCCGGGGCCGGGCGCAGCGGGCTCTCGGTGAGCAGCTTGTGCTCCGGCGTCGCGGCGCGCAGCTCGTCGACCACCTCGACCGCGACGGCCGACTCCAGCGGCGCGGCGGTGAAGTTCACGGTGCGCGGCGCGGGCGCGTCCAGCGCGGAGGTGATCCGGCTGACGGTGGGCGCCGAGGTCTGCCCGCCGCCGAGCGCGTTGAGCTCGCCCAGCACCGGCAGCGGGGCCTGGACGCCGGGGGATTCGCTGCGCTGCGTGGTGCCCGGCGCCCGGCTCAGCTCGACCAGCGAGAGGCCGGTGAGGTCCGGGATCTCGGCGGCCTTGGCCTGCAGCTCGCCCGGCACCTCCAGCGGCACGAAGTCGTTGCGCGGGGTCGGCTGGGCGGCCACCGCGGACAGCGCGCCCGCCAGCACCTCGCCCGGGACGGTGTGCAGCTGGTTGCGCAGTCCCGGCAGCTCGGCGGAGGTGAGGTCGACGCGGTCCGGCGTGACCAGGCCGCCCTGCGGCGCCGCGAGCACGCCCTCCCACAGCTCGACGATGCCGTCCGCCTGGCCGAAGCCGTCGAAGTAGACCAGGTCGTCGTGCGGGGTCAGCAGATCTGCAGGGACATCCAGGACCGCACCCGGGCGAAACGCCCCCTCATCGAGGGCAGCCGCACCTCCTCGGATCACCTCGCCGATGGGCCCGGCCCAGCTCAGCGAGCGGTGGAAGCCCTCGGCCGGGGTGACCGGCCGGCCGCCGTCGAAGGGCGGCAGGCCCGCCAGCTCCAGCGGGCGCGCGTCCGCCGGGTCGGCGATCCAGCCCGCCAGGTGCAGCGGGGCCACCGGCGCTCCGGTGTGCCAGTCGCGCAGCGCGGGCAGCTCCCGGGTCATGTCGTTCTCGACCGCGGGCAGCAGGTCCCGCACCGGGTCGATGGTGCCTGCCAGCGCGGTCACCTGGTGCGCGGCGCGCGACTCCACGAGCGGCGCGTTCTCCGGGTACAGGTCACCGGACAGGCAGCGCCCGCCGGTGCCGAGCTGGTCGAGCGCGTTCGCCGACTCGCCCAGCGGCGAGTTCGGGCGCTCGGGGCAGGCCTGCTCGGCGGATGCGACGCCGCTGCCGACGGCCAGCATCCCACCGGTGACCAGCGCGGCCTGCACGCCGCGCTTCGCCCAAGTCTGCATGGATTGCTCCTTAACGAGGTTTCCCCTGCGGGGAGATTTCGAGCGCCGCACCGCCGGCCGGGTGCGTGCGGCACGGCAGCGGGCATTGCGGGAATCGGCTTCGAGTTCGCGCGGCCGGAACGCGGCGGGGTGCTCGCTGCGCCGGCCGGCGCAGCGCGATCAGTCGGGAGTGGTTCCGGGCTGCGGCTCGGGGACGCCGGCCGGCGTTCCCGCGAGGTCGCAGGCGGGCGCCCCGGCGAAGGCCGGGACGCGGACCGGCGCGGCCGGGTACCAGCCGAGCGCGGTGGTGTTGTGGTGCGGCCCGTCGGTCGGGCTCCCGAAGCCGGGCGCGCCGGGCGGCGCGGGCAGCACGAAGGGGGCGGAGCGGGCCGGGGCGCTCGGCTGCGCCGGCGGTTCCGGCGCGGGCAGCTCCAGCCGCAGCGGCTGGGTCGGGCGCGGCGCCCGGACGGGTTCGGTGACGTCCTGCGCCGGGCTCTCGACGACAGCCGGTGGCACGACGAGCGGTGGCGGGCCGGTCTCCGCCGGTGGTTGCGGCGGCTCCTCCGGTCCGCTGCCCGCGACGGGCGGCGGAGCGCTGGTCTGGGTTTCGGTGACCTCGAGCGCGTCGCTGGCGACCTGCCCGACTTCGGCGGCGGGCTGCCGCAGCACCTCGGTGACCGGCTGCGCGGCGTCGAGCAGCTTCCCGGCCGGCCCGGAGCTGACCAGCCGGAGCGGGTCGAGCCGGGAGAGCGAGAAGTCCGTCGGACCGGGCTGGTCGCCCTCCTGGGCATCGGCGGCGGGGCGGTCGGCCGCGTCCTCGGCCGCGGGCAGGTCCGCCGCGTCGGCGGGGCCGTGGCCGAGCAACCAAGCCGCGGAGGTTCCGGCGACCGTCGCGCCCGCCACCACCAGGGCACGACCGAACAGCCGCCACTGCCGGGCGGCTCCCGTCGTGCGGTCGCGGCGGGACATCTCGGGGCCAGAACCTCCTCGGCTCAGCGGTGACTCCCCACAGGACTGGATCTCCTGCTTGCCGTGGCGCACTCTTTCAAAGCAACCGCCGCGGACGTAAGCGCTGGGCGACAGGTTCGCTACATCGGGTTACTGGCGTCCGGGCGAGGTCGCTGGCTGTCGTCATATGCCGCCTCGAGCCCCCGCACGGCGCTACGGTGACGGGGTGAACGACTTCAAGATCGCCGAACGGGACGATGCGGTCAGTGCGCTCCCGCGCACGCTGCGCGTTTCGGCCGCCTTGAGCTGGCGGACACTGGTCATCCTCGGCGCCGTGTACGTGCTCGGGCTGGTCCTCGGGCAGATCTACGTCGTCGTGATCCCGGTGGCCATCGCGATGCTGCTGTCCGCGCTGCTGGCCCCGGTCGTCGCCGGGCTGGCGCGGCGCGGCGTGCCGCGAGCGCTGGCGACCGCGCTCGTGCTGATCGGCGGGCTGGCCGTGGTCGGCGGCGTGCTCACCTTCGTCATCAGCGCGTTCATCGACGGCTTCCCGGACCTGCAGCGGCAGGTCATCGCCTCGCTCACCGCGCTCAAGACGCAGCTGGCCGAGAGCCCGCTGCAGATCAACGACGCCCAGATCGACAACTACCTGCAGCAGGCGCAGGACTGGCTGCAGGCCAACCAGGCGATGCTGACCAGCGGCGCGCTGTCCACCGCGGGCACCTTCGGCAACTTCCTGACCGGCCTGGTGCTGGCGCTGTTCACGCTGATCTACTTCCTGCACGACGGCCGCGGGGTGTGGCTGTTCGTGATCAAGCTGACCCCGAAGCACGTCCGGGCCAAGGTGGACCGGGCGGGCTGCCGCGGTTTCGAGTCGTTGGTCGGCTACGTGCGGGCGACCGCGATGGTGGCGGTGGTCGACGCCCTGGGCATCGGGCTGGGCCTGGTGATCCTCGGGGTGCCGCTGGCGATCCCGCTGGCCGCGCTGGTGTTCCTGGGCGGTTTCGTGCCGATCGTCGGCGCGGTCGCCTCGGGTTCGGTCGCGGTGCTGGTCGCGCTGGTCACCAAGGGCTGGGTGACGGCGCTGATCGTGGTCGGCGTGGTGCTCCTGGTGCAGCAGCTGGAGGGCAACGTCCTGCAGCCGCTGCTGCTCGGCCGCGCGGTGCAGCTGCACGCGCTGGCCGTGGTCCTGGCGATCAGCATCGGCGCGGTGGTCTCCGGCATCGTCGGCGCGCTGCTGGCGGTGCCGCTGGTGGCGGTCCTGAACGCCTCGATCCGCTCCCTGGTCGGCGAGGACGAGGAGGAGCCGGAGCCCGAAGTGCCCCTGGAACCGGCTCCGGAGGAATCCGCCGATCCTCCGGAGGACAAGGAACCCGAGCCCACCGCCGAACGCTGACCGGCGAGGTCAGGCGAGGGTGACCGCGTTGCGGCCCGCCGACTTCGCCGCGAGGAGGGCCGCGTCGGCCGCGATCAGCAGGTCCGGGAGCTGGTAGCCGAAGCGGGTCGTGGTGGCCACGCCGATGCTCACCGTCAGGTCGTCGATCTCGCGCGGCTCTCCCTCGATGTCGCGGGCGGGCACCGACAGGGCCGCCGTCGAGCGCCGGATCCGGTCGGCCACCGAGCAGGCCAGGTCGGCGCCGGTGGCAGGCAGCAGCACCACGAACTCCTCGCCGCCGAACCGGCCGACCACGTCCTCCCGCCGCACGCTGCTGCGCAGCATCATCGCGACCGCGGCCAGCACGGTGTCCCCGGCCAGGTGGCCGATCTCGTCGTTGACCCGCTTGAAGTGGTCCAGGTCCAGCAGCAGCAGCGAGACCGCCTGCTCGCGGCTCTGCGCCCGGGCCAGCTCGGTGCGCGCCAGGCGCTCCCAGTGGGCCACGTTGGCCAGGCCGGTCTTGGCGTCGTTTTGCGCCGAGCGCCGCCACTGCGGCAGCTGCCCGGCGAGGTCCAGCAGCACCAGCGGTGGGCCCGCGAGCAGCGCGCTGGCCGGCTCGTGGGTGATCGCCACCGCCAGCAGCCCGCCGAGGCTCGCCGCGACGATGCCGAGCAGCACGTCGATCGGTTCGCCGAGCACGTGCTGGCGCGGCGCCTCCGGGTTGCGCAGCCGGAGCCCGATGGCGACCAGGAACGCGCGCACCAGCAGCAGGATCGCGCCGGCCAGCACGAACTGCACCGCACCCCACGCGGGTTCCGACCAGCCGATGGCGCACCGCGCGGACAGCGTCGCGATCGTGGTCGCCGCCGTGGTGAACAGCCAGCGGTGCAGCTCCGGGCGGCCGTCGAGCACCCCGTGCAGGGTCGGCCCGAGCAGCAGGAGCACCAGCAGGTTGGGCGGCAGGACGAGGATGCCGGTGGCCAGGTAGGCGATGTGCAGCGTCCACGGGTTGCGCCTGATCTGGCGCTTCACGTTGATCGACACCGAGGTGACCACGATGACCGTGCCCGCCGTGGCCGCCAGCATGACGAAGGTCAGCAGCTCCCGGGGTGCCGGATCGCGACTGGTCGCGACCACCAGCCCGAGCAGGGCCAGCGCCACCGCCTGGACGAGCAGCACGTAGGCGATCGCCGCCGGCCGGAGTCGCCACAGCAGCCAGCCGCCCATTCGATCACCTCCCGTGCGCAGCCTTGCACAGCGAGTGGCCTCCTGGTGGCCCGCCACCCGGAGTCTTGTCGTCTTTGTCTTCGAAGCCGCGCGCCGCAGCTCGCATCGCCGCGGGTCCTCCGGTGAGAACAGCCCGACCGGACCGCGCAGCCGGGCGGCGCCTGAGATTCCGCCACCCGCGCCGCCACGCGGAACGACCACGAGCGCAGGTTCTCCGGGACGATGCTGGTGATCACAAACACCTGGGGTGGTCGGTCCGGCGGTCTCCGTGAACCTCTCGGTACGGCAGGATGGTCCGCTGGGAAGGAGCGAACTTGAGCAGTCCGCTGTCGAACGAACCGCGGGTGACCGATGGCCGCTCGCCGCTCTGGCGTGGGCACAACGTCTTCCGCGTCGTGACGTTCTTCTACGCGTGCGCGTGGGTCATCGCCCAGTTCGACTCCTACGCGCGGCCGTGGCTGGCCGTCGTGGTGCTCGTGCTGATGGGTCTGTGGACCGCGTTCACCGTCTGGCGCTACTCGAAGCACTCCGGCCGCACCGATCTGCTCGTCGCGCTCGACCAGGTCGTGGTGACGGTGCTGTTCATGAGCAGCGAGTTCATCCTCACCGAGGAGCAGATGACGGAGAGCTGGCCGACGGTGGTGACGGCCTGGCACCCGACGATGATCACTGCGGCCGCCGCGCAGTGGGGCATGTCCGGCGGCATCGCCTCCGGGATCTTCGCGGCAGGCTGCAACTTCCTGCTCAGGTGGAAGACGTCCCCGGACATGGTGCTGGACACGGTGCTGCTGGTCGGCGTCGGAGCGGTGCTCGGGCTGGCCTCCAACAGCGCCCGCAGCACCACCGCGCGCCTGGCCCGCGCGCTGCGCGCGGAAGCCGCGACCGCCGAGCGCGAGCGGCTGGCCCGCGACATCCACGACAGCGTGCTGCAGGTGCTGGCGCGGGTGCGCCGCCGCGGCACGGAGCTGGGCGGGGAGGCCGCCGAGCTGGCGAAGCTGGCCGGGGAGCAGGAGATCGCGCTGCGCGCGCTGGTCGCCACCACCCCGCAGGAACCCACCGAGAACGGCGCGACGGACCTGGCCGCGCGGCTCCAGGTGCTGCGCACCGGCCGCATCCACGTGTCCGTGCCGGGCAATCCGGTGCTCCTGGAAGAACCGCTGAGCTCCGAGCTGTTCGCCGTGGTCCGCGAGTCGCTGGCCAACGTCGAGAAGCACGCAGGCCCGGACTCCCAGGCCTGGGTGCTGCTGGAGGAGCTGCCGGACGAGGTCGTGCTCAGCGTCCGCGACGACGGGCCGGGCATCCCCGAGGGCCGGCTGGACGAGGCCGCGGCCGAGGGACGGCTCGGCGTGGCCAAGTCGATCCGGGGCCGGGTGGACGGTCTTGGTGGCACGATCACCCTCGACACCGAGCCCGGCGAAGGGACCGAGTGGGAGATCCGGGTTCCCCTGCCCGTTGCGAAACCGGCCAAGCGCCGCAGAGGAGGAGAGCGATGAGCGAGCCGCCCGTGTCCGTGATGGTCGTCGACGACCACCCGATGTGGCGCGACGGAGTCGCCCGCGACCTGGCCGAACGCGGTTTCGAGGTGCTGGCCACCGCCAGCGACGCCGCGTCCGCGCTGCGCATCGCGCGGACCGTCAAGCCCGACGTGGTGCTGATGGACCTCAACCTCGGCGACACCTCCGGGGTGACCGCGACCCTGCAGATCACCCAGGAGATCCCCGGCACCCGCGTGCTGGTGCTGTCGGCCAGCGGCGAGCACAGCGACGTGCTGGAGGCGGTCAAGGCGGGCGCGTCCGGGTACCTGGTCAAGTCGGCGTCGGCCTCGGAGCTGGTGGACGCGGTGCAGCGCACGGCGGCAGGCGACGCCGTGTTCACCGCCGGGCTGGCCGGTCTGGTGCTCGGCGAGTACCGGCGGATGGCGATCACCCCGGACTCCGACGCGCAGGCCCCGCAGCTGACCGACCGGGAGACCGAGGTGCTGCGGTTGGTCGCCAAGGGGATGACCGCCCGGCAAATCGCCAAGAAGCTGGTCATCTCGCACCGCACCGTGGAGAACCACGTGCAGTCCACGCTGCGCAAGCTCCAGCTGCACAACCGGGTCGAGCTGGCGCGCTACGCCATCGAGCACGGTCTGGACCAGGAGGCCTGAGAGCACTGTCGGCGTAGCCGTCCGCGCTTGTGCAAGCGGCGCCAGCCGCTTTGAGTGCGCACGCAGGACGACCACCCGCGGGTTCTGAGTGCTTTCCTGGCGAGGACGGCCCCTCCGCCGTGTATCGGACACATACATCAGGAGGGGCACCCGCAGTCCAGGGAAGCACTCAGGTTCCGCCAAGCGACCACCCAAGCAAACCAACCACCTGCAGTCTCTCAGCGTTCTCCCAGGTCATTAGCCCCGCCACCTGCTTCCGGTGCGCGGGGCTTTTCGCTGGGTGAGGACGAATCCGTGCAGGATTTTCCGGATTCACCCGATCCATCTAGGAAAGCTCTTGTCGGGACCGGGTTTCCCCTGGTCGTGCGCGGAACACGCAGCGTCACCGCCGGACCGGGCGCCGGGGTGGCAGCGCAGCGTGACGCAGTGGTGACGGGCTGGTGACGGGTCTCTGGCGTACTCGTCCCCAGCGGCTGAGCCGCAGTCGAAATTCCGTCGAACGAACTAGGAGCAACCATGTTCGAGACCCACGAGTTCGCAGAACTGCTTCCCGAGCGCAAGGCCCTCGGTGGCTGCTGGTGGGACAACTTCGGAGGGGACATCGACCAGGACATCGACGTCGACCAGGACGTCGACGTTGACGTCGACAACGACTCCTTCGCCGGTGACGTCGACGTGACGGCGTTCAACAACGCCAACGTCGACCAGAGCGCCAAGCACTGACCCGGTACCAGCTGATGAGTTCCCGGCCGCTCACCGCTGCTGCGCGCGGTGAGCGGCCCGGGTCCACAGCCACGGAGGAGACAGAGATGCACGGATTCGAGCTGTCGAGCCAGTCGGTGGAGCTGCTGCCCTCGCGGGAAGCGCTCAGCGGCAACTTCGGCGTCGGAAACATCGCCATCGTCAACCAGTTCAACATCATCGTCGCGGTCAACATCGGTGGTGACATCGGGCAGGACATCGATGCCAGCAACGTGGCCAACATCGAATTCAACGACTGATGAGCCGCCTGGCCGGGAGCGGAGTGGACCCGTTCCCGGCCAGGCGCGCGACCGAGATCAGGGCCTGCCCGCGGGCGGGCTCAGGGCTGCGCTGCCCCGGAGGATGTCATGTCAGAAGCTACCGAGGTCGAGGCCGTGGACTCGACGGATGAGAACGCGGTCCCCCGGCTCGTCGAGGGCGTGGCGCTGCTGGGCGAGTACGAGGGCGGCGGGTACGAGGAACCGCGCTACCTGGTCTCGCGGGCCGACGGGCAGATGGTGCTCGTGTCCCCGCTGCTGCACGAGGTGGCGAGCCGGCTCGACGGGGAACGGAACCTCCGCGAGGTGGCCGAGCAGCTGAACCGGGACCTGGGCACGGAGGTCACGCCCGCGGACGTGGCGTTCCTCGTCGACCGCAAGCTGCACCCGATGGGCATCGCCACCACGACCGAGCCGCTGCCGGACCCGCCGCGCTCGGACCCGCTGCTGTCGCTGGTGTTCAACACCCAGCTGCTGCCGCCGGGGTTCGTCCGCGTCGCGGCGGCGATCTTCGCGCCGTTCTACCGGCCGCCGGTGATCGCGCTGATGCTGGCCATGTTCGTCGGCGTCGACGTGTGGCTGGTGATGTCCGGCGGCATCGACGCCGCGTTCCACCGCTCCGTCGGCGATCCGATCCTGATGCTGACGCTGATGGCGCTGTGGATCTTCGCCACGCTGTTCCACGAGTTCGGCCACGCCGCGGGCTGCCACTACGGCGGCGCGAGACCGGGCGGGATCGGGGTCGGCATCCTGATCCTCTACCCGGCCTTCTACACCAACGTCACCGACGCCTACCGGCTCGACCGGCGCGGGCGGCTGCGCACCGACCTGGGCGGGATCTACTTCAACGCGATCTTCATCGTGGCGATGTTCGGGCTCTACCAGGTGACCG
Source organism: Saccharopolyspora antimicrobica (assembly GCF_003635025.1). Classification (GTDB taxonomy): domain Bacteria; phylum Actinomycetota; class Actinomycetes; order Mycobacteriales; family Pseudonocardiaceae; genus Saccharopolyspora; species Saccharopolyspora antimicrobica. The sequence continues at coordinate 2,749,874 of NZ_RBXX01000002.1, read as the reverse complement.
GGATCCCGGCGCTGGTGGTGTTCATGGTGCTCAACCACCTGCAGATACTCCAGCAGCTGGTGCCTCTGCTGCGGCTGGACGGCTACCTGATCCTGGGCGACCTGGTGGGCGTGCCGAACCTGTTCGCGTTCGTCGGCCCGGTGTGGCGCCGGATGCGCGGGAAGCCCGACGACGGCACGACGATGCACCAGGCGCTGCGCCCGCGGGTGCAGCTGCTGGTCACGACCTGGGTGCTGATCGTGGTTCCGCTGCTGATCATCGCGTTGACGCTGCTGCTGATCCGGCTGCCGTTCTACCTGGCGACCGGGACGGACCGGGCCCTGCACTACGGCGAGGTCGCGCTGGGCGCGGGCGGCCAGGGGAACGTGGGGATCCTGCTGCTGGCGGTCCTGTCGATGCTGATCCTGCTGGTGCCCTGGGTCGGCGGCACCGCGTTCGCGATCCGGACGGGCCGGCGGCTCACCCGGCTCGTGCGCAAGGTGCGGGCCCGCCGCCAGGCGACCCGTCCGCACGCCCGGCACCGCAAGCACTCCGGACGGTGGCGCCCGCCGACGGCGGCGTGAGTCCGGTTCCAAGGGGGGAGGGCGAGCTCCGGTACCGCACGGCGGGACCGGGGTTCGTCTTTTCGCGCTGCCCACGTCCAGGTGATCTACCAGCCGAAACAGGACTTTTGGTCACGTTGGGTAGTTCCGTAACAGCCGACCGGAACCACCCGATGGGAGCTGGTGTGGGCTCCCCGGTAGCCGGTGCGCGAAGCCGGTGGTCGGGAGGGGAAGAGCCCGTTTCAGTCCGGTCGAGGGGGGAACGATGAGCGGTGGCACGGTGCAGCAGGCGGAACGCCGACGGACGCGCACGCCAGCGCAGCCCGATCAGCCGTTCCGGCTGACGCTGCTGGGCGGCTGGGAGCTGCAGGCGGGCGGCGAGGCGGTGGCGATGTCCAGCAGCGGACAGCGCCTGCTCGCCCTGCTCGCCCTGCGCGGGCGCACCCAGCGCGACTACGCCGCCGGCGTCCTGTGGCCGGAGAGCGACGACCAGAACGCGCTGGCCAACCTGCGGACCACGCTGTGGCGGGTGCGCCAGCGGGCCAGGGGCGCGCTGATCAGCACGCAGCACGAGATCGAGCTGGCACCGCTGGTTTCGCTGGACATCGACGGACTGGTCGCCGCGGGGCGCTACCTGCTGGCGGACGGTTCGGGCGACTCGCCTGCCGACTGCGCGGAGATCGGCCGCGACCTGGCGGGCCACGAGCCGCTGCTGCCGGGCTGGTACGACGACTGGGTGCTCACCGAGCGGGAGCGCCTGCAGCAGCTCCAGGTGCACGCGCTGGAGGTCGCGGCCGAGCGGCTGGTGCAGTCCCGGCACCTGGCCAGCGCTCTGGAGATCGCGCAGGCGGCGACCCAGGTGGAGCCGTTCCGCGAGACGGCGCACTGCGCGGTGGTGAAGGTCCTGCTGCAGCAGGCCAACCCGGCGCAGGCGGTCCGCCACTACCGCCGCTACGAGAGCCTCCTGGACCGGGAGCTGGGCATCCGGCCATCGGCCCACCTCCGCGACCTGGTCCGCCCGGTCCTCGCCTGACGCCTTCCGCGATTTCAATGGAAATCGGACGTCTGATTTCCATTGAAATCGCGTCGGTCCCTCCACAACCGTCGGTGTGTCGGGCTGCGACACACCGACGGTTCGCAAGTTCCATTGAAATCGGATGTCCAATTTCAATGGAAGTTGCGGGTCAGTGGGCGAGGATGGACTTGACGGCTTCGCGGGCCTTGGCCGGGTCGGCCGCGGCGAGGGCCGCTTCGGCCGCCTTCTGGAAGGTCGCCATCGGGTGCTCGGCCAGCGCCGCGCCGACCGCCGGGACCGCCGCTGCGGCCATCGACAGGCTGGTCGCGCCGAGGCCCGCCAGCACTCCCGCCAGCAGCGGGTCGGACGCCGCCTCACCGCACACGCCGACCGGCTTGCCCAGCTCGCGCCCGGCCCGGCCGATCATCTCGATCAGGCGCAGCAGCGCGGGCTGCCACGGGTCGTTGAGCTCGGCGAGCGCGCCGGCCATCCGGTCCGCGGCGAACACGTACTGGGCCAGGTCGTTGGTGCCGATGCTGACGAAGTCGACGGCCGCCAGGATCTCCCGGGCGCTCAGCGCGGCCGCCGGGATCTCGATCATCACACCGGCCCGGGACAGCCCGGCCGCGCGGACCCGCTCGGCGAACCAGGCGGCTTCCGCGGCGGTGGCGACCATCGGCGCCATCACCGAGACCTCCGCGCCGGAGTCGGCGGCCGCGCCTGCGATGGCGGTCAGCTGCCGGTCCAGCACCTCCGGCCGGTCGAAGGCCACCCGCAGGCCGCGCACGCCGAGCGCCGGGTTCGGCTCGTCGCCCATGTCCAGGAACGCCAGCGGCTTGTCCGCACCAGCGTCGAGGGTGCGCACGACGACCGGCTTGCCCGCGAACGGCGCTAGCACCTCGTGGTACGCCGCGCGCTGGGTCTCGACGCCCGGTTCGTCGTCGGCGGCCAGGTAGCAGAACTCGGTGCGAAACAAGCCGACGCCCTGCGCGCCGGCGGCTGCCGCCGCGCTCGCGTCCGCGTTCGACCCGACGTTGGCGACGACCTTGACCGGCTCGCCATCGGCGGTTTCGCCGACGCCGTTCCACTCGGCGGCCGAGGCCCGCTCGGCGGCCCGCACCGGGACGTCCTGGTCGCTGAGCTCGACCGCGCCGCTGTCGCCGTCGACGACGGCACCGATCGCGTCCGGGGAGCCGAGCACGCCGCGGACCGCGACCACGGCCGGGATGCCCAGCGCGCGCGCCAGGATCGCGGTGTGGCTGGTCGGGCCGCCCTCCTCGGTGACCAGCGCGAGCACCAGCGCCGGGTCGAGGTCGGCGGTGTCGGCGGGGGCGAGGTCGCGCGCCAGCAGCACGCTCGGACGCTCCAGCTCGGGCACTCCGGGCGGGGTCACGCCGTGCAGTTCGGCGATGATCCGATCCCGCACGTCCTGCACGTCGCGGGCTCGTTCGGCCATGTAGCCGCCTGCCGCGCGCAGCGCATCGGCGAAGCCGTTCGCGGCTTCGAAGACCGCGCGGGCAGCGGGCAGCGAGCGGGCGGTGACCTGTTGTTCGGCCTGCGAGATCAGCGCCGGGTCCATCGCCATCGCGGCGGTGGTCTCCAGGACCGCCTTCGCATCGCCCTCGACGCGCGCGGCGCGCTGGAACAGCTGCTCGGCCACCGCGTCGGCGGCGGGGCGGATGCGCGCGGCCTCGGCGGACGGATCGGTCGGCGCGGGAGTGGCGGGCGGTTCGGGCAGTGGATCGGCGACCCGGGCGACCGGCCCCGAGGCGCGGCCGGAGCTGACTCCGACACCAGTCAAACGCGACATGGTCTAGACCATACCTTTCCGAAGCCTTCTGCATAAGCCGCATCGACGCGCTCCGGCGCGGGTGGGAACGCCCGCCCGACACAGCGCGTCAGAACGTCCTCTGCGGCGATCGTAGGCACCGCTACACCGATCGGCGCGGCGCGGTCGCGAGCGCACCCACGCGCGGTGACCTCAGTGGTTCTTACGTCACCCGAACGTCGCAGCACGCTGATTACCGATGAGTAACAACTGAGTAGAGGTACGGATCCCGCAAATACCCCCTGAACACCAGGCTGTGGGGCATGGCAATGAGCACTCAGATCCTCGACCCGACCCCGACGACCGACTGGTTCGCCGAGCCGCTGGCCGCGATCCGCAGCCTCTTCGCCGCGCAGCTCCCGGACGGCGCGGAGACCCCCGACTCCGCCACGACGCTCCCGCCGCCGACGAGCGGGTGGCGCGACTGGGCACCCCCGACGGCGGGGGAGACCGTCGACACCAGCCAGGCCGCCCCGGAGCACTCCCCGGTCGCCGGGACCGGGGCGGCCCGGGCGGTGGACTGACCGACCGATGCCGACCGGACAACGCCGATCAGAACCCGAGCGGCCCGTTCACCTCGATCGAGGAGAGCGGGCCGTTCGTCGTTCCGGCGGGCCACTGTGGAGCTTCCGGGGGTCCACCGTTCGAGCTAACTTGCGGCCAGATGCGGATCTTTTCCGCATTGTCCGGCGTCAGACTGAACAGGTTGCTGCTCGCCGGTATCGCGCCACCGACGATCGCAACCGCCCAAGGGCCGACCGCAACGCCCCCCGTGCGGTCGGCCCTCGGTGTGTACCGGTCACGAATCCTTGCGCAGCCCGACCGCCTTCAGCGCGCCGTCGATCAGCCCGGGCTTCGACTCGGGCAGCAGGCCCGGGGCGTGCTCGGCGACCGCGTCCAGCACGCTGCTCGCCGACGGGTTGACCGCCTGCCACTCGCCGACGACCACGGTCGGGACGGTCTCGTTGCCGTCGGCGATGCCGCGCACGATCGCCGCCGCCTCCGCGTCCTCCCAGATGTTCACCTCGGTGAACTCCAGCCCCTGCCGCCGCAGACCGGCGCGCAACGAGGTGCAGAAGGGGCAGCCGGGACGGGTGTAGACGACGACTTCCTGCACTCCGGCGGTCATGGTGCCTCCAAGTTCGCTGGTCATCCGGTGCGGGCCCGATCAGTCTGCCCACGAGCTGCAACGCGGCGGACGCCGGGATCATTCGCCGCCGCGCGGCATTCGGTGCGAATGCGAAGAAGGCCCCCGGCCCGGCGGCCGGATGGGCCACAATCGCTAGGGCCCCACCGGCGTCCACAGGAGGTGCCACTTGACCGGGGTGACTCGGCGCGAGCGACTCCGCGCCGCCACCGAACAGGACATCCGCCAGCACGCGCGGGCACTGCTGGTCGACCGCGGCAGCGACGCGGTCACCCTGCGGGCCATCGCGCGCGAGCTGGGCATCACCGCCCCGGCGCTGTACCGCTACTACGAATCCCGCGAGGACCTGCTCCGGCAGCTCTGCGACGACATCTGCACCGACCTGGCGGCGGAACTGCACCGCGCCTCCGACGAGGTCGGCGCCGAGTTCGTGGACAAGATCTTCGCGGTGTGCCGCGAGTTCCGCCGCTGGGCGCTGGCGCACCCGGAGGAGTTCGCGCTGGTCTTCGCCAGCCCGCGGGCCGACGCCGACCAGCGCCGGCCGGACCGCTTCGCCGACGTCTTCCTCGGCATCGTCGGCCCGTTCCTGGCCGAGGGCGCGATCCTGGTGGGGCCCGCGGCGCTGCCGGTCGAGCTGCCCGACCTGAGCTCCCACCAGGAATCGCTGGCGGCGGCGTTCTCCACCGCGGGCATCGAGCTCCCGCCGGAAGCGCTGCGCCCGGACGTGATGCACTTCCTGCTGCGCTGGTGGGTCCGCCTCTACGGCCACGTGGCGCTGGAGGTCTTCGGCCGCTTCCCGTTCGACCTCAAGCACGCCGACCGCCTCTTCGAAGCGATGCTCCACGAACTCACCCGGGAGACCGGCTTCGCCTGAAGCGCGATCGGATCACTGCTTCGGCTGGGTGAAGCGGATCCGGTTGCCGAAGGGGTCGCGGAGGCCGCAGTCGATGCCGTAGGGGCGCTCCGTGGGCTCGTCGGTGAACTCGACGCCCTTGGCCAGCAGGGTTTCGTAGGTCTGCTGGCAGTCGTCGGTGGTCAGTCCGAGCCAACCGCCCATGACCCCCTTCGTGATCAGGTCGCGCACCTGCTCGGCGAGCTCTTCGGACATGGCCGGCGGGCCGGGCCGCTCCAGCAGGATCTGCCGCCCGGGGTCGCCGGGCGCGTGGACGGTGAGCCAGCGCATGAAGCCGAGGTCCTGGTCGCTGCCGACCTCCAAGCCGAGCTTGCCCACGTAGAAGTCGTACGCCTCGGCCTGGTCGAGCACGTAGATCTGGGAGAGAGTCACTGCGTTGAACATGGTCACAACGCTATGCGGTGGCACCTCGCGGGTGCTTATCCAGAACTGACCGGTCGCGTCCAGCTCTTCGTGAAGCAGGTGGGGACGCCGGTCGCACCGCCGCGGTTCTGCTCGCGGTAGTCGGTCGGCGAGACGCCGACGATGTCGTGGAAGGTGCGGCTGAACGTGCCGAGGCTGGAGAAACCGACCGCGAAGCAGATCTCGGTGACGCTGCGCGCGTCCTCCCGCAGCAGCCACATGGCGCGCTCCACCCGCCGCCGCTGGAGGTAGCGGTGCGGTGTTTCCCCGAAAACCGCGCGGAACCTGCGGTTGAAGTACCCCGGCGAGACGTGCGCGATCCGCGCGAGGGCGGGCACGTCCAGCGGTTCGGCGTAAGAGCGGTCCATCGCATCGCGAGCGCGAAGCATCAATCTGTTCGTCTGCTCGGATGCTTGGCTCACGAACGACATCCAAGCACACGGCGAACACCGAACTGTCCAGCAATACGCGCGAGTTCCCGATCATCACGGAGGACGACGAAATCCCTGGTCCGGTGCACGTACCCGGCAGGTCGAAGCCGGTTTCTCGGTCCGGGTGCGGGTCTTTCGGTTCCAACGGGCCCGGAACCGCGCCGGGGTGTTGCAGCATGGGGGCATGGATCTTTCGCTGGCCGAGCAGTTCATGCTGCTGGCGCACAAGCCGACCGGGGGCCGGGTCATGGCCGCCGACCACGCGGGAGCCGCCGAGCTCGCGGACTTCCTGCTCTGGCAGCGCATCGACTTCGTCGGGTGGAAGATTCGGGTGCTCGACCCCGCGCCGACCGGATTTCCCTGGTTCGACGGTGGGCTCGCGCTGCTGCAAAAACACGCGGTCGCAAAGCGCAAACCCCTGTCCGTGTCGAAGTACCTCCGGGGCCGTAGCCCGCTGTCGGGTGGCTGGAACTCCGCGCTAGCCGCGCACCAGGTCGCCCTCGCGCGCCGGGATCGCCTGCGGCGCGGGGAGAAGCACTTGCTCGGGCTCATCCCGCACGACTGCTGGTACCCGGACCCGGCGGTCCGGAACGCGGTGCTGAACGAGCTCCGCGCCTTCGCCCGCCAGGAGTTGCCTTCCGAAGGCCGCCTGGTCCTGCTCGCGGCGCTCGTGCACAGCACCGGCATGCACCACCAGTTGCCGCTCACCAAGATCGAGCGTGCTCAGCTGAAGCAGATCAGCCGGGGCACGGCATTCGGAGAGGCCGTCCGGGCGGCCGTCAACGCGGAGACAGCGGCAGTGATGTGACGCCAGGACGCGCCGCGGCGAAAACCGGTCGACCGCGCGCTGACTGCTTCCCTAGCATGTCCGCCATGAAGTTCTTCTTCCGATTCTGACGCGACCGCTGGCGGGTTGCGGGCATCCCCTCGCCGGCGATGCGGGACGGCTGGTCCGCCGTCCCGGGTCGCGACGTGGGAGAAAAACGGATGATCTCCTCCGCACCGGCGCCGTCGCGCGCCGGAGCTGAACCACGTCCTGGCACCGTCGTCGCGCTGTGACGGCCGCGCGCCTGGTGGCGCGAACGGTGCGAGGTGTGGAAACCCTGGTGGCCGCGGAAGTCCGGGCGTTCGGGCGGGTTCGGCGGATCGGGCACCGCGAGGTGTTCTTCGACTGCGCCGAGCCGGTCCCGGAAGTCGCGGGGCTGCGCTGCGCGGACGACGTGCTGATCGTGGCAGCGGAGCTGACCGGTGTCGGCAGGCACCGGGCCGACCTCCGGCTGCTGGCGGAAGCCGCCGCTAAGGTTCCCGGACGCCGGATGTTGGCCCTGCGGAAGCGCTTCGGCGGGCCGGAGCGGTCGGCGCACGTGGACGTCACGGCGTCGTTCGTCGGACGGCGCAACTACAACCGGTACGACCTGGAGGACGCCGTCGGCGTTCCGCTCAGTGCCGCGTTGGGCGTGCCGTACCGGAGCAGGCGGGGTGGTGTCGCACCGCCGGAAGGCGGATGTTCCTGGCGGGTGACGGTCGTCGACGACCGAGCCGTGCTGGCCCTGCGGATCGGCGCCCGTCCGGCGCACCGGCGGGAGTACCGGCAGATCTCGCGGCCCGGGAGCCTGCACCCGCCGCTGGCGAGCGCCCTGGTCCGGCTGGCCGAGCCGTTCGACGGCGCGCGGTTGCTCGATCCGTGCTGCGGAACCGGCACGATCCCGATCGAAGCCGCGCTGAGCAGGTCTTCGCTGTCGGTCATCGGCTGCGACCGGGACCCGCGGGCGGTGGCCGCAGCGGCCGTCAACGGCAGAAGGACCACCGGGCACTGGGCGGTGGCCGACGCTGGTCGGCTGCCGGTGGCGACCGGCTCGGTGGATCTGGTGGTGAGCAATCCGCCGTGGGACCGCCAGGTCCCGCCTGCCGGGGTACTCGCACGCGAGCCCGCGCGGTTCTGGCGGGAGCTGCGCCGGGTCCTGCGGCCGGGTGGCCGCGCGGTCCTGCTGCTGCCGGAACCCGACCTGGCCGACGCGGGATCAGCCGGGCTGGAGCTGCTCGACCGGCGGCCGGTGAGCCTGTTCGGCTCGCACCCGGAGGTGGTCCGGCTGCGAGCCTGAGACGAGAGGACAACGGCGGCCCGTGGGGTGCTCGGGCCGCCGTTTCCGTCAGGGGTTCGTCACCGCCGAGACCGTGCCCTTGTGCAGGTTCTTGATGACGTTGCGGGCGTCGGGGTACTGGTAGGAGCCCGACTCGAACAGCAGGAAGGCCTGGTCGCCGTACTGCGCGATGCCCTCCGTCATGCTGGGCGCGCGGTAGCACTCGGTCGACGGGATGTCGATGTCGGTGGCGCCCTTGTCGACCACGTAGAGGTTGCTGCGGTTGGTGCGGCCGTAGGAGGTGCTGTAGACGAAGTGGTCCTTGGTGACCATCAGGCCCTGGGTCTTCATCGGGACCTCGTAGGTCTTCTGCTCGGTCAGCGAGCCGTCGTCGCCGACCTGGTACGACTGCATGGTGCCGCGGCCGGTTTCGCTGAACTTGCCCGCGTAGAGCGTTCCGCCGTCGGCGGTCAGGAACGACGCCGCGGTGACCTTCTGGGCTTCACCGGTCTGCTTGAGGTACGGGGTGCCGCTCTTCTTCATCGCGTCGCGCAGCTCGGTGAGCTTGTACTTGCGGATGGTCGGCGTGCTCCCGGACGGGCGGCCCTGCACGAAGGCCCAGCCCTTGCTGACCGCGATGCCGCCGACGTGCGATTCGGCGATGGCGACCGTGCCGACGTGCGCGCCGGTCTTCGGGTCGATGCCGATGATCAGCGCGTCCTTGCCGGACTTCCCGTAGGAGGTGACCAGCAGCAGGTCCTTGCCCGCGCCGTCCCAGCCGGTCCAGGTCGCCAGGCCCTGCGGCGTCGAGCTGCCCAGCTCCGGCACCGCCGGCCCCTTGCCGAAAGCCTTGTCGTAGACGTGCGAAGCCGACGGGCCGGGGTAGAACGGGCCCTGACCGCTGGCCGCGGACGCGCACTCGATGCTCGGGCCGGCAACGCCTTCCGCCGCTGCTGTGGACACCGCGGCGGTGCTCAGCAGGAGCGCGGCGCTCAGCGCAGCGGTGGTGACCTTCCGGAGCAGGGGTTTCATCGTGCCTCGCAACCATGTCGGCATCCGCTCGTCCCAGATGTGACGCACGCGAGCCGGATCGGTTCCACGTCAATCCATCTTCATCCGACCGGAGGAGTTGAACGCGTCGGAAATCCGCGAGCCCGGGAGAGCTGGGCCTGCTTGACTGTGATCATGACGATCTCCCAGCACGACAAGGCGGAGCGGTTCCACGCCCTGCACCGCGCGGAAGCCCCGCTGGTCCTCGCCAACGCCTGGGACGTGGCCAGCGCACGGCTGGTCGCCGACGCCGGGGCGACAGCCGTCGCCACCACCAGCGCGGGCGTCGCCTGGAGCCTCGGTGCGCCCGACGGCGACCAGCTCAACCGGCAGCTCGCCATCGACCTCATCGCGCGCGTCGCCGCAGCGGTGGAACTCCCCGTCACCGCCGACGTCGAGAGCGGATTCGCGGACACCCCGGACGGCGTCGCCGAAACCATCCGGCTGGTGCTGGACGCGGGCGCGATCGGCGTCAACATCGAGGACAGCACGGGCCCGGTGCTGCGGCCGGTTGACGAGCAGGTCGCCCGCATCGCCGCCGCCCGGTCCGCGGCGGATGCGGCGGGAATCCCGTTGTACATCAACGCCCGGACCGATCCGTTCCTGCGCCAGGTGCACGACGACCCGGCGGAGCGGCTGCGCGATGCGATCGACCGGGCGGCCGCCTACGTCGAGGCCGGTGCCGACGGGATCTTCGTGCCGGGCACCACGAACCTCGGCGTGATCGGCGAACTCTCGGCCGCCATCGACCGGCCGCTCAACGTGCTGGCCGGGCCGGGCGCCCCGGCGGTCGCGGAGCTGGCAGCGGCCGGTGCGTCCCGCATCAGCATCGGCGCCGCGCTGGCCCAAGCCGCGTACGCCGTGGCGCAGCGGGGAATCCGCGAGGTCCTGACCACCGGAGGCTACGAATCGATCGCGGACGCCCTGGACTTCCGCGAGCTCAACAGTCTCCTGCAGGACTGATCCACGCCCAGCGACACCCGCTCCGGCGGAACCGACGGGACAACTTCCGCAATTTCAATGGAAATCAGACCCGCGATTTCCATTGAAATTGCGCCCCCGCGGCATGTCGGGCACCCGACGCGCCGACGGGTGTCGGGATCCACGCGATTTCAATGGAAATCAGACGTCCGATTTCCATTGAAATTGCATCGTCCCGGGCCGGGACCCTACGAGCGGAGGGTTCGGTCGTGGGCTTGCTGGGCCTGCTGGCGGTCGGCTTCCGCCCCGGTGGCGATCGGGGCGGTGAGCCACTGGCGCGGGAGGTTGAACGCGGCGACCAGGTCGACCGCGTGCGGGCGGAGCTGGGCGCACAGGCCGTTGACCGCTTCGATGATCGCCTTCGAGCGGCGCGGCGAGATGCGCTCGTGCTCGAGGAACCAGCCCCGGTCCTCCTCGATGGTGGAGAGCACGTAGAGGTCGCACACCTTGTTCAGCAGCGCCGCGGTCCTCCGGTCGCGGCAGCGCTCGATCGCCGCGACGAACGCCTCCAGCACCAGCCGGTCCACGTGCACCCGGCCCGCGCGCAGCACGTGGTCCTGCGCACTGTTGAACACCTCGAAGGCATTGCTGCGGTTGGACTTCCGCAGTCGGCGGCCGAGGCCGTCGAGGACGTGGCGCTCGCGGTCGTCGAACATCTTGAGCTGCCAGCCGCGGTCGAGGATGTCGTCCTTGCCCGAGGCGTCGATGATCCGCTGCACCAGCGAGCGCGTCGCGGTCCGCTCGATCACCGAGCCGACGAACTGGTCGGCCAGGAACTTGGCCATGCCGAGCGTGCCGAGGTCGTCGAACTGGTCCTTGTAGTTGGTCAGCAGTCCCTTGGCGACCAGCTGCAGCAGCACCGTGTTGTCGCCCTCGAAGGTGGTGAAGACGTCGGTGTCGGCCTTCAGCTGCGCCAGCTGGTTCTCCGCCAGGTAGCCGGCGCCGCCGCAGGCCTCGCGGCAGGTCTGGATGGTGCTGGTGGCGTGCCAGGTGGTGATCGCCTTTAGCCCGGCCGCGCGGGATTCCAGCTCGCGCTGCGCCCGCTCGTCGTCCGAGCCATCGTGCAGGCTCGACACCAGTTCCTCCTGCGCGAAGTGCAGGGCGAACGACTTGGCCAGCGCGGGCAGCAGTTTCCGCTGGTGCGCCAGGTAGTCCAGCACCACGACCTCGTCCTCGGTGCCGGGACGGCCGAACTGGCGGCGCGCGTCGCCGTAGCGCAGAGCGATCTCCAGCGCGAGCTTGGCAGCGCTGCCCGCCGTGCCCGCCACCGAGACCCGGCCGCGGATCAGGGTGCCGAGCATGGTGAAGAAACGCTTGCCCTTGCTGGCGATCGGGCTGCTGTAGGTGCCGTCCGGGGCGACGTCGCCGTAGCGGTTGAGCAGCGCCTCGCGCGGCACGCGGACCTGGTCGAAGACGATCCGGCCGTTGTCCACGCCGTTGAGCCCGGCCTTGCGGCCGCAGTCGGTGATCTCCACACCGGGCAGCGGATCGCCGTCCTGGTCGCGAATCGGCACCAGCAGCGCGTGCACGCCGTGGCTCTCGCCGCCGGTGATCAGCTGCGCGAAGACCACCGCCATGCGGCCGTCGCGGGCGGCGTTGCCGATGTACTCCTTGCGCGCCGCCTCGTGCGGCGTGTGCACCACGAACTCCTGCGATTCCGGGTCGTAGGTGGCGGTGGTGCGCAGGTTCTGCACGTCCGAGCCGTGACCGGTCTCGGTCATCGCGAAGCAGCCCGGCAGCTCCAGGCTGATGATGTCGCGCAGGTAGCGCTCGTGGTGGCGCTCGGTGCCCAGCGCGACGACGGCCCCGCCGAACAGTCCCCACTGGACGCCGGACTTGACCATCAGCGACAGGTTGCCGGGCAGCATCTCCAGGGACACCACCGAACCACCGGTGTCGCCGCTGCCGCCGTGCGCGGTCGGGAAACCGAGGGCCGGGACGCCGGTCTTGGCCAGCTGCCGCAGCTGTTCGAGGGTGTGCGCGCGGTGGCTCTCGGTGTCGAGGTCGTCGGCGGGCGCCAGGTCGATGCCCTCCAGCGCCTCCCGGACCTGATCGCGGACGTGCGCCCAGCGCCCGTCCAGCAGCGTCGTGAGCTCGCCTGCCTCGAATGCCATCGCAGCCTCCACTCGTCGGTACCGACTGCTCCAAGCGTAGTTACCGGCGAGTAACCCCGCCATGTGAGCTACCTCGCCGACCGGGTTTGACCTTCACCTTGGGGAAGGCTGCAAGGTCCGGTCACCGGGCGGCGGACCCGGCACGAGGAGGGAACCGTGGACGAACTGAGCATCGGCGACTTCGCGCACGCATCGGGCCTCACGCCCAAGGCGCTGCGGCTCTACGACGAGCTCGCGCTGCTGCCACCGGCGCACGTCGACCCGCGCACGGGCTACCGGACCTACGTCCCGGCCCAGCTGGCGACGGCGCAGCTGGTCGCGCGGCTGCGCGCGCTCGGCATGCCGCTGGCCAGGATCCGGGTGGTGCTCGACCTGCCACCGCTGGCCGCGGCCGCGGAGATCTCCTCTTACTGGCGCCAGATCGAGGCCGAAACCGCGGCCCGCGGTGAACTGGCCGCCGCCCTCGTCGCAGAACTGTCCAGAAAGGACGCTGACATGACCGGAATGCCGGAGTGGGAACTGCGCTACGCCGCCCGCACAGATCGCGGTTTGGTGCGGAAGAGCAACGAAGACGCGGTGTTCGCGGGCACGCGTGTGTTCGCGGTCGCCGACGGATTCGGCGACCAGGGCGCGGGACGAGCGGCGCTCGCGGCGCTCGAACCGCTCGACGCCGGAGAGCCCGGCGATGACCTGCTGAGCGTGCTGGGTGGCACGACGAGCGAAGCGCAGCGAGCCGTCGACGACGTCGCGCAGGACCACGCAGGAACCACGCTGACGGCCATGCTGTGGTCGGGGACGAGCTTCGCCCTGGCGCACGTGGGCGATTCGCGCGCGTACCTGCTGCGCGGGGGCAAGCTGACGCAGATCACCCACGACCACACGTTCGTTCAATCGCTGGTGGACGAGGGCAGGCTGACCGCGGAGGAAGCGGCGGTCCACCCGAAGCGCGCCGAGCTGCTGCGCGCGCTGGTCAGCGGCGGCGCGGTGGAGCCGGACATGCACCTGCGCGAAGCGCGTACCGGAGACCGGTACCTGCTCTGCTCGGACGGTCTGCACGCGGTGCTGGGCGAACAGGTCCTGCACGACGTCCTCGGCTCAGCCGCCGCCCCGCAGGAAGCGGTCGACAGCTTCGCGCAGCAGGTCCACGACGCGGGAGCTCCCGACAACGTCGCCTGCGTCGTCATCGACACCGTGGCGCGCGCCTGACGTCAGCGCCGCAAAGGCCGTGAGCGGTTTGGGGTGCCATAGCGCCCCAAACCGCTCACGGGTGGAACTCAAGCGACGACGTTGACCAGGCGGCCCGGGACCACGATGACCTTGCGCGGTTCCTTGCCGTCCAGTGCCGCGACGATCTTCTCGTCGGCCAGCGCCGCGGCCTTCACCGCGTCCTGGTCCGCCGATGCCGGCACCACGACCCGGGAGCGGACCTTGCCGTTGACCTGGATCGGGTACTCCGCGGTGTCCTCGACCAGGTACTGCTCGTCGGCAACCGGGAACGGCCCGTGCGCCAGGCTCTCCGCGTGCCCCAGCCGGGACCACAGCTCCTCGGCCAGGTGCGGCGTCAGCGGCGCGGCCATCAGCACCAGCGGTTCCACCACCGAGCGCGGCGTGCCCGCCGCGGCCGAGTAGGCCTTGGTGATCCGGTTGTTGAACTCGATCAGCTTCGCCACCGCGGTGTTGAACCGCAGCTCGGCGTAGTCCTCGCGGACCCCGGCGATGGTCTTGTGCAGCGCGCGCACCACCTCGACGTCCGGCTCCTCGTCGGTCACCCGCAGCTCACCGGTGTTCTCGTCGACGACGTTGCGCCACAGCCGCTGCAGGAAGCGGTGCGAGCCGACGACGTCCTTGGTCGCCCACGGCCGCGAGGAGTCCAGCGGCCCCATCGCCATCTCGTACAGCCGCAGCGTGTCCGCGCCGTAGCTGTCGACCATCTCGTCCGGGGAGACGGAGTTCTTCAGGCTCTTGCCCATCTTCCCGTACTCCCGCCGGACCTCCTGGCCCTGGTAGAAGTACTTGCCGTCGCGCTCCTCGACCTCCTCGGCCGGCACGTAGACGCCGCGCGAGTCGGTGTAGGCGTAGGCCTGGATGTAGCCCTGGTTGAACAGCCGCCGGTACGGCTCCTCCGCCGACAGGTACCCCAGGTCGAACAGCACCTTCTGCCAGAACCGCGAGTACAGCAGGTGCAGGACCGCGTGCTCCATGCCGCCGATGTACAGGTCCACGCCACCCGGGTCGCGCGGGCCGTGCAGCTCGGGCCGCTTGCCCATCCAGTACTGCTCGTTGGCCGGGTCGACGAACCGCTCGGAGTTGTCCGGGTCGATGTAGCGCAGCTGGTACCAGCAGGAACCGGCCCACTGCGGCATCACGTTGGTGTCCCGGTGGTAGTGCTTGAGCCCGTCGCCCAGGTCCAGCTCCAGGTTCGCCCACTCGGTGGCCTTGGCCAGCGGCGGCTCCGGGCGACTGTCGGCGTCCTCCGGGTCGAAGGTGCGCGGCGAGTAGTCCTCGACCTCCGGCAGGACCACCGGCAGCTGGTCCTCGGGCAGCGCCTGCGGCAGGCCGTCCTCGCCGTAGACGATCGGGAACGGCTCGCCCCAGTAGCGCTGCCGGGCGAACAGCCAGTCGCGCAGCTTGTACTGCACGGTGCCGCGGCCGTGGCCGTGCTCCTCCAGCCAGCTGGTGATCGCCTTCTTGGCCTCCGCCAGGTCCATGCCGTTGAGGTCCAGCCCGATCTCCGGGTTGGCGGAGTTGATCCGCGGGCCGGAACCGGTGAAGGCGCCGCCGTCGAAGTCGGCGGGCGGCTGCACGGTGCGGATGATCGGCAGCCCGAAGACCTCGGCGAACTCGTGGTCGCGGGTGTCCTCGCCGGGCACCGCCATGATCGCGCCGGTGCCGTAGCCCATCAGCACGTAGTCGGCGATGAACACCGGGATCTGCTCGCCGTTGACCGGGTTGGTGGCCCAGGCACCGGTGAAGACGCCGGTCTTCTCCCTGTTCTCCTGGCGGTCCAGGTCGGACTTCATCGACGCGGCGCGCCGGTACTGCGCGACGGCCTCCGCCGGGGTGGCCGCGCCACCGGTCCAGCGGTCGTCCGCGCCCTCCGGCCACGCCGCCGCGGTCAGCTCGTCGACCAGCGGGTGCTCCGGGGCCAGCACCAGGTAGGTCACGCCGAACAGCGTGTCCGGGCGGGTGGTGAAGACCTCGACGCGCTGCGCCGAGCCGTCCAGCGGGAACACCACGTTCGCGCCCTGCGAGCGGCCGATCCAGTTCCGCTGCATGGTCTTGACCTGCTCCGACCAGTCCAGCCGGTCCAGGTCGTCGACCAGGCGGTCGGCGTAGGCGGTGATCCGCATCATCCACTGCTTCAGGTTGCGGCGGAACACCGGGAAGTTGCCGCGCTCGGTCAGGCCGTCGGCGGTGACCTCCTCGTTGGCCACCACGGTGCCCAGGCCCGGCGCCCAGTTGACCGGCGCCTCGGAGACGTAGGCCAGCCGGTGCGAGTCGATGATCTCGCGCTGCTCGGCACGGGTCAGCTCGGCCCACGGGCGGCCGTCCGGGGTCGCGCGCTCGCCGTTGGCGAACTGCTCCTCCAGCTCGCCGATCGGCCGCGCCCGGCCCGCCTCGGTGTCGTACCAGGCGTTGAAGATCTGCAGGAAGATCCACTGCGTCCAGCGGTAGAACTCGATGTCGGTGGTGGCGATCCGGCGGCGCTCGTCGTGGCCCAGGCCCAGGCGGCGGATCTGGCCCAGGTAGCGCTCGATGTTCTGCTCGGTGGTGGTCCGCGGGTGGGTGCCGGTCTGCACCGCGTACTGCTCGGCGGGCAGGCCGAACGAGTCGAAGCCCATGGTGTGCAGCACGTTGTGGCCCAGCATCCGGTGGAAGCGGGCGTAGACGTCGGTGCCGATGAAGCCCAGCGGGTGCCCGACGTGCAGCCCGGCGCCCGAGGGGTAGGGGAACATGTCCTGGATGAACAGCTTGTCCTCGGGCACGTCTCCCTTGAGCGACCCGGCGGGGTTGGGCGCGTGGAAGGTGCCGCGCTCCTCCCACCGCTGCTGCCACCGCTGCTCGATCTCGACCGCCGTCTCCGCGGTGTAGCGGTGCTGCGGAACCTCTTCGGTCGAGGTCTCTGCCTGGCCACTCATCGGTTTGTGTCCTTCCCTGCCTATCGCCCTCGAACGCGCGAGTCGTGCGCTCCTAGTGTGCCGCCTGCGGAAAATGGAAAACCCCCCAGGCCCTGCCGGGCATGAGGGGTCGCCGCGCTGACGTCGCCTAACGGACGGTCAACGCGGCCTCGCAAGGAGCAGCCTCGCGGCGCACATGCACCCAGGGTAGCGGAGGACGCCAAGCCGTTTCCCCGCCAGCTCAGCGCACCGCGAGGGTGATCAGCTGGGTCGTCTGCGTGGGGGAGAAGTTGTCGTCGCTGATCAGGACCAGGCTGCGGCGGCCGTCCGGCAGCCACGGGCCCCAGGTCATGCCCTCCACGTTGTCCACCGTGCTCAGGTCGAAGTCGCCCAGGTCGGCCACCAGCTCCTTGCGCAGCGGGCGGACGTCGGCGCCGGCCAGCGAGTCGACGTCGCGCACGTCGGTGGCGTTGCGCAGGTTGACCCGGTAGAGCCGGACCGAGTTGCCGACGCCGGTGACGAAGGAGCGCTCCAGGACCAGGTGGTCGCCGCCCCGGTCGGCCAGGATCGCGGTGACGCCGTTGTTGGCGAAACCGCCGGTCGGGGACTCGGCGAACACCGGGTCCAGCGGATAGGCGTACTGCCCGAGGACGCGGCCGTGGCGGGTCTGCACGGTGATCCGGGACAGCGCGCCGTGCTCGGCGGTCGGCGACTCGCCGTCCTCGACCAGCGGGCCCTCCATCGCGCTGACCACCAGGGAGCCGCCCTGCGCCAGCGTCAGCCCCTCCAGCACCTCGTTCTGCTTCGGGCCGGTCTCCGGACGCATCCGCAGGTTGTCGGCGATCGGCAGGTCACCGGTGAAGGAGCCGTCCGCCTTCGCGCGGCGGACCGTCGGGTCGATCAGCTGCTGGGCGCGCTCGCCCTCGCTGGTCCACCAGATCTCGCCGGTCCACGGATCCCAGCGCACGTCCTCCGGGTCCACGGTGCCCTGCGGGTAGGTGGTGCCGTCCGGGCGCAGCAGCGGGTTCGTGCCGGTCAGCCGGAACTCGCCGCCGTCGAAGCGGCCGGTGTAGATCCGCGCCGGCTGCCTGTCGGAGCGGTCGTCGCTGATCAGCACCCACTCCCCGGTCTGCGGGTTGTAGTCGATCCCGGAGAGCCCGCCGACGGTGGTGCCGTCGAACTGCATCGCGTGCGGCAGGGTGGTCTCGCCGACCAGCTCGACCCGGTCGGGCCCGGCCGTCGCCGGGGCCGCGGCCGCGACCAGCAGCCCCGCGGCCAGCACTCCGCTCAGCGCAGTTTTCTTCGCCATGCGCCACAGCACACCCGATCAGGGTGTCCGGCAGGTGGCGATCAAGTTGCGCCTCGGCCCGCGGCGGTACGCGATTTCAATGGAAGTCGCATCCGACGTCGGTGTGTCGGCCGCCCGACACGCCGACGGCTGCGGGTGACTGGCGCAATTTCAATTGAAATCAGACGTCCGATTTCAATTGAAATTGCGTGCCCCCGGGCGGATGGAGCGCGGCGGAGGCGGGTTCGGACGGTCCGCGGGGTGGTCGTAGCCGCACCGTGACGCAGGTCAAGTCCGGTGCTCTCCTACTCTGGTGGGGTGCTCGCTGTTCAGGTGATCCTCTGCGCGATCTTGGTCCTCGGCGGAGCGGCGCTGCTGCTGCTCGGCTTCCGGGGGCTGCGGGGGCAGCTGCCCCGCAACCGCTACGTCGGTGTCCGCACTCCCGCCGCCATGAGCAGCGACGAGGCGTTCGAGGTCGCCAACCGCGCGGCGGGGCCCGCGATGCTGGCCGGTGGCGCGGCGGCCCTGCTGGCCGGTGCATCGGTGCCGATGCTGGCCTCGGCGTTCTCCGTGGTGATGATCTCGGTGTTCGGCCTGGTCGGGGCGTTCGCCCTGATGACCGCAGGCGGCGTGCTCGGCAACCGCGCCGCCGAGGCGATGCCCGCTCCGGCTGCGGCCGGTGGTTGCGGCGGCTGCGCGGGCGGCTGCTGCAGCGCCCTGCCCCGCGGCTGACCGCGACACGCGGCCCGGCACCGCCCGCTCGGCACCGCACCTCAGCATGCTGAGGTGCGCTCGCTTCCACGCCAGCGGTTCTTTGGCGTACGCGGACCACTGGCCCTGAGTTGTCCACAGGCTTGTGGACAACTCTCAGAACCTGGGGACAACTCAGCCCCAGGGCAGCTCGGTGTAGAAGCTGAGCCGGTTGCCGTCGGGATCGGCGAAGTCGAAGTAGTCCACCGCGCCGGGGACGTGCTCGAGCGCTCCGACCTCGACGCCGAGCCCGACCAGGCGCTCCCGCTCCGCCGCGACGTCGGCGACGTCGAAGCGGGTCACGACCTCGGCGCCGGAGCGGGCGGTCGGCTCCTCGCCGAGCTGCAGCCAGATCGAGCCGAGCCGGAACTCCACCACTCCGTCGGCCGGTTCGAGATCCGGCTCGGCGAGCGCGAACACGCGCTGGTACCACTCCACGGCGCGGCGCAGATCGCTGACCGGCATCCCGACCGTCACGCTTCGCAAGTCCATGCTGCTCCCCGCTCAGTTCAGGCGGACGTCTCCGGGATGGGTGGCGAGGAACGCCAGCGGCGGCCCCTGGCGGCGCAGGACCCGGCCCCACAGCTCGGAGCCCGGGTCGGCGATCACGTCGTCCGGCAGCGCGGGCACCACGATCCAGTCGCCGCGCTCGATCTCACCCGCCAGTTGCCCCGGCTCCCAGCCCGCGTACCCGGCGAAGAAGCGCAGCCCGCGCGCCTTCGGCACCAGGTCCGCCGGATCGCCGTCGAGGTCGACCAGCCCGACCGGTCCGCGGACGCCGACCATGCCGGAGACCGTCCCGGTGTCCTCACCGGCGCGCAGCGCGGCCAGGCAGATCGCGGTCCGCTGCTCGACCGGGCCGCCGACGAACAACGACTGCGGCTCGCTCGCGTGCTCGCCCCACTTCGGCAGCACCTCGCCCACCGTGACCTCGCTCGGCCGGTTCAGCACGACGCCCAGGGTGCCCTCGGCGCGGTGGTGAATGACGTACACGACGGTCCGCCGGAAGTTCCGGTCCAGCAGCTGTGGGGCGGCGACGAGCAGCGTCCCCGGTTCCACGTCCGCGTCTGATCCCACCTGCACATGATCTCACTGGTTGCCCGTGCACGGACCCACCTGGACCGAACATTGCCGCACCGGCCGCCGGAATCTTCAGCAATCACTTCTCAATAGCCACAGCTAACAGCAAGCATTAACACGCAGTATTACTACTGAAGCGCTGACCTGCGGATTTCCGATCAGGGAACGTCGATGCCCTGATCGCGGGCCCACTTGTGGAGCTCCTCGACAGCTTCCTCGTGAGACATCGGCCCGCGGTCGAGGCGCAGCTCCTTCAAGTGCTTCCAAGCCTTGCCGACCACCGGGCCGGGCTCGACGCCGAGCAGCCGCATGATCTCGTTGCCGTCCAGATCGGGCCGGACCTTCGCCAGGTCCTCGGCCGCCTCGATCCGGGCGATGCGCTCCTCGAGATCGTCGTAGGCGCGCTGCAGGCCCGCCGCCTTGCGCTTGTTGCGGGTCGTGCAGTCGGCCCGCACCAGCTTGTGCAGCCGGGGCAGCAGCGGACCCGCGTCGTTGACGTAGCGGCGCACCGCCGAGTCGGTCCACTGGCCGTCGCTGTAGCCGTGGAACCTCAGGTGCAGGAACACCAGGTCGGCGACCTGGTTGATCACGTCCTTGGGGTAGCGCAGCGCGCGCAGCCGCTTGCGGGCCATCTTCGCGCCGACCACCTCGTGGTGGTGGAAGCTCACCCCGCCACCGGACTCGAAGCGCCGGGTGCCGGGCTTGCCGATGTCGTGCAGCAGCGCGGCCAGCCGCAGCACCAGGTCCGGCTCGCCCTCCGGGTCCGCCGCGCGCTCCAGGTCGATCGCCTGGTCCAGCACGGTCAGCGAGTGGCTGTAGACGTCCTTGTGCTGGTGGTGCTCGTCGATCTCCAGCTTCATCGCGGGCACCTCGGGCAGCACGTGGTCGGCCAGCCCGGTCTCCACCAGCAGTTCGACGCCGCGCCGCGGGAACTCGCCGCACAACAGCTTGGACAGCTCGACCTGGACCCGCTCCGGGGTGATCCGGGCGATCTCGGCGGCCATGTCGGTCATCGCTTGGACCACCCGGTCGCTGGCGGTGAACCCGAGCTGGGAGACGAACCGGGCGGCGCGCAGCATGCGCAGCGGGTCGTCGGCGAAGGAGTCCTCCGGGGCGGCGGGGGTGTCCAGCCGCCGCGCCGCCAGGTCGGCCATCCCGTCGTGCCGGTCGATGAACGTCCGGCTCGGCAGCTCGATGGCCATCGCGTTCACGGTGAAGTCGCGGCGCACCAGGTCGCCGTCGATGGAGTCGCCGAAGGCGACGTCGGGGTTGCGGCTCACCCGGTCGTAGGTGTCGGCGCGGAAGGTGGTGATCTCCACCGTCGTGCCGTGCCGGTAGGCGCCGAGCGTGCCGAACTCGATCCCGGTGTCCCAGATCGTCTCGGCCCAGCCGTTCAGCAGCTCGCGGACCTGCTCCGGCCGGGCCTCGGTGGTGAAGTCCAGATCGGTGCCCAGCCTGCCCAGCAGCGCGTCCCGCACGCTCCCGCCGACCAGGAACAACCGGTGCCCGGCCGCGGCGAACCGCTCGGCGAGCTCCTCCGCGATGGGTGCGACCCGGACGAGCTCGACCACGGCGTTGCGCTGCGCTTGGCGCTCGCGCGCCTGCAGCTCGGCGGACGAAGCGGGGTCGTGGTGCGAAGGAGAGGACACGATTTACCAGGATATCGGCCGCCGCACGACGCCCGAGCGACGGCACCCCAGCACGCCCAAGGCCCATGAGCAGCCAAAACGTTCCCGACCACCGAAGCCCGCGGCGCATTCAGGTGACCTCGGTGATTCCGCCACCCGCACCGCCACGCAAGTCGGCCGCTGGAAACACGCACGCACTACCATCGGCTGCATGCCCCCGTCGCCCGGCCGCTCCGGCGGTGCTCAGCCGGGGCGTCGGAACCGACGCCGGCGGCGCAGGCTGCGGACCGTCGACGAGACGTCCGCGGGCGGGCTGGTGGTGAACGGCACCGAAGAGCGCGCTGCGATCATCGGGAGGCTGGACCGCAAGGGCCGACTGCTGTGGTCGCTGCCGAAGGGGCACATCGAGGCCGGTGAGACCCCGGAGCAGACCGCGGTGCGCGAGGTCGCCGAGGAGACCGGGATCATCGGTCGGGTCGTGAACCCGATCGGCACCATCGACTACTGGTTCGTCGCGGGCAACCGGCGCATACACAAGACCGTGCACCACTTCCTGCTGGATGCGGTGGGCGGTGAGCTTTCCGACGAGGACGTGGAGGTCACCGAGGTGGCGTGGGTGCCGCTTGGTGAACTGGACGAGGTGCTGGCCTACGCCGACGAGCGTCGGCTGGTGCGCCGCGCGCTGAGCATGCGCGGCGACGGTGCGGACGGGGCGGGCGATCGGCTCGGCGCCCGTCCGGTGCGAGGTAGCGGGACGGAGCCGGGTTGAGGTTTCTGCTGGCCGCGATGGTCGCGGTGCTGGTTTTCGCAGGTCTCCCGGTGGCCTTGGCGCCGCCGGCCGCGGCGCAGGGCGACAGCCCCGCCCATCTCGACGTGACGAAAGTCACTCCGTCGGTGGTCGCGGACGGCGGCCCCGGCGAGGTGGTCATCTCCGGCCGGTTGACCAACACCGGCGACACCCCCATCAACGGCATCGAGGCCCGCGTCCAGCGCGGCAACCCGGCCACCAACGAACCCGCCGTGCAGCGCGCCATGCGCAGCGCCACCCCGACGGTCACCGAACCCGCGTTCACCTCGGTCGCGGACGGCCTGGCGCCCGGCCAGCGGATCGACATCGAGCTGCGCATCCCGCTGACCGGCCCGAACTCGCTGCAGCTCACCCAGCCCGGCGTCTACCCGCTGCTGGTCAACGTCAACGGCGTGCCCGCGGTGGGCGGCCGGGCGCGGATCGCCGAATCCCGCTTCCTGCTGCCGGTGCTCAGCACCCCGGGCAGCCCGGCGCCGCCGCCCGCGCACCCCACCGGGGTCAGCATGCTGGTGCCGCTCGTCGACTACCCGCGGCTGGTGCGCGAGCCGCTGCCCGGCATGCGCCCGGTGCTGGTCGACGACACGCTGTCCACCTCGCTGGCGCCCGGCGGCCGGCTGCACGACCTGCTGCAGGCGGTGGCCGACAGCGCGCCCGCGGGCTCGCCGATGGGCAGCGCGCTGTGCTTCGCCATCGACCCCGACCTGCTGATCACGGTCCGCGCGATGCAGACGCCGTACCAGGTGCAACAGCCCGATGGCAAACTCGCCGACGGGATCGGCACCGGTGCCGCGAACCTCTGGATGAGCAAGCTGCGGGAGGTCACCTCGGGCCGGTGCGTGGTCGCGCTGCCCTACGCCGACGCCGACGTGGCGGCGCTCGCCCGCGCCGGGCTGCCCGACCTGGTCGACATCGCGCTGGACGGCGCCGACCTGCTCAAGGACAAGAACGTGCTGGGCGTCGAACCGCGCAGCGTCCTGTGGCCGGCCGAAGGCGCGCTGGCCGATCCGGCGAGCGGCGACCTGCCCGGCACCGCGCTGCTGGAGCCGCAGTCGTTGAACATCCCGGCCGGCTCGCTGGACCCGGTGCGCATCCGCGGCCGCGACATGACCGCCATCCCGATCGACCCGCTGATGACCAGCGCGCTCGACCCGCTGCGCGACACCGAGAGGAAGACCACCGATCTCTCGCCGCCGGTCGCGCAGCTGGAGTCGGCGCAGAACGCGCTCGGCGCGCTCACCTTCCGGGCGACCCAGGGCTCCGTCGGCGACGCCACCTCGGTGCTGGCGCCGCCGCGCCGCTGGAACCTCCGCGGCGACGACCTTCGCGAACTGCTCGACGGCATGCGGTCCCTCACCGAAGCCGGCCTGATCCGCCCCGGCTCGCTGCCCGAGCCGGACCCGGCGACGCTGTCCGAAGCCGATCTGAGCTACCCGGTGGAAGCCGGTGCGGCGGAGATTCCGCAGCCGGTGCTGCGGCAGCTGGCCGAGCAGAACTTCAAGGTCGGCGACCTGTACCGGTCCTCGCAGCGGGACCCGGCCTCCGACGTGGAGCCGGGCCGGATCACCACTCCGCTGGTCAACGGGCTGCTGCGCGGCGCGTCCAGCGCATGGCGCGGGAACCCGGGCGCCGCCGAGCACTGGGTGGGGCTGGCCAGGGGGACCGTCCAGAAGATCTTCGGCATGGTCCGCATCGAGGAGTCCTCGACCCAGCTGGTGGGCGCCTCGCCGGACAGCCCGACGCCGCTGACCGTGGTCAACGACCTGCCGATCACGGTGGGCGTGGTGTTCCGCATCCCGCCGGTGCCGGGCGTGCAGGTGCAGTCCGACATCGGCGGAGTGGGCACCGTCCCGGCGAAGTCGCGGCGGGTGTTCTGGCTGCAGACCACCGCGCAGCGCGCCGGGACCTTCATCCTCGACGTCAAGGTGTCCACCCAGGACGGCACCCAGTTCGGTGAGACGAAGCGGCTGACCTACAAGTCCGGCAACTACGGACCGCTCATCCTGATCATCACCCTGAGCGCTGCGGCGCTGCTGGTGCTCATGTCCGCGCGGCGGATCTTCAAGCGCCTGCGCGCCAGGCAGAAGCGGCGCGCGGCGGAGCAGGCCGGGGAGACCCCGGACACACCGGAAACCGCGCAGGTCGCCACCACTGAAGGTGATCGAAACCCGGGCTGAGATCCTGGGCGGAATGCCGTGCCATCACACTTTCGGGGCGGCGCACCGCGGAAGCGACAGGATCGGGCGGGCAACTCCCGCGCGGGCGAAGGATTGAGGCAGTGAACCGAGACAGGGATGCCGGGCGGATGAGCGGTCGCGCACCGCACCCCGGGACGCGCCCCACCGAGCCGATCCGGCGACCGGCCACCGCCCCGCGCCCGGGACCACCGCCCGTCCACGGCGGGTGGCACGTCGCCGAGACCCAGCCGATCCCCGCGATCCCGCCGGAACCCGGCATGGACCAGGCGGCCGAGCAGGCCGCCGAGCAGACCCAGGTGATCCGCCCGGTCTCGCCGGGCAAGGGCAAGCCGTCGCTGCTCAAGGCCAGCGGTTCGATGGCCATCGCCACCCTGATCAGCCGGATCACCGGCTTCCTGTGGAAGCTGATGCTGGCAGGCGTGGTCGGCTTCGGCGTCGTCAACGACTCGTTCAACGTGGCCAACACGCTGCCGAACATGCTCTTCGAGCTGCTCATCGGCGGCGTGCTGACCAGCGTCGTGGTGCCGGTGCTGGTGCGCGCCCGCAAGGGCGACGCCGACGGCGGCGAGCGGTTCGTGCAGCAGCTGATGACGCTGGCGGCCGTGGTGCTGGCCGTGGGCACGCTGCTGGCGATGGTCGCCGCTCCGCTGCTGACGATGGCGCTGGTCTCCGACTCCGAAGCCTCGAACCGGGCGCTGGTCACCGCCTTCTCCTACCTGCTGCTGCCGCAGATCTTCTTCTACGGGCTCAGCGCGCTGGTCGGCGCGGTCCTGCAGTCCAAGCAGATCTTCAGCCCGCCGGCCTGGGCTCCGGTGGTGAACAACCTGGTCGTGATCGCCACCATCAGCGTGCTCGCGCTGATGCCGGGAGCGATCTCGGAGGACCCGGTCTCGATGACCGACCCGCAGCTGCTCGTGCTCGGCATCGGCGTCACCCTCGGCGTGTTCTGCCAGGCGCTGGTGCAGCTGCCCGCGTTGCGCCGCACCGGGTTCCGGATGCGCTGGCGCTGGGGCTGGGACCGCAGGCTCTCGGAGTTCGGCGGCCTCGCGCTGTGGATGCTCGGCTACGTCGCGGTCAGCCAGGTCGGTCTGATCGCGCTGAGCCGGGTGGCCACCGACAACGCCGAGGGCGCCTGGTCGACCTACAGCTACGTGTGGATGCTGCTGCAGCTGCCGTACGGCGTGATCGGCTTCTCGATCATGACCGCGATCCTGCCGCGGATGAGCGCCGCCGCCGCGGACGGCGACTACCAGCGGGTCATCGACGACCTGTCGCTGGGCAACCGGCTGTCCACCGTGACCCTGCTGCCGGTCAGCGCGGTCATGACCGCGCTCGGCGTGCCGCTGTCGCTGGCGCTGTTCGCGGTGAAGTCCGACATGTCCGGGCAGGCCACCACGCTCGGGCTGGCGCTGGCCGTGTCGGCCTTCGGCGTCCTGCCCTACGCGTTGACGATGATGCAGATGCGCACGTTCAACGCCCTGAACGACGCGCGCACGCCGACGCTGATCGTGACCCTGATGACCGCCGCCAAGGTGCTGATGGCCTTCGCGCTGCCCCTGGTGCTGGAGCCCGACCAAGTGGTGTTCGGGCTTACCTTCGTGAACTCGTTCACCTACGTCATCGGTTGGCTGATCGGCGAGATCTGGCTGCGCCACCGGCTCGGCGCGCTGGGCAGCCGCCGGTTCACCAAGACGCTGGCGAAGACGTTGGCGGCATCGGTCGTGGGCGCGTTGCTGTGCTGGGCGAGCACGCTCGGCGTCGACGCGGTGATCCCCGGCCCGCCGGGTCTGGGCACCGGCTGGCTGCAGCTCCTGGTGGGCTGCGCGGTCGGTTTCGGGGCGATCTTCGGACTCATGTCGATCCTGCGAGTGGCCGAACTACAGCCCGCCATCGGACGGCTCACCGGTTTGCTGCGTCGTCGCTGACTTTCGCGTCACGTACCCTCGGTGTCGAAGTCTCCTCCTGTGCGGGGAAGAGGGGTGGTACGCATCCCCTTGCGGACCGGGAGGAGCGGGAGAGGGAAGGTGACCAGCAAACCCACCGAGCAGATCGCTGCGGACCGCGACGATTCCGGCGACGAGGGTTCGGCCGAGCAGGCGCTGACCCCGGGCCGGGTGTTGGACCACGGCCGATACCGGCTCCTTTCCCAGGTCGGCGTGGACGATCGCTGCAACGCCCAGCTCTGGCGCGCCAAGGACGGCGTGCTGGGCCGTGATGTCGCGCTGACGATCCTGGTCGGCGACCGCTCGGAGGCCGAGGCGGCGTCCAACGCGCGGCGCACCTTGGAACGCGCGATGCACGCGAGCACCTTCAACCACATCGGCGTGGCCCGAGTGCTCGACGTCGTCACCCAGTCGTCGAACGATCCGGACGGCGTCCTCGGCATCGTGATCGCCGAGTGGACGCACGGCACCGATCTGCTCGACCTGGTCGCCGAAGGCCCGCTGCCGCCCGGCACCGCGGCCCGGCTGCTGCAGCCGCTGGCCGCCGCGGTCGAGGCGGCGCACCACGCCGGGCTGGTGCTCGGCGCCGACCACCCGCAGCGGATCCGGGTGACGCCGGACGGCGAGATCCGGATGGCCTTCCCCGGCCCGATGGCCAAGGCCACCTCCAGCGACGACGTGCGCGGCCTGGGCGCCGCGCTGTACCTGCTGCTCACCGGCCGGTGGGCGCTCGGCGACGCGCCGGAAGGACTGCCCACCGCACCGACGGGGCCGGACGGCACCATCGTCGCGCCTCGCACGCTGCGGCCGACCGTTCCGCTGGAGCTGTCCACCGTGGCGGTGCGCGCGCTGGGCAACCCGGATGCCACCGGCACCACCGGCGGTGTCCGCACCGGCGCTGCGGTGCTCCGCGTCCTGGAGCAGCACGCCACCTACGAAACGCCGAGCACCAACGGTCAAGGTGCTTCGAGCAGCGAGAGCAACGAAGTCTGGCGCCGCGAGGATCCCAAGCCGGACGAGACCAAGCGCAAGAAGCTGATGGTCAGCGTCGGCGTGCTGGCGGTGGCCACCCTGCTGGTCGTCGCCTGGATCGCGACCTCGCTGATCGGCGTGTTCACCGAGTCCGGCCGCGACAGCGGCACCGGCCAGGTCATCGGCGAGACCGGCAACCACCCGGGCGGCCAGGAACAGCCCCCGCCGGCGCAGGCCACTCCGGTGCAGATCACCGGCGCGGAGGCGTACAACACCAACGGCACCCCGGACACCCCGGGCCGGATCCCGTACCTGTTCGACGGCGACCCGGGTACCTACTGGGCGACGGCGGACTACCGCCAGCAGCTGGGCCCGGGCGGCATCAGCAACGGCACCGGCGCGGTGCTCACGCTCGCCCACCCGTCGGTGCTGCAGGAGCTCGTCATCGACTCGCCGAGCGCGGGGGCGAAGGTGGAGGTCCGGCAGGTCAACGGCACGCAGAACCTGGTCGACACCAAGGTGATCGGCCAGGGCGTGCTGACCGCGGGTGCGACCACGATCAAGCTGAGCCCCGAATCGGCGTCCCAGGAGATCCTGGTCCTGATCACCCAGCTGCCGTCCGGCGGCGGCGGTTTCGTCGCCCGGATCAACGAGGTGAAGGTGTCCGGCAGCGCGGCCTGATCAGACCTGGCCCGCTCAACGCAGCACGGCCTGGTCGTGAGCGCGAGCACGGGTTGGGACCCATGTTCGAACTCACGATCAGTAAAGTGCTGACTCGTGTCTGTCCCCGTGAGATCGGACGCCGACCTCATCGCGGCGCATACAAACGGAGATCCGCACGCGTTCTCCGAGCTCTTCCGCCGACATCGGGATCGGCTGTGGGCTGTTGCGCTGCGCACCATGCGCGACCACGAAGACGCCGCCGACGCGCTTCAGGACGCGATGATCTCGGCCTTCCGAAACGCCTCGTCGTTCCGCGCCGAATCCCAGGTGACCACCTGGCTGCACCGGATCGTGGTGAACGCCTGCCTGGACCGCATCCGGCGCAGGCAGGCCCGACCGACCGTGCCGCTGCCGGACACCGGTCCCGCCGAGCCGGCCGTGCCCCGAGACGCCATCGCCGAGCAGGACACCAAGATGGCCGTCCAGGACGCGCTGGCCGAACTCCCCGAAGACCAGCGGTCGGCGATCGTGCTGGTGGACGTCGAGGGCTACTCGGTGGCCGAAACGGCGTCGATCTTGGGCATTGCCGACGGCACCGTGAAGAGCCGTTGCGCACGGGGGCGGGCCAAGCTCGCCAAACTTCTGGGACACCTGCGGAACCCAAGTGCAGATGCGAACGTCCCAGATGACGCGATGGCCATGCGTCGACGGGAGGGACGATGAGTGGCGAACACCGGCGCACGGGGGCGCCGCAGGGGCCACCGTGGTCTCTGGACCTGCTAGCCGATCTCCACGCGGGAGTGCTGGACGAGCAGACGGCTGAGGAGCTCCGCAGCCAGGTCCAGGACGACCCGGAGGCAAGGGAGATCCTGGCGGCGTTGGACGCCACCAGCGCGGAACTCGCAGAGCTGCCGCCGCTGACGATCCCGGACGATGTTTCGGCTCGCATCGACGCAGCGCTCGAGAATGAGGTCCGGGCCTGGGCCGAGCAGCAGCAACCCGCGGTTCCGGCCGCTCCGGCCGCCGAGCAGGGCGGTCAGGTGATCGACTTCGCGGCTGCGAAGCAGCGCCGCCGTCGGCGCTTCACCCTCGGTGCCGGGATGGTCGGCGTCGCCGCGGCAGCGGCTGCCGTCGTGTTCTCGGTGCTGCCCAACAACACCGAGAGCTCGACGCCGCAGGCCCAGCAACCGCCGAGCCCGGCACCGAGCTCGAAGCCACCGCTGGCGCTGCAGGGCGGCCAGGTCAGCCTCAACGGCCAGCAGTTCGCCGATGCGCTCAACAGCAGCCAGTACCTCGGCTCGCTCAGCGATCCGCAGCAGCTCCTCGGTTGCCTGCAGGCCAACGGCGTGACCAGCGGCAAACCGCTCGGCGCGCGGGAGATCACGCTCGACGGGAAGCCGGCGCAGCTGATGGTCCTGCCAGCCGGCGCGCTCGGCGAGTTCCGCCTTTTAACGGTCGCCCCGGACTGCGGTCCGGACAACCCGGCCAAGATCTCCGACAGCACCTTCGGCGGCTAGCGGCGCACTCGCGGGAGGTGGCGGTTCCACGGGAATCGCCACCTCCCGCGCATGCCGTTCCCAGCCCCTCCTGGTGGTGCGGGGCGCTTCGCTGTGCCCTGAAGCACCGGCTTCCCTTGATCGGGAACAGAGCCGAATAGGATCGCGTTGTGCCGGATACGGTCGCGCGCCGAGCGCGGCGGGGACGCTACGACGGAAGGGGCGCGGTGACTGGCGACGTCCGCAACGTGATCATCGTGGGCTCGGGCCCGGCCGGGTACACCGCAGCGGTGTACGCCGCGCGGGCGGAGCTCGAACCACTGATCTTCGAGGGAACCCAGTTCGGCGGTGCGCTGATGACCACCACCGACGTGGAGAACTACCCCGGCTTCAAGGACGGGATCATGGGTCCCGACCTGATGGAGCAGATGCGTTCCCAGGCCGAGCGCTTCGGCGCCGAGCTGCGGGCCGAGGACGTGGAGCGCCTCGACCTGACCGGCGAGGTGAAGACCGTTCTGGCCAACGGCGTGGAGTACCGCGCGAAGGCGGTCATCCTGGCCATGGGCGCCGCCGCCCGCTATCTGGGCGTTCCGGGTGAGGAGCGGCTGCTCGGCCACGGCGTGTCGGCCTGCGCGACCTGCGACGGCTTCTTCTTCCGCGACCAGGACATCGCCGTGATCGGCGGCGGCGACTCGGCGATGGAGGAGGCCACCTTCCTGACCCGCTTCGCGCGCTCGGTGACGATCATCCACCGCCGCGAGGAGTTCCGCGCCTCCAAGATCATGCTGGAGCGCGCCCGCGCCAACGAAAAGATCAAGTGGCTGACCAACAAGGCGGTCACCGAGGTCGTCGGCGACGGCAGCGTCAGCGCGCTCAAGCTGCGCGACACGGTCACCGGCGAGGCCTCCGAGCTGGCCGTGGCGGGCATGTTCGTGGCCATCGGCCACGACCCGCGCAGCCAGCTGGTGCGCGACCAGGTCACCGTCGACGACGAGGGCTACGTGCGGGTCCAGCAGCCCACCACGCACACCGGGATCCCCGGCGTGTTCGCCGCGGGCGACCTGGTGGACCACACCTACCGGCAGGCCATCACCGCCGCCGGTTCGGGTTGCTCCGCCGCCATCGACGCCGAGCGCTGGCTCGCCGAGCACGACACGCCCGCCGCTGAGACCGTCGCCGAGCTCGTCGGCGGCGGGTACGGCCCGGCGAACTGAGCTGACTCGACCAACAAGTAGGGAGAAGAAATGGCCGGCAACACCGTGACCGTCGACAAGGACACCTTCAAGAGCACGGTCCTGGACAGCGACAAGCCCGTGCTGGTGGACTTCTGGGCCACCTGGTGCGGCCCGTGCAAGATGGTCGCCCCGGTCCTGGAGGAGATCGCCGACGAGCACGGCGACAAGATCACCATCGCCAAGCTGGACATCGACCAGAACCCCAGCATCTCGCGCGACTACCAGGTGATGTCCGTCCCGACCCTGCTGCTGTTCAAGGACGGCGAGCCGGTCAAGCAGATCGTCGGTGCCAAGCCGAAGGCCGCGCTGCTCAACGACCTGGCCGACTACCTGTGAGGTCGTTCGCCACCAAGGGTCGCCGGGGTCTGTGAAATCGGACTCCATCCGAGGCAACCGAATAACGCGGTCCCGCCGTCATGTCGATATGACAGTGACGGCGGGACCGTGTTTTTGCGCACCAGGAGAGATCGCGCACCCACGCACCGTTGTCGCACGTCCGCCCGGTGGCCGTGGGCCGCAGCGCCGAGTCCCGGCGCACAAGGCACAATTACCCGACGGGTTCGTGTTCTGCGACCCGCCACGCGAACGGGACAGCGGGACGTACCCGACCATCCTCCGCGCCGGTGCACCCGGCGCCTGAATCGAGCGAGGAGTGCATGCAGCTGCTCCACCGCGGTGACGTCGGTCCGGCCGTTGCCGAGATCAGGAACACCCTTGCAGCGCTGGGTCTGCTGGCGGCCAACGGCCGGACGGATCCGGCGCTGTTCGACGACGCGGTGGAACAGGCGGTTCGGGTCTTCCAGCAACAACGCGGGCTGATCACCGACGGCGTGGTGGGCCCGGCGACCTACCGCGCGCTCACCGAGGCCCGCTGGCGGCTCGGCGACCGGTCGCTGGCGTTCCTGGTGTCCAAGCCGATCAGCGGCGACGACGTGTTCGCGCTGCAGGAGCGGCTGCTGGAGCTGGGCTTCGACGCAGGCCGCCCGGACGGCATCTTCGGCCGGGAGACCGAGCAGGCGCTGCGCAGCTTCCAGCGCGAGTACGGCCTGAACCCCGACGGCATCTGCGGACCGGGCACGCTGCGGGCGCTCCGGCAGCTCGCGCCGAAGGTCCGCGGTGGCCGCCCGGTGTACCTGCGCGAGCAGGAGAAGGTGCGCCGCGCCGGGCCGCGGCTGCGCGGCAAGCGCATCGTGATCGACCCGGGTCACGGCGGCCCGGACCGCGGCGCCTGCATCGGCGACGTGTGCGAGGCCGACCTCACCTGGGACCTGGCCCGCCGGCTGGAGGGCCGGATGGTGGCCACCGGCATGGAGGCGCTGATCACCCGCGGGCCCAACGCCTGCCCGCCGGACGCCGACCGCGCCGGGTTCGCCAACGAGGCGGGCGCGGACATGTTCCTGTCGCTGCACATCGACGCCAACCACTCGCCGCTGGCCGAGGGCGTGGCGAGCTTCCACTTCGGCACCGGCAACGGCACCACCTCGACCGTGGGGGAGGCGCTGGCGGGCTTCCTGCAGCGCGAGATCGTCGCGCGGACGGGCCTGCGGGACTGCCACACCCAGGCCAAGACCTGGGACGTGCTGCGCCTGACCCGGATGCCCGCGGTGCGCATGGAGCTGGGCTACCTGACCAACGCCCGCGACCGCTCCCGCCTGCTGGACCCGGCGTTCCGCGACGTCATCGCGGAGGGCCTGCTGGTCGCGGTGAAGCGCCTGTACCTGCTGGGCAAGGACGACCAGCCGACCGGCACCTTCACCTTCGACGACCTGCTCCGCCACGAACTGGCCCGGGCCGAAGGTGCCTGACCCTCGCGTCGAACGCGATTTCAATTGAAGTTGGACGTCTGATTTCAATTGAAATCGCGTGCCAGGTGACAGCCCTGGGCGATTTGTCGACTTGGTGATCTGGCGACTCAGGCGCCGCCGATCACCGGCTCGGCGGTCTTGATGGTCACCGAGCTGAGCAGGCGCTCCAGGGCCGCTTCGACGTCTTCCTTCCAGGAGATCGCGGTGCGCAGCTCCAGGCGCATCCGCGGCCACTTGGGGTGCTGGCGGACCGTCTTGAACCCGACCTGCTGCAGGAACCCGGCCGGGATCACGCAGCTCTCAGCGGTGCCCTGCAGGTCTCCGAAGGCCTCCACGGCCTTCACCCCGCGGCGCGTCAGATCCTTCGCCACGTTCTGCACCAGCACCCGGCCCAGGCCGCCGTGCTCGAACTCCGGCAGCACGCGCAGCGCGGTCAGCAGCACCGCGTCCGCGCTGACCGGGGCAGTGGGGAAGGCCGCTGCGCGGGGCACGGCGGCAGGCGGGGCGTACATCGCGTAGCCCGCCGGAACGCCGTCGACGTAGATGATGCGGCCGCAAGAGCCCCACTCCAGCAGCACGCTGGAGACCCAGGCCTCCTTCTCCAGTTCGGTCTCGCCGAACTCCTCGGCCTGCTCCCGGATGTGCGGTGCGAGCTCCCAGAAGACGCACCGGCGACACCGCTTGGGCAGGTCGTCGAGGTTGTCCAGCGTGACGCCGACGACACGTCGCGACACCTGACCTCCTGGAGAACCCGCACGAACCCGCACCTCCGGCGGGAATGTGGCCAGGATAAGCGCCCGCGCCCCGGCACCGGAAGCTCCGCCGAGCACCGACAGCGACCCGATGGGGTGAGATGGGTTACCGACGGGTCGGTTTGTAGGAGGCGCTCGTTACATCTGAGCGGGGTCCTGGCGATAGGACCTATAGAATCGCCGGAATCGTTCCCGGCCCGGCCGGGGACGAGCAGTGCGCACAACCGAAACCGGAGCGCGATATGACGGATCACGGAAGTCAGCCGAACCCGCCGGAGAAGCCCGCACGCAACCTGGACGCGTACCGGGCGCACTACGCCGAGCGGACCGCAGGGATGACCGCTTCCGAGATCCGAGCTCTCTTCGCCGTCGCCAGCCGCCCCGAGGTGGTCTCGCTGGCCGGCGGCATGCCGAACCTGGCCGCGCTCCCGCTGGACTCGCTGGCCGCCGAGGTGGGGCGCCTGGTGTCCGAGGACGGGCAGGTGGCGCTGCAGTACGGCTCCGCCCACGGCGTGCCGGAGCTCCGCGAGCAGATCTGCGACGTCATGGCGCTGGAGGGCATCTCCGCGCACCCGGACGACGTGGTGGTCACCTCGGGCTCCCAGATGGCCCTGGACATGGTCACCCGGATCTTCTGCGATCCCGGTGACGTCATCCTCGCCGAGGGCCCGTCCTACGTCGGCGCGCTCGGTTCCTTCGCCGCGTACCAGGCCGAAGTGGTCCACGTGGCGATGGACGACGACGGCCTCGACCCGTCCGCGCTGCGCCAGGCCATCGCGGACGTGACGGCGCAGGGCAAGCGGATCAAGTTCCTCTACACGATCCCGAACTTCCACAACCCGGGCGGCATCACGCTGGCCCTGCCGCGGCGCGCCGAGATCCTGGAGATCTGCGCCCAGCACGGCATCCTCGTGGTGGAGGACAACCCGTACGGCCTGCTCGGCTTCGACGGCAAGGCGCTGCCCGCGCTGCGCAGCATGGACGCCGACAACGTGGTCTACCTCGGCTCGTTCTCCAAGACCTTCGCCTCCGGCCTGCGGGTCGGCTGGGTGCTCGCGCCGCACGCGATCCGCGAGAAGCTGGTGCTGACCGCCGAGTCGGCCACCCTGTGCCCGCCCACGCTGAACCAGATGATCGTGTCGCGCTACCTGAGCACGCACGACTGGCAGGGCCAGATCAAGATCTTCCAGGAGCAGTACCGGGAGCGCCGCGACGCGATGCTCAGCGCCCTGGAGCAGTACATGCCCGCGGGCTGCACGTGGACCCGGCCGGACGGCGGGTTCTTCGTCTGGCTGACCACTCCCGAGGGCGTGGACACCAAGGCGATGCTGCC
The DNA here is from genome assembly GCF_003635025.1 of Saccharopolyspora antimicrobica. GTDB lineage: Bacteria > Actinomycetota > Actinomycetes > Mycobacteriales > Pseudonocardiaceae > Saccharopolyspora > Saccharopolyspora antimicrobica. Next base: position 2,715,304 of record NZ_RBXX01000002.1, on the reverse strand, counting down.
GCGTGCGGTGACCCAGCGGGTCGCCTACGTCTCCGGAACCGGCTTCTACCGAGGCGGATTCGGCAGCCGCCAGATGCGACTGTCCTACTGCTACCCGACGCCGGAGCGGATCCGCGAGGGCGTCCGCCGGTTGGCCAACACGCTGACCGAGGAGATGGAGCTGGTCCGCACCTTCGGCACCGTGCCGCAGCGCAGCGTGCCGGGACCGCAGGCCCCGTCTCCCGACACGGCGTAAAACGGTTTCTGACGAACTCGTTTTGCGTGGCGGTGCGGGTGGCGGAATCTCAGCGCCCGCCTGGACTCCGGGAGCCCGGACTTATGCATGACCAATACACGGCGCTCGGGCTGTCCTCGCCAGGCGAACGCTTAGAACCCGCAGCGGTGCAAGCTGCGGGGGTGGGCTAAGCGGCTGCGCCGCTTCAAGACGAAGAGCAGAACTAAGATCAGAGACAGGTTCTGAGGGTTTCCCGGTTTCCGAAACGGTCCACTGTGCACGGGATTTCCGCGGTGCACAGTGGACTACTACTTTCCAGGGGTGTTGTTGAGTGTCTGATCGCTGGGTCGCCGTGCTCGCAGGTGGGCTTTCGCACGAGCGCGAGGTGTCGTTGCGCTCCGGGCGCCGGCTGTCGGCGGCGCTGCGTTCGGTCGGCGTCACCGTGGCGGAGTGGGACGCCGACGCCCGCTTGCTGTCCCGCGTCGAGCAGGAGCGCCCCGATGCGGTCGTGATCGCGCTGCACGGGGGAGAGGGTGAGAACGGCGCGGTGCAGGCCGTGCTGGACATGCTCGGCGTCCCGTACGTCGGCACCAGCCCGCACGCGTGCCGCAGGGCGTGGGACAAGCCGACCGCGAAGGCGGAGCTCGCCCGCGCCGGCCTGGCCACCCCGGACTGGGTCGCCCTGCCGCACGCGACCTTCCGCGAGCTGGGCGCGCAGGCCGTCCTGGACGCGCTCGTGGCCAAGCTCGGACTGCCGCTGATGCTCAAGCCGGACCAGGGCGGTTCGGCGCTGGGCGCGCACGTGGTGCGCGATGCCGCCGAGCTGCCGTCGGCGATGGTGGGGGCGCTCTCGTACGGCGACACCGTGCTCGTCGAGCAGTTCGTCGAGGGCACCGAGGTGGCGATCACCGTCATCGACGGGCCGAACGGACCGGAGGCACTGCCCGCGGTGCAGATCGAACCGGCCGACGGCGTCTACGACTACACCGCCCGCTACACCGCCGGTCTCACGAGCTACCGCACGCCCGCCGAGATCCCGGCGGAAGCGGCGGCGGCCGCGGCCGAGCTCGCGATCGCCGCGCACCGCCTGCTCGGGCTCCGCGACGTCTCCCGGACCGACGCGATCATCGACCGCGACGGGACGCCGCACTTCCTGGAGGTCAACGTGTCGCCCGGGCTGACCGAGACCTCGCTGCTGCCGATGGCGGTCGAGGCCGCGGGCCGGTCGCTGGGGGAGGTCTTCGCCGGACTCGTCGAGCGGGCGATCTCGCGCGCGCACTGACGCGATGTTTCACGTGAAACGAGGGCCGGCCTCCTGCGGGAGACCGGCCCTCGCCGTCCGTCCGACTCCTCCCCAACCGAGATGCCCGGATGGGTAGGGTGCGATTTCAATTGAAATTGGACGTCCAATTTCAATTGAAATCGCAAAACTGATCACTCAGCGTCATCGTCACCGTGACAAAAGAGCCCGGTGTCATTACTCACCGAGTCCACGGGCCTGTTCACCCAAGATCAACTCTGCGACCCGTTCGAGGTCGTCCACCGAGCCGAACTCCACGACGATCCGGCCCTTCCGGCGACCGCGCTCGACCTTGACCCTCGTGTCGAAGTGATCGGACAGCCGGTTGGCCAGCCGGTCGAGCCCGGGGGACTGGATCGGCTTCTTCGGCTCCGCCTTCTTCTTCGGCGCCTCCCGCTTGAGCAGCGTCACCTGCTCCTCGGTCGCCCGGACCGAAAGCCCCTCCGCAACGATCCGCTTCGCCAGCTCCTCCTGCTGACCGACGTCCTCCAGGCTGAGCAGTGCGCGGGCGTGCCCGGCCGACAGCACGCCGACGGCCACCCGCCGCTGGACCTCCAGCGGCAGCTTCAGCAGCCGGATGGTGTTGGTGATGACCGGGCGGCTGCGACCGATCCGGTCCGCGAGTTCGTCGTGCGTCACGCCGAACTCGCCCAGCAGCTGCTGGTAGGCCGCCGCCTCCTCCAGCGGGTTGAGCTGGACGCGGTGGATGTTCTCCAGCAGGGCGTCCCGCAGCATCGCGTCGTCCTGCGTCTTGCGGACGATCGCCGGGATGACGTCCAGCCCGGCCAGCTGCGAGGCGCGCCACCGGCGCTCGCCCATGATGAGCTCGAACCGGTCGGTCTCCAGTTCGCGCACCACGATCGGCTGCATCAAGCCGAACTCGCGGATGGAGTGCTGCAGCTCCTGCAGCGCCTCCTCGTCAAACACCTGCCGCGGCTGCTTCGGGTTCGGCGTGATCGAGGAGATGGCGATCTCGCGGTAGACCGCGCCCGCCACCTCACCGCCGCTGGTTTCACGTGAAACCTCGGGGGTGGGCGGCTCCGGCCGGCGCAGACCGGGACCGCCGCGCACCGTCGTGCCGCTCAGCGCAGCTCCGTCCGCACCCGCCGGGGGACCGCTGGGGATCAGGGCAGCGATGCCGCGTCCCAGACCGCCTCTGCGCTCGCTCATGCCGTCGTCCTCTCCACACCCCGTTCGGCGATCTCCCGCGCCGCGTCGAGGTAGCTCATGGAACCGCGCGAGCCCGGGTCGTAGGTCAGCACCGTCTGCCCGAAGCCCGGCGCCTCGGAAATCTTCACACTGCGCGGGATCACGGTGCGCAGCGCCAGGTCCCCGAAGTGACCGCGCACCTCGGCGGTGACCTGATCGGCCAGCTTGGTGCGCCCGTCGTACATGGTCAGCAGAATCGTCGACACCCACAGCGAGGGGTTCAGGTGCGACTGCACCAGCTCGATGTTGCGGAGCAGCTGACCGAGCCCCTCCAGCGCGTAGTACTCGCACTGGATCGGGATCAGCACCTCGTGCGCGGCGACCATCGCGTTCACCGTGAGCAGGCCGAGCGACGGCGGGCAGTCGATGAAGACGTAGTCCGGCGCCAGCTGGTTGACCGCCTCGGAGTTCAGCGCCTCCTTCAGCCGGCCTTCCCGCGCGACCATGGTGACGAGCTCGATCTCCGACCCGGCCAGGTCGATGGTCGCGGGCACGCACCAGAGGTTCTTCGACTGGGTGCTCTGCGCCGCCGCGTCGGCGATGCTCATCTCGCCCAGCAGCACCTCGTAGACCGACGGAGTCCCGGAGCGGTGCTCGACGCCGAGCGCGGTGCTGGCGTTGCCCTGCGGGTCGAGGTCGATCACGAGCACGTTGAGCCCGTGCAGCGCGAGCCCGGCCGCGAGGTTCACCGTGCTCGTCGTCTTGCCGACGCCGCCCTTCTGGTTGGCGACCGTGATGATGCGCCGATGGCTGGGGCGGGGGAGCTCCAGCGTCTCCGGGTGCAGCACCCGGGTCGCCCGCTGAGCCTCCTCCATGATCGGCGTCCAGCCGATGTCGTCCTTCCCGAAGCTCATCGCGGGATCCCCGCTCGTCGGACCGGAGGGGAACCGCATACCGCCCACCGCACGGCCCTTCGTTTCACGTGAAACACGACCCGCTCCGTTTGACTCCGGATTCACCGTCCACGATCCTTTCTCGTTCGACGTGCACCGTCACGACGCCGACCGGACGCATTTCGGGTCGCCGCGACCCGTTCCACCACGACGACGGTCGTCGGCACTTCGAGCGCACCGACACCGCACGACACCACTTCGCCACGACCGCCACCGACCGCAGCGATGGCCGCCGCATCCCGCTCCAGCTCCTCCGCCGCGCTCTCGCCCTTCATGGCGAGCAGCCGTCCGCCCTGCCGGAGCAGGGGGAGGCACCACTTCGCGAGCCGTTCCATCGGGGCGACAGCGCGCGCGGTCACGACGTCCTGGTCGGCCAGCCGCTCTCGCACCGGGCCCTCCTCGGCACGTCCGCGCACCACCTCGACGTTGAGCTCCAACTCGGTGATGACTTCCTGCAACCACGTCACCCGTCGAGCCATCGGCTCCAACAGGGTCAGGTTGAGATCCGGGCGGGCGATCGCCAGCGGGATGCCCGGCAACCCTGCCCCAGAGCCTACGTCCAACACCCGGCAATTCGGTGGCAGCAACTCCGCAATCACCGCAGAGTTCAACAGATGTCTTTCCCAGAGCCGGTCCAGCTCGCGCGGACCGATGAGTCCGCGGCGGATCCCGTGCTCCTGGAGCATCTCGTGGAACCGCTCGGCCAGGTCCAGCCGATCACCGAACACGACCCGCGCCGCCGCAGGCTCGGTCAAAGCATTCACCCCGATGTTTCACGTGGAACCAAGGAATCTCCGACCAAGCCTGCCGGATAGCACTCCGCAATCACCATCAACCCCTCCGGCGCGTCCGAGGACGTCTTCCACCGGTTCGGACGATGCCGCTACGTGCCCCGTGCCGACAGGCAGGGGAGAAGGGGTCATAACCGATCGAATTGCCCCGTCCAACCACTCCGGGAACTAATGTCACGGTGACGTTTCTCGTCGGCCGACGTTTCACGTGAAACACGACCGGCGAGCGGCCCGGATCAAGGTCTACCGCGATCCGGCCCGGAAAACAACAATGCCCCCGTCCGAAGACGGGGGCATTGGGAACGCGGTCGGGGAGCGGTCAGCTCTTGAAGACGACCACCTTGCGGTTGGGCTCCTCGCCCTCGCTCTCGCTGTGGACGCCGTCCACCGCGGCGACCGCGTCGTGGATGATCTTGCGCTCGAAGGGGGTCATCGGACGCAGGCGGGCTTCCTTGCCGCTGGAGAGGACTTCCTCCGCGGTGGTGCGGCCGAGCTCGCTGAGCTCCTGGCGGCGAGCGGCGCGCCAGCCCGCGACGTCCAGCATGAGCCGGCTGCGCACGCCGGTCTCCTGCTGCACCGCGAGGCGGGTCAGCTCCTGCAGCGCCTCCAGCACCTGGCCGCGGCCACCGACGAGCTTCTCCAGGTCGTCGCCGCCGTCGATGCTGACCACCGCGCGGCCGGCCTCCACGTCGAGGTCGATGTCCCCGTCGTAGTCCAGCAGGTCCAGCAGCCGCTCCAGGTAGTCACCCGCGATGTCGCCCTCTTGCACCAGCAGCGTTTCGGTGTTGGAAGGGGCCTCGGCAGCATCGGTCTCGGGTGCAGCCGGGCTCGACTCCTGCACGGTTTCGGACACTGGGTGTCTCCTCTCCAGGGTTCGCGCCGCACTCACCGGGTCTCGCCCGGCTTGTCCGTGTCGCGAGAACGGTCTTCGATCACCCCGGGGATCTCACCGGGTTGGTCCTTGGTCGTGTCCGCGGCCTCGCCGGTGCCGGACTCCGGCGCCGGGGTGGTGTCCACGACGGTGGATTCGACGACCGCGGGCGCGCCTGCCTGCGCTGCCTCCTCGCGGTCGATCCGGCTGAACACCAGGCGCTGCTGGACCAGCGTCCAGAAGTTGTTGGCCAGCCAGTAGATCAGGATCGCCAGCGGCAGGAACGGACCACCGATGATCGCGAACGTCGGGAAGATCCACAGCGTCATCCGGTTCATCACGGCCGTCTGCGGCTGGGCGGCCGCGTCCGCCGTCTGGCGCTGCACGGAGTGGCGGGCGGTGAAGTGCGTGGCGATCGCGGCGGCGATCATCAGCGGCACGCCCACGAGCATCATCTCGATGCGGTCGGTGCCGAAGGAGGCCAGAATCTCGGGGGACTGGCTGATCGTGTTGGACAGCTTGGCGCCGAAGAAGTCCGCGGCCACGAAGGACGCCACGTCGTTGGCGTCGAAGATGTAGTTCGACGGTGCGCCCGGCTTGAAGCCGTTGAGCACGTGGAACAGGCCGAAGAACACCGGCACCTGCACCAGCACCGGCAGGCAGCCGCTGAGCGGGTTGAAGCCCTGCTCGGACTGCAGCTTCTGCATCTCCATCGCGAGCTTCTGCCGGTCGTCGCCGTACTTGGCCTGCAGCTCGCGGATCTGCGGGGCGAACTCCTGCATCTTCTTCATCGACCGCACCTGGTGCACGAACGGCTTGAACAGCAGCGCGCGCAGCGTGAAGACGAGGAAGATGACCGACAGCGCCCAGGCGTAACCGCTGGCCGGGTCGAGCAGGAAGCCGAACACCTTGTGCCAGAACCACAGGATGGCCGACACCGGGTAGTAGATGAAGTCCAGCACGCGGGCTACTCCTCGGCAGGTTTCTCGGGTGCTCGGGCAGGGGCGGCGCGCTCACGAGGTGGCGGCACCGGGTCGATTCCTCCAGAGTGCCAGGGACCGCAGCGCAGCAGTCTGCGCAGGGTGAGCCAACCACCGCGGAACAGGCCGTGCGTGGTCAACGCCTCGACCGCGTAGGTGCTGCAACTCGGGTAGAACCGGCACATCGGCGGCAGCAGCGGGGAGATCACCTTGCGGTAGGCGTGCACCGGACCGAGCAGCACCCAGGCGAACGGGCTCGGGCGCCGAGCGGGCGCGCGGAGCCGTTCATCGTGCTGGTGGTCCTGAGCCATCACCTGGAACCTGTCGCCGGACCATCGGGGTCGAGGACGCGGAGCTTCCGGAAGGCCGCGTCCAGGTCCGCGCCGAGTTCGCGACTGGAGGCATCGCCCGCCGCAGGCAGGGCTCGGACCACCACCAGTGTGCCAGCGGGCAGCACCGCGTAGCGGT